>NZ_JBHULU010000007.1:0-25849 GCF_042684605.1 Pontibacter locisalis
CCCTGGATGCCGTACTTTTTCTGGGCCTGTTTATACGTCAAGTCCCCACTCTCTACCTCAGTTACCACTTGTAGTTTAAAGCCTAAGGAATAATCGCGCTGACTGCGCTTGCTTTTTTTCTCTGCTCCTTTTTCCATAATAGGTTGTTTTAAGTGTCAACCTATTTTAGGACGGGACAAAGGCACAAAAAAAGCCGGTGACTTTTAAATCACCGGCTTTTTTTGTGCTGTTCAGAATAAGTTATGACTGAACCCCCAGAATCTTATATATCTCAGAGAAATCTGGTGTAAGGATGATCTCTGTACGGCGGTTTTTGGCTTTAGACGCTGCAGATCGTCCTGTGTCTACAGGCATATAGAAAGAGCGGCCAGCAGGAGTAATTCTATCAGGAGAAAGGCCTTTGTCTGTCATCATACGGGTGATCTCAGTTGCACGAAGTACGCTTAGATCCCAGTTATCAGTCAGGTATTTCATACCACTTGCAACACTTACATCATCTGTATGACCTTCAACCATTACCTCAACCTGCTGATTGTTTTTTAGAACGTCTACCAGTTGATCAATAGCTTTTTTACCACTAGGGTTAACCTTTGTGCTGCCGGTTGCAAATAGTAGCTTATCAGACATAGAAACGTATACTTTTCCGTTCTTAACATTTACGCTCAGGTCACTTTCATTAAAGCCTTTCAAAGCTGCATTTACCTCATTCTTCAGGTTATCAAGAATTTTCTGCTGCTCATTCATGGCACGCTCCATTTCAGCAAGCTTCTGCTCACGGTCTTTCAGAGAAGCCGTAAGGTCATTTACTTTCTGCTGAGAAGCAGCTTGCTCACGCTCCAACGCCTCTTTGCTTGCTCTTAAATCCTCATACTTCTTAGAAGATACGCATGAGGCCATAAGTGTTGTACACAGCAAAAGAGATAAGGAGGCCTTAAAAAAATTGAATTTCATGGTTGTTAGTTAATTGTTGGTTTACGAATTATTAAGCTTATGTACAGAATTGTATTACAAATATGGTAAAAGATTAAGCTGTATACTACCAAAAAGTGCAAAAAGTCCCTTTGTGAACTGCTTGACTTACGTTTGAACGATCATATGTCAGTAATATTATATTGGTCATATATAATTTTTGTGTAATATTTTAAGTTGTTTATAAGTGCTTTTATAACAGTAGTTTATCATATATGATGGAAAGGGGTTCAGAGGCGGGGCAACTGCCTTAGGCGTGATTGTAAGAACCAAATTCCAATTGGGAGAAACATGATCTGCAAAAGTACTGCCGCATATTCTCCAAATTCAACTATTCTTTGATGTTGTACGCTTACAATACTTCTGGCTGTGAAATACACCATATACAAAAAACAGAAAGTAGCGAAGAGGTGCATGGGGAGTAATAATACAAGCATCCCGAAAGGCAATGTGCCTTCTGTTATACTTTCCCGTACCAAAGCAAAAGTATAAACAAGTAACATAGTGTATAACACAAAATACAGCGCACCAAGATGGAGATAGATTGCACTAATGTTTATCATGGAGGGAAGCCTGCGGTGCATTAGTACTCCAACCTGCCATATCCAGACAGTCAGGAAAATTGTTGGCAGCGCATCTATAGCGGTACTGGCCGCCTCACCTATACTAAATCCTGTTGTAGCCGCGATGCGTGGTAAGGTAAACTGCAACAGGAAGGGGAGTACAAAAATCAGTAAAAAGGCTTGCCAGTGCCTTAAGGATAACAGAAAAGACATAGGCTCTAATCTATCAGGTCCTGTTCTTTTAGCCAATCAAATATGAGCATATCGACCGGCGATACCTTATCACGGTCCTGGTAACGTAACCAGACTACCTCCTCAATCTCTGAACTGGCTGCTATTGTGCCGGAGTAACTACCTGAGTAGCATTGCATTTTTACTTCAATGCCAGCAGCATGTCCGTGTGCCTGCGCCTGAAAAATTCCCAGGAACTTCAATGTTTCAGGAGTTAGCTGTACTGTTAGTTCTTCTTTAATCTCTCTGATAAGAGTCTGTATGTCTGTTTCACCAGACTCACGTTTACCACCCGGTATGTAATAAACATTTTTGCCGTAGCTGCGTGTACTGAGTACTTTTCTTTCCTGTATCTCAATCCAGGCGAGTTTGTCTATTAATGTCATGCCGCTAAGTTAAGTGCTATAACTGAAAGCACCTGCAGGAATCAGGCTATGGTTAAGATTAGAGCTGTGCTGTTCGCTTTATTTCTTCGCACAAAAAAGCTTAACTTTAGTAGCAGCTGTTATGCTGTCAATGCTTTTTAACTATTTAAAATATCTCTTTTGAAATGAAAAGGAATCTGCATTTTTTGCTCCTGTTTATGCTGATAAGCTTTACAGGACTGGCACAGACAAAACCTGATTATAATAAAATAACGCTGGTTATACACGGTGGCGCAGGTACTATAACTCGTGAGAATATGACTCCTGAGAAAGAAAAGGCTTACCGTGAAAAGTTAAATGAGGCTCTTGAAACCGGATACGCCGTGCTCAAAAAAGGTGGTACCAGCCTCGATGCCGTTGAGGCTACAATTAAGGTAATGGAAGACTCACCACTTTTCAATGCTGGTAAGGGAGCAGTATTTACCAATGAAGGGAAGAACGAAATGGATGCTGCCATCATGGATGGTAAAACACTTAATGCGGGTTCTATTGCCAGTGTTACCACTATAAAGAATCCCATAACTGCAGCCCGTGCGGTAATGGAGAAGTCTGAGCATGTGATGATGATTGGTAGTGGTGCAGAAAAATTTGCCAAGATACATGGCATTGAACTGGTAGATCCTTCTTACTTCTACACACAGACCCGCTTTGAGCAGCTTCAGAAGATTAAGGATAAGGAGAAAACCCAGCTAGACCATGACGGTGGTACAGGCAGCAATGAGAACATATTTATAGAAGGTAAAAAATTTGGTACAGTAGGTGCAGTTGCCTTAGATGCTTATGGTAATTTAGCTGCTGCTACCTCTACAGGTGGAATGACAAACAAAAGATATGGACGGGTAGGTGATGCGCCAATAATCGGTGCAGGTACTTATGCTGACAATAACAGCTGTGCAGTATCAGCAACAGGCCACGGTGAATACTTTATCCGGGCTGTTGTAGCCCATGACATAGCAGCTCTTATGAAGTACAAAGGGTATTCAGTTAAGAAAGCAGCCGATGAGGTTGTAATGAAAAAGCTGGTGGATTTCGGAGGAGAAGGTGGTGTAATAGCACTCGACAAGAATGGAAATTTAGCCATGCCTTTCAATTCAGCTGGTATGTACCGGGGCTACATGAAAAACGGGAAAGCACAGGTATCTATCTACAAAGATTAAATATAAGTTTATCTTGTAAAGCAGGAAGAGCGCAGCAGATAACTCTGCTGCGCTCTTCCTGCTTTATAATGACAGTGCCTGCATCAGGAGTTGATCCACTCCCACGCTTGCTGTCTCTGGTTAAAGTCATAGTGTTTTACTTCTGCTGTTGTAAATGGCTTTGCTAGTACAGATATAACATCCGTCCAGGTCTGGTCACCCACAATAGCTACACGTGTAAAGTCTGCAGCATGGGTAAAATCAAATTTTATTTCCTCCCAGAGTGCGGCTAAGGTAAAGGCTTTCACATCGTATATCTCAGCATAGACTCTTATCTTGCCATGTTGCTTAATCCGTTCTTCCAGCAGCGGGAGCATAACTTCATAGTCGCTTTTATCGACATCAACCGAAATTCGAAAGGCCACCAGATCCTCCTTAGATTCTTCCAGCAATTGTATCATAAAAGTAGAAGCTTCAAGTTTATAAAACCCTACGTAATTAACTTGTGGCAGTTGGTTATGAACGTATTAGCTCTTTGTGCTCTCCAGACGCCTTAACTCTTTTGTCAGTACTTCGTTTGTTGTCTTTTCAGTTCCGTCAGCAAAACGCACTAAGTAATCCTGGCCTGTTAATCCTGATCGTGAGGCAAGATCTTCTATAAATTCCTCTGCAGAGCTTATATGGCCTTTATGTTTCTCCCATTTTAACTTTAGATGTTTTGCAGCTTCCTGACAGCTATGCTCGCTTCCGTTCCGGATAAAAGTCGCTCCCTTCATGCTTCGGATAAATTCAATTAAGCGCTCTACTTTCTGACTTTCTGTAAGCTCTGAGGCAGTAGCAGTCTTTGCTATATCTGAGGACCCATGGATGACTTCGGCCTTAACTTGCGGCGCTGCTAGGGCTATTGCAAAAAACAATATTCTATATCTTAACATATCCTATACTTTGTCTGATAATTATTTTATGATTCTACCGTTATTATTAGCAATTTTAATGCACTTATGGTTAGCTAATAACGTTTACCTGTCTCGTTCACGGCTCTTGCTCAGAGCCGCTAATACTTGATTATAACGTAGTTTATGAGGAGAATAGTTTTCTTTTTCTTTCTGCTGCTGCTCAGTCAGCAGGTTTTTGCGCAGCGTAATATTGAAACCCGCTTAGGTTACAGTTACAACGATGACTTTGTTTTTTCAGACGAGTGGCAGTACCTCTCTACTGATATCTACCTCTTTAATGGCAACAAGTTCACTCGGGTATTGAATGAGTTGGAGCGAGGGGTTCCGAAGCGAAAACGGAAAAAGTACGGAAACGCACTGGAGTACTTGTTCATAACTGCACAGCTTAAGAACATGAAGCTGTTTGGCAATGATGCTATAGTGTACCCGCTTTACAACTTCTATATCAACCAGGATAAGAAAGAGTATAAAACGCAGGTAAGCGATTACCTGGAGGTGGTGCGTATCATTGATAAAATGCCTCTGTCTTCCACTCAGAATAGTATAGATGCGGTAATTAATGCCAAGGCTGTTACAAACAACGAGGGAGATCAGGTTTTTAGCCTTGTTGCAAATCAGTTGGTAAACCTTTCCAAACTTACTAACCCGTCAGGGGCTGTACTTTCCTTGGTTGGTGAGTTTGGTAACCTGCTGAACGCGCGTACTACGAAGCGGGAGTATAAGTTTAGTTCCACTATCCGCCTTTATGAAGGGCAGGATTTTGATACCCGATTGCATTCAGTTCGTGTTTACGTTTTTGTTCCCGGCGAAGTGAAGACTGTAACCATAAAGGCTATCAAGCTAACGGATTACCTTTCCAAAAACTCTAACAAGCTTGATCGTAAAAGCCTGGAGGAGTTTATAGGGTATAAAGACTATCCTTATATGGTGGTTGCGAATTATAAGTCGCTCTACAAGATGGATGTACTCACTGGAGATGAAGTTACCCAGGATCTTATCGAGAAGCGGAAGCAAAAGATTCAGAGTGCGTATGAGCAGAAACTGGTGAATGATGAGACATATCGTCAAGAGAAACTTTATGTGGAGTTTCTGCGCGTTTTCGCAGAGATGAAGCAGAACCTGAACATTTACCGTTTGAATTACCGCAACAATAGTCCGGAGGTAAATGCCAAGAATCTGTTCGGAATAATACAGGAGTATAAGCGTCTGAAAAGTACATTTGATGCCCGCGAGAAAGAGTTTGATAAGAACAGCACCTACCAGAATATTTTCAAACCGGAGTATGAGGCTATACTAGGCAATGCTGAGCTTTACCTGGAAGCCGACCATAATCTGAAGAACGGGAAAGTACTGGTAAATACGCTTCGTGAGATGGAGAGTGATCCAAAAGTATGGAACACATCTGAAAAGCGGGAGGCAGCCTTAGCAAGGCTATATGCTGTAGAATTACCTAAACCGGAGTACCTCTCTGCTTCTGTTGAAGGAGAGGCAATTATCAGGCTAATAAAAAAGCTGGAGGACCTGCAGTTTAGCGAAGTTTATGCAAAGGAGATACAAAAACTAAATGAGTTGCAGGCAAACGATGAAACATTGCCGCAGCGCAATACTATACTTGAGAAAGTAACTTCCAGCAAATGCCAGAGCTGCCGCGAAAAAGTGCGCGATGCCATAGCAGAGTATAATAAACGATACGATACCTTTAAGCTAAAGCAAGCCCTAAAGAAGAAGGAGGAGTTGAATCAGGCAGCTGAACAAACTGTTTTCAAGCACCTGAAACGGCAGCTTTGCATCGAAAATAATTTACAGACTGTAGCCTCTTCTACTAACCAGGTGCTGGACCAGTATGTAAGCCGAATGCACGAGAAGAATACTGAGTTCGGCAAAAGTATAAAGGCGTTGGACCTGTTAAACAAACAAGAGCCAGAGCAAGGCAAGTTACTGAAGGTGCAGGAGTATAATGCAAAGCTCCAGAGCCTGATGCAGGAAGTGGAAAATAATTTTGAGGTTCTGTCTAGTCTAGATAAGAGCCTCTGTAACTGTGGTAACGCCGGTTAAGAGTACAACTAAGTCCTGGATACCCCCGTTTCAGCTTTGTATGCTTGAATTTTTAGATACAGCACTTAAGATAATAGATACAGCACTTGGCATAGGGGAGGATTCTCTGAGCTGGTGGCAAATGGCTATAAGAGCTGTTGTAGTTTTTATCGCCGCACTTATTATAGTGAGGTTAGGTAACAAGCGCATCTTTGGGAAAAATACAGCCTTTGATATTGTACTAGGTATCATATATGGCTCTGTATTAAGCCGTGCCATAACAGGTAACTCCCCTTTCTGGCCTACTATTGTAGCTGCCTTTGTTCTTGTGATCCTTCATCGCCTCCTTGCTAAATTAGCCTTTCATGCAGATAATGGGTTTGGCAGGGTAATAAAAGGAGATCCAAAGCTTTTGATTAAAGAAGGAGAACTACAGTTGAAGAAAATGCAGGAGTACAGTGTAACCAAGCATGATCTGGAGGAAGCCATCCGTAATACTGGAAGTGTACCGGATTTCAAAAAGGTAAAGCGGGCCTACATTGAGCGAAGCGGCGATATCAGCATTGTAATGATGGAGGAAGAGTAGAAGTAAAAAAAAGCCTCTCCTGCAATGAAGCAGGAGAGGCTTTTTTTATGATGTCGAGACAAAACTTACGCCATTTGCGCATCCAGTTTCTGAGACAGTACGTTTTTTGGAACAGCGCCTACCTGCTTGTCAACTACTTCCCCGTTTTTGAAAACAAGAAGCGTTGGAATGCTGCGGATGCCAAATTTAGCAGAAGTTTGAGGATTAGCGTCTACGTCAACCTTGCCAATAACGGCTTTGCCTTCATACTCGCCAGCCAGTTCTTCCACAATTGGACCCACCATACGGCATGGTCCGCACCACTCTGCCCAAAAGTCTACCAATACTGGTTTATCTGAATTGATGATTTCATCAAAATTTGCGTCGGTGATCTCGATTGCTTTGTTAGCCATAACTTTAACGTTTTGTTGTGTTAAATCTGTTCTTAAATATAGTAACAATAAAAGGTTAGACAAATACCTGCCCAATCTCTATGAGCCTGACAAGCTGTCTTACTGCCTGAAGCTGTATACTAATAGCTGTAATGATTACTTACGTGGTTTTACTTCTACTAGATATAAGTTATTTGTATAAACAAATGTTGTAAATAAAAGTTTCTGAAGCAAGTCTCGTAAGGAAAATGTGGTGGGGGAGTGAAATTATTTGGAATTGATTATCGGCATAAGACGCAGTAATATGCAATAAACCGAAGAAAAATTATTACGGCAGGCAACCTTAGCTGTATCTATTGAATCTGAGTGTTATACAGTTCATTATTTACTTTGCCTATTCGTACTAATTAATAAAGCTATGAAGTTACTCCAGAATAAATTTGCCGCAGTGCTGGTGCTTGTTTTTATCTTTTTTGGCCAAATCAGTAGTACTGCTACTTCCCTTGATAAGGAAGCTGCTAAAAGAATAGCTACTTTAACTAAGGTTTGGGGCCTGATGAAGTATTACCACTCAAATGTGGCCAACGGTACTATAAACTGGGATTCTGTTTTTGTAGCTTATGTGCCTAAGGTAGTTGCTGCAAGGGGGCAAAAGGAATATCACAGCGTGGTGGATGATCTGTATGCGCAGATTCCTGCTCCTAAATTAGCAATCTCCTATAACTTACCTAAAGCTGATACTATAGTTGAGATATTCTCTGAAAAGGAAATAGCAGCTTATAAGATAAGTAGTAAGCTAAAGCAGCAGCTTATAGACCTTTATGAGCGCCATCTGCCTCTTGAGAGTAAGTACATAACAAATAAGTATAAAGAGTACACGTTAGATCATGTCCGCTTTCTGGAGAACCCCATGGCAGAAGTAGTATACCCTAGTAAGGAAACGCGACTATTGGCATTAGCCAGGTACTGGAACACGATAAACTATTTTTACCCGCACAAGCAGACTATTGGTAAGGACTGGAGTATAGTACTGGAAAAGTATATCCCTGTTTTTAATGAAGCGCAGGATGAGCAAGCATATCACCTGGCGATACAGCGGCTTAACAGGGAATTGAAAGACAGCCACAGCTTTGCCAGCAGTCCTGTCCTAAATGCTATGTGGGGGCCGAACCCTTACTTCCAGGTTAAGCATGTTCAGGGTAAGTTTGTCATTACTAAAATTCTTGTAGATTCTCTTGCCCGGGTACAGGATATACAAGTGGGGGATGCGATTATAGCCATCAACGGAAAACCAGTACAGCAACGGGTAAAAGAACTAAAGCCACTGCTAAGAGGGTCTAATGAAGTGGCTACCTACAGAGACATTGCCGCATACCTGTTAAACGTAGACACCTCTACGGCCGCAACAATCAAAATCAAGCGAGGCAAATCCCACCTTACCAGATCCATCAGCCGCTTACCTTATCAGGAACTGATGAAGCGGGCTAATAAACGTGATGAGAAATTGTGGAAGGAGCTAGAACGCAACATTGTGTACGTTGACTATACCAAAATACAAAATCCTGATACTCTGCCGGCACTTTTTGCGGCTGTAAAAGATGCTCAAACTGTTATACTTGACTTGAGAGGCTATCCAAATTTTAACGTGTACCGTCAGACATTGCCAGCTTTATACGAAAAAGACTTTCATTCTTCCTATACATCCAATGCCCTTGTACATTACCCGGGTTTTTTTAGTGTGAGCAAGAGCATGTATGAGCACACGGATACTTCGGCACTTATACCTTATAAAGGCAATATGATAGTTCTGGTGGATGAATCCACACAGAGCCTGCCGGAGAGTTTTGCTTTGGGGCTAACACAGCGATCTAACACTACAATTATGGGTTCTCAAACAGCTGGCACCACAGGTAATATTACCTGGCTGCCACTACCAGGCGGAGCAAACGTAGCTTTTACAGGTGTTGGAGAACACGGGGTAAATGGCTCTTTTGAGCAGCGAAAAGGAGTGAAAGTAGACAAAGTGGTGAAACCAACAGTAGCAAGTATAGCTTCAGGGAAGGATGCTGTCTTAGATACGGCCGTAAAGGAGGCAAGAAAGGAATAAAGTTAACTGCAGGCTCTGCAAAATGATGCGAACCCTCTAAAAGCAAAAGCCTGATGCTGTACAGCATCAGGCTTTTGCTTTTAGAGGGTTCGCATTTTAACGATTCACTTAGTTAGATAAGTTTACACTCCCCCAACCCTAGATCCTTGATTGATGTCAGGAATAGCTTTGGGTCAATTCTATACTTTCTAGAGTAGGTAGGCAGCGCCAGCTTCTCATCCGGAACATGCAGGGTAATCTCCAGGCGCTTTTGACCTGGACTGGTCACAATAGAATTCTCCAATGCTTCAGCCAAGTTTGGCGTAAAGTGCTGCAGGTTGATATTGAGCTGCACGCCCTGTGCCATTTTGTCCATCACGTCGCCCAGCAACTGGATGTTCTGCGGCTTCAGTTCCCACTGATCTTCGGTTTTATAACGCAGCTGCACCTTGCCCCGAATGAACAAGTATAAGCCCATCTTCAGGTAGGGTGAGAACTTTACATAATCTTCTCCAAATAGCGCCATCTGCATCGAAGTGTCATAATCCTCTATAGTGAACAGAGCAAACGGGTTTCCGTTTTTGGCCGTACGGATCACAACATCGGTAACCATACCTGCCACGTTCACATCGCGGTTTTTATACTCTTCAATTCTATCAAGCGGACATGTACAGTAGGAATCAATCTCCAGCTTAAACTGGTCCAGCGGGTGGCCCGACATGTAGAAGCCTACTACCTCTTTCTCACGGCGAAGCATCTCGGCCTGTGTCCATACGGCTACTTCTGGTATTTTAGGTAGTGGGGCTGCTACAGCGGCACCTCCTCCAAACAGCGACTGCTGCGCGGCCTGTTGCTCTGCCTGATAGCTGTTGCCGTAGCGAACTGCCTTTTCCAGCAAAGGCATACTCTCGCCTTCCGGTATTTCTATCAACTGGGCACGGTGGTACAGCTCCCACGAATCGAAGCAACCGGCCAAAGCCATACTTTCGAACGTTTTCTTATTTACCGCACGCAGGTTAATGCGCTTGGCAAAATCAAAGATATCCTGGTACGGGCCATTTGCCTCGCGCTCCGAAATGATGGCATCCACGGCAGCTTCACCTGTTCCTTTTATGGCGGCCAGGCCAAAACGAATCTGCCCCTGCTCGTTAACGTTGAACTTGAGCAACGATTCGTTCACATCCGGACCAAGTACGGCTACTCCCTGTTTGCGTGCTTCCTCGATAAAAAACGTCACCTTTTTGATGTCGTTCATGTTGTTGGTAAGCACGGCCGCCATGTATTCGGCAGGATAGTGGGCCTTCAGGTAACCCGTCTGGTAAGCTACAACAGAGTAAGCGGCGGAGTGGGAGCGGTTGAAGCCGTACTGGGCAAACTTCTCCATCACATCGAAAACCTCAGAGGCCTTTTTCGCTGGGATCTTATGAATTTCAGCGGCTCCGGCAATGAATTTCTCACGCTCCTCGGCCATCTTCTTCATGTCCTTTTTACCCATGGCGCGGCGCAGCAAGTCGGCACCACCCAGTGAGTAACCGGCCAGAATCTGGGCCGTCTGCATAATCTGCTCCTGGTACACCATGATACCGTAGGAGTAGTTCAGGATAGGTTCCAACAGCTCGTGCGGGTATTCCACTTCCTCTCTACCATGCTTCCGGTTGATGAAGTTCGGGATGAACTGCATTGGGCCCGGACGGTAAAGGGCGTTCATGGCAATCAGGTCTTCAATATTGGTAGGCTGCAGGTCTTTGAGGTACATGCGCATACCTTCCGACTCGAACTGGAATGTACCGATCGTGTCGCCGCGCTGGTAAAGCTGGTATGTTTTCTCGTCGTCTATCGGAATGTTATCTATGTCAATATCAACACCATGGTTCTTTTTGATCAGCTCCATGGCATCCTTGATGATGGTCAGGGTCTTCAGACCCAGGAAGTCCATCTTCAGCATACCCGCACTCTCAATCACCTTACCATCGAACTGCGTTACGAGCAGGTCGGCGTCTTTAGAGGTAGAAACTGGGATGTAGTTCGTGATATCATCCGGAGCAATGATCACACCCGCAGCGTGGATACCCGTGTTACGGACAGAGCCTTCCAGCTTCTCCGCTAGCTTAAGCACGGCGGCACGATGATCTGTACCTTCGCGGATAGCGGCCAGGTCCAGGTTCTCCATAAAGGCTTTGGCCAGTGTAGTTCCCGGGGTGTCCGGCACCATCTTCGCGAGTTCATTGGCTTCGGCAAGTGGGAGAGAGGTAGAACGCGCCACGTCTTTAATGGACGATTTAGCAGCCATGGTACCGAAGGTGATAATCTGGGCTACCTGCGTTTTGCCATACTTCTCCACCACGTAATCGATCACACGCTGGCGGTTCACGTCATCGAAGTCAATATCAATATCGGGCATGGATACACGCTCCGGGTTCAGGAATCGCTCGAAAAGCAGGTTATACTTTATTGGGTCGATGTTGGTAATACCGATGCAGTAGGCTACAGCAGAACCAGCTGCCGAACCACGACCCGGACCCACAAACACGCCCATGTCGCGGCCACGGTTAATAAAGTCCTGCACGATGAGGAAGTAACCTGCAAAACCCATCGTTTCCACAATGCGCAGCTCATAGTCTAGACGTTCCTCTACCTCAGGCGTGATATCAGTGTAACGCTTCTTGGCTCCCTCGTAGGTAAGGTGGCGCAGGTAAGCATCAGGCCCAGCATGCTCTGGCGGAATCGGGAAGTTAGGAAGCAGGATATCGCGCTTCAGCTTCGGAGGCGTGATCTTGTCAACGATATCATTGGTATTGTCCACCGCCTCCGGTACATCCTTGAACAGCTCGTTCATCTCGGCCTGCGTCTTGAAGTAGAACTGGTCGTTCGGAAAACCAAAGCGTGTTTTCGGACCCGCCTCATCAATGCGGTTCAGCATCTGGCGCACACCGGATTGATGGCCATACTTCTGGCGCACGTTCTCCACCGTATCATAGATCACCTTCTGGTCATCCGATAGAAAGCGATAGTATTTTGTAGTGAAGTCACCAACGGGAGTACTCTGATCCTCGCCGGTGTTCACGCACAGCAAAATGTCATGCGCGTTCCAGTCTTCCTGATCCACGTAGTGCGAATCGTTGGTGCAGATAACTTTTACATTATACTTTTTAGCCCACTTCAACAACACCTGGTTGATGTCTTCCTGGCTTTTGCCGGTGCCATCGATGTTCATCAGACCGTGGCGCTGAATCTCAATGTAGTAGTCCTCACCAAACACATCGAGCCACCACTTAAATATTTTCTCAGCCTCTTCCTCCGTTTTCCAAAGTATGGCTTGCGGCACCTCGGCACCAATACAGCAGCTGGTGGCAATCAGTCCTTTGCTATACTTTAGCAGCAGTTCCTTATCAATGCGCGGCCATTTGCTGTACATGCCCTCGATGTAGGACATAGAACAAAGCTTGGCCAGGTTCTGATAACCCTCCTGGTCTTTGGCAAGCAGCAACTGGTGGTGGCGCACGTCTTTTACCTCTTTGCTAAAGGTTTTCTGATGGCGGTCCTTTACCAGGTAAAACTCGCAGCCCACAATCGGCTTCACGTTATACTTGTTGGCTTCGTTCACGAAGTTGAAGGCGGCGAACATGTTACCGTGGTCGGTCATGGCAACGGCGGGCATGCCATCGGCCTGCGCTTTTTTCATGAGCGCGCTGATGCTGGCCTGGCCGTCGAGCAGCGAGTACTGTGTATGCGTGTGTAAATGCGAAAAAACAGGCATTTAGGAGGAATTAGAAATTAAAAATCATGAATTAGAAATGACTACTGTGTTATAGCAAGTCAAATCAAAATAGGCTTTTTCAGGATGTTAAAATTACAGAAAATAGGTTGGCTGCCCAAACCAAAAGCAGCCAATGTGCTAACAAAAAATCAGTGGAAATAGTCACCGCTGCTTCTTTATTCCTTTGGAGTATTTTCAAGCCTTATAGCCTTTGGGCTTTCTTTTCTTCTTCCTGCTGGTTTACAATAAAAAGGGTTCGGGTAGGATAGGCTATATCTACACCCATACTTGCAAATTCCCTGTAAATAGCCAGATTAATGGCCTGTTGGGTGTCCATGTAAAAAGTATAATCAGGCTTCAGTACATAATATACCACCTCAAAGTCTAAGCTGGAGTCGTTGTATGTTTTAAAATGGGCACGATCAAACTCAACCTCCTGCTGGCGCTGTACAATAGACTTTAGCACACCAGGTATACTCTCCAGGTTCTCATAAGAGGTTTGGTAGGTTACACCTATTGTGAAAACGATGCGCCGTCGCTGCATGCGCTTAAAGTTGTGAATGCGTGAACTGGTTAAATCGCTGTTAGCAAACACAAGCTGCTCCCCAGACAGGGTTTTGATTCGGGTGGTTTTAACGCCAATGTGTTCTACAACACCGTTTTTATCATCCACGATCAGGAAATCACCTACCTCAAAAGGTTTATCCAGAAAAATAACGAAGTAGTTGAAAAGGTCACCGAGTATGTTTTGAGCTGCCAGGGCAACGGCTATACCTCCCACACCTAAACCGGCAATTACTGCCGTAAGATCATAGCCCATGTTATCGAGCAAGAACCCAATGCCAATAAACCAGATCACCACGTTTACGATCAAGGAAATAGCACCCAGTTCATTTACTGTGTCTCTGCCCGGGTGTCTCCTCAGTAAATAAGCTCTGATAATGAGGACAATGGTAGAGATCAGGAACCGGATAACCATAATAGTGATGGCTACAGTTACAGCAATCTCTATAATATCTGAGGCTCTATCCGATAGTGTGAGGTAGTTAAGCGCAATGTAAATGATGACAAAGTAAAGAACAGGAATGCCAAACCTGCTAAAGCTTTCTATAAGGTAATTGTCTAGCCGGGTTTCTGTGCTTTCTGTCCATCTTATTAAGCGAAGCAGAATAGCCCGCTTAAAGAACTTGATGATGAGAATACTGATTAAGATGACACCTAGAACTATAATATAGTCTCGGACGGTATTGTGGTAATAAACTCTGTCAAGAATTTCTTCCATTTAAAAATATGTTTGATGAATATTCCTGCTTTTATACAGCTGTTATTAACTAATGTTTTTCATGAGATGGCTCCGATTCTTGAATGCTGCCCCCTGGTAAAGAATATGAGTATTAAGGTGTGTGTTTAAACTATAACTCCTATACTTGGTCCATACGTAAGTAAAAGCCTGTGCCAAAATACGTGCAGAGAACAAAGTAACTATGGCGAAAGTAGCATTGGGTGGTAAATTAAGGGATATGTTCAGGGCCTTGCGCTCTCGTAACTATAAGCTGTTCTTTGTAGGGCAGGGCATTTCTCTGATCGGTACCTGGATGCAGCAAATAGCCTTGAGTTGGTTAGTTTACAGACTTACCGATTCAGTTTTTCTGCTTGGGGCTGTCACCTTCTCCAGCCAGATCCCCACCTTTCTGTTCGGGCCTTTTGCCGGTGTGGCTGCTGATAAATTTGAGCGGAGAAAGGTTCTTTTGGTGACTCAGGTCTTATCAATGTTGCAGGCATCTACCCTGGCAGTACTGGTACTCACCAATACAGTGGAAATCTGGCATATACTGGCTTTAAGCGCGGTGCTCGGAACGATCAACGCCTTTGACATTGCCACCCGACAAGCTTTTGTGATTGAACTGGTAGAGAAACGGGAGGACGTGAGCAATGCCATAGCTTTAAATTCATCTATGTTCAATATGGCAAGGCTGGTAGGGCCTACAGTAGCAGGATTGCTTATTTCGGTTGTAGGAGAGGGAATATGCCTGCTGATTAATGCTGTTAGTTATATTGCTGTTCTGGCCTCTCTGATAATGATGCACCTGAAGCCATTTGAGCGGGTAAAGCAGGAACGAAAAGCGTGGCAATCGCTTAAAGACGGCTTTAAATATGCTTTTGGTTTTCCGCCAATCCGGGCTTTGATTGTGATTGTAGGGCTAGTAAGTCTTTTCGGAATGCCTTTTACTGTGCTGCTGCCGGTTTTTGCCCGTGATATTCTTCAGGGAGGTGCAAATACACTGGGTTACTTAATGGGAGCTTCAGGATTTGGAGCCTTAGGAGGAGCCATGTTCCTGGCGCAGCGTAAATCAGTTGTAGGGCTAGGGAAGGTGATTATATATTGCATGCTTCTCTTTGGCTTCGCTTTAATGGCTTTTTCTTTTTCCGAGATTTTCCTGCTGTCCCTTGTGCTTATGTTGTTCAGTGGTTTTGGTATGATTGTGACGATGGCCTCCTGTAACACGCTGTTGCAAACCATTGTGGAAGATGATAAGCGAGGACGTGTAATGAGCCTGTATGCTACTGCCTTTATGGGAATGGCGCCAATAGGAAGCATGCTGGCGGGTTCTGTGGCAGAACATATTGGAGTAGCTTATACCTTGTTGGGTTGTGGCTTTTTGTGTACCATAAGTGTAATTCCTTTTGCAGTTAACCGGCCAAAGCTCCGACAGATGGTACAGCCTATTTATGAGCGTTTAGGAATTGCTCCGGAAATTGCTACCGGCTTACAATCGGCCTCGAACTTAACCAGTCCACCAGAAGATCGGTAAGGAACTGAGATAAAAAAAGAGCCGTCTGTTTTAGCCGGCTCTCTTTTTTTATCTGTAGCTTTAATCTATTTCTTTTTTACCAGTAGCTTCTCGCCAATACTTACAGAAAAGTCAGACTTATTATTCCACTCCATGATGTCTTTGATGGTAACGCCATACCTGCGGGAGATCTGGTACATGCTTTCGCCGGCTGCTACTGTGTGGTACATTGCCCCTGTAGTAGATGTCCCTGTAGTAGAACTGCTGCTTACTTTCTCTTCTTCAACATTTACAGACGTGGTTGTTCCGGCAGGTGCCTGAACTCTTAGTTCCTGACCTAGTCTAATATTGTTGTCCGAAAGGTTATTCCAGGTTCGCAGCTTCTCCAAAGAAACGTTATATGTTTTAGATATCTGGTAAAGTGTTTCGCCTGAAACTACAGTGTGATATTCCTTGTTGGTCCGAGTTATAACTTCTGTTTCTGAACCAGCTGTAGGCGTGGTTAATGGTTCTGCTATTAACAGTTCCTGGCCAAGCTTTAGCGGTTCATCACCAAGGCCATTCCATTTTGTAAGATCATTTACGGTAACCGCGTACATTCTGGAGATAGCATACAGTGTTTCGCCCTGCTTTACAATATGTCTTGTTGCGTTTGCCTGTGGCTCAGCAGCAGTGATTGCTTTTGTGTTAGAGATAACTTCTTTTACTTCAGATGTAGCCTTAGAAGATTCCGCTTTTGATATATCCGAGGATCCTTTAGCTACTACAATCTTTTTAGAAGGTTCTGTCTCTTTTTTGATAACAGCTTCCTCCTTTGCCGGTTCAGCAATTAGCTCAACTTCAGTCTCTTCTTCTGCGACAGCCTTTGGCTTCTCAGCTAATTTTTCTTTGGCTGCTTCTGGTTTAACTACTTCTGAAGACTCTGTTGCAGCAGCTTTTTCTTTGGTAGCAGCAGGATATAATGCCGGCTTAGCATTCTGCTCAGTTACAACAGCTTCCGTAGTAGCTGCTTCTGTTTTAGAAACTTTTACAGTTTCCTCATTAGTAGCCACGGCAGCTGATGGCTGATGAGTGGCAGGTGAAGCTGGTTCCTGCACTACAGCATCAGAAGATAAGTTTTCTATAGGTTCTTTCTTGAAGCGCTTGAAACTATTGATAAAGCGCGTTACGATGTTCTCTTTCGGACCTGTCTCAACCGCATCTGCAGGCTTCTCAATTGTCTCTGTCGCCTTATTCTTAGCTGGTGCCAAAGCAACAGTGTTTTGCTTTTGACTTAAATCGCGGATTTCCACGGGTGTACTTCCTGGGCGTCGCTTCTGCAGCCATAGTACGCGACCTGGAACTGGTACCTCCGTACGGCTCATTCTGTTCTTAAAGAGCAGGTAATTTAAGCGAATACCATAGTGCTGAGAAATCATTTGCATTGTCTCGCCTGGCTGAACAATGTGGTATTCTTTTTCAGCAGTTATATTCTTTTTCTCAATATAATAAGCTGATCCGGCAACAATTGGATCAAAATTGTGCAGGTCGTTGTAACGGAGAAACTTGCGTGTAGAAATGCCAGCCTGTAGTGCTAATTTATCCTTTGAGTCATTTGGGCGGGCAACTAGCGCATTCAGCCCATTGCGTTTTACCATAACTGCCGCAGCCATTTGAGAACTAGCAGCTATAGGAGAAGCTTTTTCATCTTTAGATGCTAATAATCCTCTGTCGGTGTTACGTACTGGCACCAAAATGTAGTAATCCTTATCTGAAGGAATGGAGTTTCCTAACAACCATTTGTTATACTTTTCCAGTTCAGCATAATCCGTTTTGGTTGAGATGGCGATTTCTGTGAGGCTTTGGCCTGGCTTTGCCCGCATCTCCTGGAGAGAAACGACAGGCTTGTTCTTACCAACAAAATTGTCATAAGCGATTTTGTGCGCCAGGAAAGTAATGACATAAGGGTGAGATTTGTCGTTTATGTCCATCTTCTTTGAACCCTTGTCTGACGGACTGGAGTACGTTTTCACTCCTGTATAGCCTAAATAGTATGACAGAAGAGAGGTAAACCAGTTGTCGTAATTGCTGTTGCTGCGCTTAAAATACTTTGCGGCTCCACGGCTGGCCTCTATAATGTGACGACGCTCATCCACCACATTATCCATGCGCAGGTTGAAGTCCATGGCTGCCTCCTTTTTAAATTGCCAGTAACCCACAGCGTTAGACGTAGAAACAGCATCCCCGATCAGACCACTTTCCTGTAATGCCAGGTATTTGAAATCGTCTGGCACCCCTTCCTCCTTGAAAACACGCTCAATAATGGGGAAGTAAGCGTCTGCCAGATCTACTTTCTTCTGAAAGTATACTTGGTTCCGGTGCAGAGCATCCACTTTCTTTTGAATCTCTTGCTGTGCCTCATCAGAGATTCTTAAATGAACATCCGCGAAATAGACATTTTTTGGAACAGTAACGTTCTGTGCCAGTGTAAGCAGTGGCAAAAGCAGTAAAACGAGAAGGGGTAGCTGTTTTCTCATACAGGTAAATAAGTAGTTGTACTTTGGCTAAATTTTTCTCATTAGCCTCTACTGACAGTTGAATCAGTAAGAGGTAATTATCTCTGCTTTAATATATTCAGAAAATAATATAGAGTGTACAAAATTACTCGATTTTATCTCTCATTATAAATTAAGAACGAAGTATTTTCAGCTAAATTTTTTGAAGGAATGAGTAATTAGCTGTGGCTGTAGATTATAATCTCTTTTGGCGCAGCCAAGGTATAAAAATGGCGACAGCACCTCTGCTACTGTCGCCATTTTTATCTGAATAGGGATTAAGCTACTTCTTTCGAGCTACCATAAGTCCATCACGGATAGGTAATAGGATATTTTCTACCCGCTCATCATCATGCACTTTCTTATTGAAGGCAAGTAAAGACGCTGTGTCTTCGTCGAGCTTTTTTCGGTACTTTTCCAGAACTTTTCCACTCCAAAGGACATTGTCCGCAATAATATATCCTCCGGGTGCCATACGGTCTATCACCATATCATAGTAGTTCGCATTATTGATCTTGTCGGCATCAATAAATACTAAGTCAAATACAGCATCTATGGTCGGAATTATATCAAGAGCGTTTCCTATGTAATACCTTATACTGTCAGTTAAACCTGCTTCAGCAAAATAACCACGTACTCTATCTTCCAGTTCTTCGTTCTTGTCGATGGTATACAAAATACCGCCAGGTTGTAAGCCTTCCGCCAGGCAAAGTGCAGAATAACCGGTGTAAGTCCCAACTTCCAGGATCTGCTTTGGCTTGATCATATGAGAGAACATCGCTAATAACCTTCCCTGCATATGCCCTGACAGCATCCTTGGTTTCATTACCTCAAGGTGGGTTTGCCGGTTTACCTTGTGTAGCAATTCACTTTCCGAGGATGTATGTTCCTCTGCATAGCGTTGCAGATCCTCATCTATAAATTCCATACTATAAAATTCATTTATTGACTAAGCTGGTACGTAGTTCAGGAAACTGAGCTGTTCCTCGCGTAGTACATCATTTGCTATATCTACCAGGTCACCGGCTTTTATACTTTTTATCTTTTCGAAAATCTCGTTGAGAGATTCTACTTTGCCTTGGTCCAGGATACTTTTGCCGATCATCATCATCAAGCCCATGTTGCTTTCCTCCGCCATTGCTAACTGGCCCATAAGCTGTTCTTTGGCTGTATGCAGCTGCAGAGATCCAAGAGGCTTTTCACGTAGCTTTTTTAGCTCCTTAAGTACAAGGGATGTGGTGCGCTTCAACTGCTTCTTTTCAGTTCCGAAGTATATCGAAAGCAAGCCGGTATCCAGATAAGTGGCATAGTTGGCATCAATCGTATAAACCAAACCATGCTTTTCACGCACGGCAAGATTTAAACGTGAGTTCATGCCCGGGCCTCCTAGCAGGTTTACCAACATGAAAAAAGGGATGCGTCTATCGTCAGAAAGAGCATAGGCCGGACAGCCTATGACGCAATGCGCCTGTGAAATCGGTTTTTCTATGGTTATCACCTTAGGTTGATAGTTGACGAAAGGCGTACGATCCCTTTGCTTATTTATCGAAGGAACATCCTTGAGATACTTTTCAGCTAATTTCACCACTTTCTCGAACGGCAGGTTGCTTACCGAGCAGAAAAGTAAAGAATCATTGCTCAGGTTGCGTTTGATAAAGTTCAGGAAATCCTGCTTAGAAAAGCTCGAGACACTCTCCTTTGTTCCCAGAATATTGTTCCCAAGTGGGTGACCGTCGAAAACAACGGCATCAAACTCATCAACGATGGCTTCTTCAGGAGTATCCAGGTACATGGCCATCTCCTCCAGTATCACCCCACGTTCTTTTTCAATTTCCTTTTCCGGAAATATGGAGTGAAAAGTAATGTCGGTGAGGAGCTCGAAAGATTTTTCAAAATGCTTATCAAGAACAGAACTGTAAAAGCATATTTTTTCTTTTGTGGTATAGGCATTAAGTTCGCCACCCACAGACTCTAACCTGTTAAGAATGTGGAAAGACTTACGTTTTAGAGTGCCTTTGAAAGCCATGTGCTCCCAAAAATGAGCAAGGCCCTGTTGTTCCGGAAGTTCATCTCGGCTGCCGATATCCATAATAAACCCACTGTGGGCTATTTTGGTGTGCAGCACCTGCTTATGAACTACTCTTATTCCGTTTGATAAAGTATGAATTTGGTATTCAGGCATTCAATGTCTAATTAGCCTGCAAAGGTACGGGAAAGAGTAAAGAGTTAAAAGCCAGTTGATACGTATAGAGTTATTTACTCAGGTTGCGGCCTCCTACATTTATGACAAAGCCCAGCGAGAATACTGAATAGGCTGCAGTAAGAGAATCCCGGTTTTTCAGGCCAATCGTTGTGCCGCTGGTATACTGGAGCTGAACCGATGGGTTTAGCGTGAGGCGGGTGTAAAAGATGGGTTCAAGGAAAATATTGTCCTCTTCCTGGCCAGCAACATTGTTCAATGTGTAGTCATGCATATTTACGTAGCTGGCCCTTAAGGCAGTTCCGTAGTTGAGTGGGAATTCTCTACCCAGCAGCTTCAGCGATTCTTTACGCTTTGAGCTAAAGTTTACCTGCACAAAATACTTATTGAAGTTTGCTTCGTGTCTTTCATAGGTTATAATACCTGTTTCCTTATTTTCTTCCTTGTCAGTACGATCGCTGCTGCCGCTTCCAAAGCCACCATAAATCTCTAAAACGCGGTTGCTGTTGGGGCCGAAAGTAGTAAAGTAACCTCCGCCGGCCTCTAGCTGGTTGTAGCGCATGTCTCTTTTTCTGCGCTCGCTGCTCAGCATAGATCCATTTAGCATGACAGCAAAGTGGTCTGACACAGCATAGGCAGTATTAAAGGTGATGTTGCCTTTCAGAGTGGCATGCCCTCCTGCACTTAATTCGCCTTTTTTTGTAAACATGGGCACATTAGGGACAGCGGGCATATACATAGAAGTTCCGCAGCCAGTTAGCAGAAACAAAAGAATTAAAGATGAAAAAAGGAGTGGCTGAGTAAAATTTCTCATGTAAGGGGGTAAATGTAAGCTATAAATTAAAATTCAGGTACACAGTTGGATTACACAGAGCTGAGTCAATTGTGCTGCCATGGCGAAAACGCTCTAAACACATAGATTATTCTGCTCTATAAAGGTAAAATCATTTTAGTAGTTGGCAGTAGTTCAGATGAAATAATTAGTGAAAGTATCTGATGCGCCTGTAACTAAAAGCAACAATAGTCTTTATAGACCCTAAGCCTGAGATACACGCTGATAAAGCTGATGAAGCTGGACAATGGTGCGCTCTGGTCTGAATTGAAGTGCGTGTTCATAACCCTTCTGTATCATTTCCTCACGTAAGGTAGAGTCATTGTCTAGCTTTCGGATAGCACTTGCCAACGTTGAAACCTGCTCGTGCTCTACCGGAACATATAGAGCTGCGTCACCTCCTGCTTCCTGAAAGCAGGAGCCTGTTGAAGTAATCACTGGTACTCCACTGTTAAGGGCCTCTAGAATAGGAATGCCAAATCCTTCAAAAACAGAAGGATAAGCGAAAGTGTGAGCCATCTGGTATATGGCCGGTAACTCCTCGAACTGGATGTATGGCAGCAGGTGTACTTTTTCCTGAAGCTTTTCCTGCTCAATGTATTCTTTTAGCTGCTGAGTATAGTTTGTTTGTCGCCCTACCAGCACCAGGTCCAACTCTGTTCCGGATAGGTGCCATGCTTTGAGTAAGTTAAGTTGATTTTTGCGTGGCTCATGCGTGCCTACAGAAAGGAGGTAGTTTTCCGGTAGCTGATATTTTTTCCGCACCACTTCTTTTACTGCACTGTCAGCGGCTTTGTGAAAGGAGGAGTCGCAGTCCTGGTAAATAACCTCTATCTTAACTGGATCAATTTTGAAAAAAGAAACAATATCTTGCTTAGTCTGTTCGCTAATAGCAATTATTTGGTCTGCCTCTTCGCAAGCTCTTCTAAATTTATATTGATAAATAGCGCGATCCAGAGGCTTGTATAGTTCGGGGAAGCGAAGAAATATTAAATCGTGAATGGTGACAACAGCTTTGGTGCCGCTTTTACGAATGTTAACAGGTAGCTCGTTACTTAAACCATGGTAAATGTTTAGCCGGTCTTTTTGTATGAGCGAAGTTAATTTGAAAGTGCGCCACAGAGATGCTATTTTTTTTTGCCATCCTGATGGCTGTGCCACCTTTACGTTACCGTTCTTTGGATAAAAATGATTGAAAAGGTCTTTCTTGTGTGGTGTGTATAGTAGGTATTTGTTGTCTGGGTAAAATTGTATCAAAGAGGAAATCACAAAACGGCTATAGTTCCCTAATCCTGATGTATTGGTGAAGGCACGTTTGGCATCAAATCCTATGCGCATGGTAGCAGATTGAAGTTGGGATGTAAAATTACAAATAGTTTTTTCAATAGTTAATGCTTTGAATTTACCCACTTCTGCGCAATTGAATCAGGAGTTTGTTCGAGGCGCTCTTTATTCTTATTATTAGGTCTCTAAATCTATATGCGAATCATCTTGCTCAAAATAAGACTATGAAACATATGCCTATCACTAATGAACTGTTTGCGCAAAACCGGCACAATCTGGCAAAGCATTTAAAGCCTTCTTCGCTTGCAGTTCTTCACTCTAATGATGTAATGCCAACAAATGCAGATGGTACAATGCCTTTCCGGCAAAATAGCGATCTGTTCTATTTGTCTGGTATTGATCAGGAAGAAAGTGTTTTGCTACTCTTTCCCGACGCCAGAAACCCAAAGATGAAGGAAGTTCTCTTTATCCGGGAAACAAATGAGCACATCCTTGTTTGGGAGGGGTACAAATTAACAAAGGAGCAGGCACAAGAGACTTCTGGTATTAGAACTGTATTCTGGACACATGAGTTTGAGAGCGTTCTAAACACATTGATAGCTGAGGCGGAACATGTGTACCTGAATTCAAATGAGCATATTCGTGCAGTGGTAGAGGTAGAAACTCGTGATGCCCGTTTTATCAAATGTATGAAGGTGCGTTACCCGCTTCATCAATATATAAGATTAGCTCCCATAATGCACCACCTTAGAGCGGTGAAGTCCGACGCTGAGATTGCCCTTATGCGTCAAGCCTGCCAAATAACAGAAAGAACTTTTCTTAGGGTCCTTAAGTTCATTAAACCTGGGGTCATGGAGTACGAAGTTGAGGCGGAACTCTACCATGAATTCTTAAGAAATCGTTCAAAAGGACCTGCCTACCAGCCCATAATAGCTTCCGGTGCTAACGCCTGTATTCTGCATTATGTTGATAATAATAATGAGTGCAAGGATGGTGAGCTAGTTCTAATGGACTTTGGTGCAGAATACGCAAATTATGCCTCAGATCTGACACGTACCGTACCAGTTAATGGTAAGTTCACAAAACGTCAGCGAGATGTTTATGAGTCAGTTCTTCGGGTAATGAAAGCTGCAACACAGATGTTGGTGCCAGGGAATACGCTAGACCAATATCATTCTTTTGTTGGCACTGTAATGGAAAATGAGCTAATCAGACTTGAGCTGTTAAATGAGAGTGATGTGCGCAATCAGGACCCGAAGAAGCCATTGTACAAAAAGTATTTTATGCACGGTACTTCGCATCACTTAGGCCTTGATGTGCATGATGTGGGAGATAAATACAGGGCATTCGAACCTGGAATGGTGTTTACATGTGAGCCAGGTATATATATAAGAGAAGAGGGGATTGGTATCCGTTTGGAAAACGATATTCTGGTAACAAAAAGCTCACCTGTTGATTTGATGGAAAATATTCCCCTAGAAGTTGAGGACATTGAAAACCTGATGCAACAGTAAGACAAGGTGGAGTATAGGAGGAAGATAGTTTAATCGCACTACTTCCTTTATTTTTCCCTTTCCTGATTATTTTGAACCTTTGTTCGGTCAGTTGTTAAACTCAAAGGTGCTGTTTAAATTAGTTCAGGTACAGCCGAGGCGCAATTTGTTTAGGTAGCCTGGCCAGTATCTGAATTTATAGAAGTGTACTTGAACCAATAAGGACTGAGGAAGAAATAAAAAGATAATAATAAAAGTGGGGAGTTATCATATTTATGCAGAACTGCACCTTTACCTATTGTGATTAACTTTAAACTATTCTTTAATTATGCACTTTACTATGAGCGCCTTACTAGTTGATCCAACTAAATTTGTCCCTTCCTTAACTTCAAAAGTAGACCTTTAGGCGTAATCCTAACAGAATTTCTTGAACGTTCTACCACAATTGGTCGTATGTTGTACCTGCATTGTTCAAAATGCTAGGACTAGTATATAGAGAAGTAATATTTTGGCAACTTAAATAGGGATGACCATTATTTAAGTCTGAAATTTTTGGTAATATATACTAATGTTAATATGTTTGTTAAATTTGCTGCAGGTTTAGAAAATAGCAGCTTTATTAGTGCAATAGGTGCTGGTTTTTTGCTGCCATCTTATAACTAATAAATAAAATTATGTTTGATATAAGGTTCTTTATATATAAAGAAATTATATATCTTGCAAACTAGATTTGGACATGCTCGTATTGTCATATATAAATATATTCTTTAGAATTATGCGAACAAGAATTACAAAACTATGTAAAACTGCGTTTGTGCTGGTTTTCTTGCTGTCGGCAAGTACAAGCTTACTAGCGCAGACTTCGGATCGACCGAATAACATACAGCTGTATGGTACGGCTCTTTCTTATAATGGAGATCTGGGGAGCCAGTTCTGGGAAAGTACAGAAAAGGGAGGTGGTATTACCTATAACCGTTTTCTGAGCCCTTCTTTTGATGCTAGTTTAGATTTTGCTTACAACACAACTCAAAGGACTTTTCAGGAATGGCAAAAGTTTGAAGGGCCAGTTCCTACTCTTATGCTTGGAGTAAAGCTAAAGATGTATGGTACTATTCTAAAAGAAGATGCCTTAATAGGACCTTACTTGGTTGCTAAGGTAGGTGGTATGTATGTAAATACAGATGGAAGATATGGCACTACGTCTGCAGCAGCAACAGACTTCGAAGAGAGTACTGTTACAGCTGCGGCTGCCGGTGGAGCTGGTATTCGCTTCCGTATTACCGATGCAATAAGCCTGTTTGGTGAAACAACCTATATCTTAACTGGAAACGACATGGTAGATGGCGTTTCCGGCGGTGACAACGACCGCTTCCTGGAGCACAGAGGCGGTATCGGTATAAACCTAGGTAAGTCTAAGGACACGGACATGGACGGCGTTCCGGACAGGAGGGACAAGTGCCCGGACACGCCTACGGGCGTGCAGGTGGACAAGGAGGGCTGCCCGGTTGACACGGACGGCGACGGCGTGGCCGACTACCAGGACGAGTGCCCGACCGAGGCTGGCGTGGCCAACCTGAAGGGCTGCCCTGACAGGGACAAC
>NZ_JBHULU010000008.1:0-3548 GCF_042684605.1 Pontibacter locisalis
CGTACTTCCACGGCTGCCCGTTAGGTTGGAGTGTTATCTGCTCTCTGGTTAAAGTATCGCCAGAGGGGCTTACGAAGAAAGCTTGGTAGGAGTAATTGCGATTAGGATTGAAGATGACCAAACTGTACGCTGCTGGTGTTTGCAAGATACTCAGCAAGCTCAATAGGTAAACAATCGTTAGTTGCATAGCTTAGGGTGAAGGAGTGTGAAAACAAGGTTTGATACTATATGCTTGTGTGATTTTCAAGATAACTGGTTTATCCTTTCATGCTTTATATGTTTGCCAACGGTTAGTACAGGCTGCGAACGAGGCGCAGCCGAGTATGGAGCCTGTGCAGGGTTAGCGTGTTGTTCCTTTTTCAAATAACTCTGCTATTAGTTTAGCATTCTTATTTTCAAGCGATTCAAAAAGCTCTTGTTCAAATGCGGCAAAGTCTGATTTCCCTTTGCTATACTTTATCCTACCATTTTCAAGGTAGTGTATAAAATCGCACAGGTTGGTCAAAGTTTCCATTATATGGGAGGTGATGATAATAGTCTTGCCTTTTTCCTGTAGTTGCAGTAATAGGGAGCGTATGATTCTACACGTTTCCATATCTAAGCCGTTAAAGGGCTCATCCAAAATCAAGATTGGCTTGTCTTGTTTCAAAACCCCGAGTAGTGCCAATTTCTTTTTCATGCCCGTTGAATAGTCATCGACAATCTGGTCGAGCGGAAGACAAAACAGCTCATTCCACTTGGCTGTATCAAACAACTTATTTTGAAATAAACCAAGATACTCTCTGCCTGTAATATTTGAATAGAAGAAGTTTTCAGTTACCAGATAAGAAACCTGTCTTTTGTTTAACTTTTCACCCCTAAAGCTAATTTCACCGGAATTGCTTTTCGTAAGTCCATATACTGCATCCAAAAGAGTTGTTTTGCCTGCGCCATTTAAACCGACAATCCCATGTATGGTGCTTTCAGCTAATTCCAAGCTTAGCGAATCAATTATATTTTCCTTTTTGCTATAGGAAACGACAAGGTTATTAATTGAAATCATCCAGATAGAAATTGAGGTTTCGCCGTGCTTTGAAATAAAATCTTATTGATAGAAGCCATACTAGCGGTATGAATACAGGAAAGATGACTCCCGTCGCCCCAACGGTACCAAAGGTCTGTACAGCAGAAGACCTGCTATTCGGCTCGTAAAAGGCATATTTTGTAAGTATCATGTAAACATGCACCGAAACAAAAATTAAATACTCCACGACGGGTATAAACCATCTGTCCTGATGGAATACTATAAATACGGCGATGAGAGGCACGCACAGGATAGTGAAAATTAGGACCTGCCATTTTATCTTGTTAAGTAAAAATCTGTTAGAGCCTACCTCAAATGAGGTAATCATCTGGTAAGGTTCGCCTCTCTTGTAAAAGCTCATAGGCAGGAGCCCTAGAATGAAAATCACAATCGGAACACTGCCTATAAAAAAGGACGTACCCAAACCCACCATCAAAAGTATGATTATTGTGAAAAATGACTTTCTCATACCAGCTTTCCATTCGAAGCACTCCTCTGGAATTAAATCTTGAACTTTTGTATTGAGACTTCGCGTGTTTGGCTTAAAGTCTAAATTGACTACTACAACTAGCCCTGTTAACAGTATAAGTGCTGGCACCCATTGAAAATGATACGCCATAAAGGCTATCAACGGGAGGGATAGAAGAAGATACTCGATTAGGCAAATCCATTTGTGGGAATTGAAATGGCTCTTCAGGAACATCCTATCTTGCCTCCTTAAGTGTAGGAGTGTTAGGGCAAACAAATAAACTCCTACAACGGAGCTTATAGTTAGAGTGGTGGCAGTCTGCATTAACAGTATGAAAGCGCCAGACCCCAAGAAAATTAGAAGCGCCAGTGTCCTCAACAGCCCAAGTTCTACTCCCGCTCTGTAGATTTGCTTGATTCTGATGCTTATTAAACTTTCAATCATCAATGTAATTTGTTTTGGGATGTACGCTAACGTTACTCGTGCATAATGTGGGTGAGGCGTAGCCGAAGCCTAAATTATGAACTTTGTTGTATGTTGTTTTTCTTGATTCAGTTTATAACACTTCTGACTTGTTTATTTTTTCGGTACAATGCGATGTCAATAACTACTTGTGAGATAAAGAGCAAAAGCGAAGTCCACATGAATAATTCTTCATAACGGCGGCTGTAGCCACCGCTCAAGCCTATCAAGTTCAACAAAGCACTCAAACCACTATCAGTAAAAGCATGAACACCATCAACCCGAACCAAGGCAAACAATAGGAGATTAGTGGCGGACAGCGTGATAAGATAATTCTTATTTATAGAGTACTTCCACTTTAAACCCACTATAACATGGAATATTAGTGCTGCCAATATTACTATTCCAAACACAAGCAAACCCAAACCACCATTCAGAAAAAGAGCCAAAAGTGAAATAAGGAATGTCACCCAGAAATAAGCTTGTACTGTTCTTTTATTCACTTTATAGATTTTAAATGCCCTACCAAGCTTCTGCCAATTGACTTATCACAATTAGGAAGAAGATTGCTGCTATTGTAAGTATTACAAAGGCTAATATTGAGAAAGCTTTAAAAACTTCTTTTAGTATTTCTTTCATGATACAAAATACCATACAACGTCTCGTATAAAAACTGTGCGAGCTGGCGAGTGTGATTGTTCGCAGGACAATCCGCTGAGCAAGTGAGCACGATGTTTCGATTTGAGACTGTTTTAAGCATTGTTTTTATATGTTGTTGGCAGCTGCTTTATTTGTCTTTTAAAAAATGGTCTTTTTCATAAAGGACTTTAGCTATTTTCCAGTTGTTATTTATTTTTTCTAAAATTACAATTCGAGAGTTAATATGATTTTTCCTGGCCCTGGAAAACAAATTTATTTTAACAACCGCAAAATCAGACCCTAAAATGATATTACTAAATCCGTAAGCTTCTTTCTTTTTAAAAATATTTCCTAACCAAGAGTTTCTCAGTGGCGCTTTTTTATAAGAAATTAGATTATCGGTTCCCAGATAGTTTTCTAAATAATCTAATTTTCCGTTTTCTATTTGGTATATTAAATTTTCAACATCAAAATCGGATTTATTTGAAATAAGATAATCCTTTACCGTCTTTTCATACTTTACAGGTTCTACTCCGATAGTCATTGTAGGTGGAAATTGGTCATAAAACCACTTTTGAAAATCTCCATCTACATCATAATTTTTGAAATGCGCGATTGTTTCATTAATTATATGCTTATCAGGCTCAATTAGATTTCGTAAAATCTGTTCGTAAATTTCTTTTCTTTCATTCCTTTCATTTGTTTGTCCGAAGCCTGAAAGGGAAATTAGAAGTAGAAGTAAGGAATATTTTTTCACTTTGAATGATTGTTTGGTTTTTGAGTTGCTGCCAACGTTTAGTCTAGATGGTGTCTCGTTGGAGGGTCGCTGTGCTCGGCAAGGTTCCTCCAATGGCATCTAGACAGTGTTGGTCGAGGGTGTTTTCCCTTTTTCCTCCCGGGTCATGCGAACTTTAC
>NZ_JBHULU010000009.1:0-12842 GCF_042684605.1 Pontibacter locisalis
GCGAAACCCGCCCCAAGATGAGATCTCCCTTAAGGGCCGTCCAAGACGAGGACGTCGATAGGCCGCAGGTGTAAAGCTGGAGACAGCAAAGCCGAGCGGTACTAATTGCCCGAGCGCGTTCTCAAAGAAGGCCGGAACACGGCCCGCCGCTTACTCGCTCTCTCCCCAATCATGTTAACTGACTTTAAAGCATTATGCACGGCAAACGAATCGTGCGACGATAATGGTGGCTATGGCTCCGGTGAGCACCTCTTCCCATCCCGAACAGAGAAGTTAAGCCCGGACGCGCCGATGGTACTGGGGTCACACCCGGGAGAGTAGGTGGCCGCCAACCCCAGCAAAGGGGCAGCATCCAAAACGGAGGCTGCCCCTTTTTCATTCCCACCCCCCCGAACACCACCGACAAACAAGAAAAGCGCAGGCGCCGGGAGGGCGTGTATCAGTTCGTTTCCATCATTCGTTCAACCATAGAAGAGCTTTTAAAGTATAGGTGCAGACAGCTATTCTTGCTATTAGCTTTTTTCATCTTTAACTTGTGCTATGGCTTTCTTATATCCCTCTTTTCTTTTTGCGCTTGCTGCTGTAGCTATACCGGTTATACTTCACCTTGTGCAGCTCCGGCGTGCAAAGAAGGTTGTTTTCAGTAATGTAAAGTTTATCCAAGCCTCAAAAGACCTCACTGCCAGTCAACGGAACCTGAAACAAATACTGATCCTCCTGGCTCGCGTGCTATTCATTACTTTTCTTGTACTTGCTTTTGCCCAGCCTTATCTTCCTGCTTCCGAAAGTATAGGTGCTAGTGGTGATTCTGATGTGGCCATCGTAGTAGATAACTCTTTTAGTACACAAAGCAGGCAAGCTGCACAAGATATCTCTGTATTAGAGGCGGCAACAGACAGAGCTAAAGCCATTATCAATCTTTTTCCTGCTTCGACTTCTTTTTCTCTTTCCGCTAGTGACAGAGCAAGACATGGTGCTTCTGTTCAGGGTGAGGATGCAGCAGCTTATCTTGAGGAATTGGACTTTTCATCTTCCAGTTTTCCTTTGCTTTCTCAGCGAAAGAACCCTTCTCATTTATTTGTAGTTTCTGACTTTCAAAAAAGCACTTTCAGCTCTAGGTTTATTGGAGCCTATGATTCCCTGACTCAAATTCATATAGTTCCTATAGCCTCCTCTGGAGAAAGTAACGTTGCTGTTGACTCAGTATACTTAGAAGATGAATTTGTTAGACCTGCATCGGACAATGTGCTTCACATCAGGGTTCTTAATACAGGCAGTGAGGCTGTAGAGGATGTTCCTGTTAAGCTTTTTATCAATGAAAGTCAGGTCGCAGCTTTAAGCTTAGATCTCCCTGCTAATCAGGTTACCGAAGCTGTCATGAATTTCAAATTGGATGATGGCGGTATCAAAAAGGCTTATGTACAGATAGAGGATTTTCCTGTAGATTTTGATAATAATTATCACTTTGTCCTGACACCATCAAGTGGTATAAAGGTTACAGAAATTACAGACCTACTTCAGAGCCCATTGCAGAGGTTGTATAAGAGTGAGCCTTTTTTTGAATTTACCTCTTATAATGCAGGAAACATAGATTATGCTGAAGTAACTAACTCAGACGTTATTATCCTGAATGGGATAAGTAACTTATCACCTGCAGTTGCGACCACAGTTGCTAACTTTGTTAAGGATGGAGGTTCTCTTATAGTAATACCTTCTGCTTCAGCAGAAAGAGGGGGATATTCATCTTTGTTCCAAGATTTAAATATATCAGCAAATGGTTCTGGCGTGCAGCAAACTCAAAACAAAAGCACTTTAAATGCCCCTGATCCTAATAACCCGTTCTTTAGAAGCATATTTTCTGAATTTGATCCGAAAATGAAAATGCCAGCCGCGGTAAGAAGCCTGGTATGGTCTAGAGCCTCCGACGATATTCTTAAATTTAGAGGAGGTTCTCCTTTTCTCTCCCGGTTCGACAGGGGCGAAGGACAAGTTTATCTAATGGCTGCTCCTTTAGATGAGCAATATAATTCTTTGGTAAATCATGCCCTTCTTGTCCCTGTTATGTTCAAAATGGCAATTACTGGCTACAAGCAGGAACAACAGCTTTCGTATAGTTTAGGGAGCGGTACTATTCAGATACCAGTTGAGAATGCTGCTTCAGCCAAAGAGGGCGTTTATGAGTTGTCTCAGGACAGCCTCTCATTTATTCCGGAACAGCAGGTACGGGGTGGGAAGTTATATTTTAATGTTCCGGGTACCATGGATCGGGCTGGGTTCTATACTTTGAGCTGGCAAGGAAAACCAGTAGCAACCTTAGCTTTTAATTATGGTACCGAAGAGTCCAGGCTAGACCAGTATTCTCCTGATGAACTCCGCGCTTTAGTCAGTAATGCTAAAAATGTAAAGGTTTATGACTATGGAGATGCATTTTCTGTCAAAGGTGAGTTCGAAAAAAGATATTTTGGCGTAAAGCTTTGGAAATATTGTCTAATATTGTGTCTGTTATTCCTTATGGTCGAAATAGCACTTATTAGATTCCTCTAAAATGAAAGTACTTCTCCAAGCAGTAACAGTTTTTAATCCAAAGTCAGCTCATCATCTGCAGCAACAAAACATACTGGTAGAAAATGGTGTGATCTCCTACATCGGTTCCGAGAGTAAGGAAGCGGATAAAGTGGTTGCCCTTGATGGTTTATGTGTATCTGGTGGATGGATGGACTTAAATGCCTTTACAGGTGAGCCAGGTTTAGAGTATAAAGAAGATATAAACAGCATAGCTGACGCTGCCGCCAAAGGGGGGTTTACAGAAGTGCTTTGCCTGCCAAATACCAATCCTGTGCTACAGACTAAAGGGGCTGTTAATTACCTGATCAACAGATCTAAGTACTTGCCTGTAACCCTTCATCCCATTGCCGCTGTTACAGTAGAGACCCAGGGCAAAGACCTGACTGAAATGATCGACCTGCACCAGGCTGGTGCAGTTGCCTTTTCTGATGGAACGAAGCCGCTTCAAGGAGCGGACGTAATCTTGAAGGCACTGCAGTACGTGCAGCTGTTTGATGGCCTGCTGATGAATAAGGTAGAAAATACCCGCCTGACCGAGAATGGACAGATGCATGAAGGAGAGGTAAGTACCCGTCTGGGTATGAAGGGTATTCCTTCATTGGCAGAAGAAATCGTAGTTACCCGTGATCTGCAACTATTAGCCTATGCCGGTGGCAAGATGCATTTCTCCTTAGTGTCTACAGCTGCTGCCATTGATTCTATCCGTAAAGCCAAGGCGGATGGGCTTCAAGTAACCTGCGATGTAGCAAGCTATCAAGCTGCCTTTACAGATGCCACCATCTTACCTTTCGATACTAATTATAAAGTAGCACCACCGTTTCGTAGTTCCGATGATGTGGCTGCTATAAAGAAGGGGCTTCAGGATGGAACTATAGATGCCCTTGTTTCGGCGCATATGCCACATGATGTAGAGGCAAAGAAACTGGAATTTGACCTGGCTGATTTTGGTATTTCCAATCTGGAAACTGCTTTTTCTGTAGCTCACACTTCTTTGTCTGATACCTTACCACTAGAATATTTAGTTGAAAAGTTCGTTTCAGGGCCACGACAGGTAGTAGGTTTGCCAACACCTCTTATTGAAGAGGGGCAGCAGGCGAACCTGACATTGTTCCTGCCAGAGGAGACGTGGGTACCTTCAGCTGAAACTACGTTGTCTAAGTCTAAAAACAGTCCTTTCTTTGGCAAGGAGCTAAAGGGTCGGGTTGTTGGCATAATTCATAAAGCCCAGGTGGTGCTCCATTAAACTTTTTTAATATATTTATAAATTAATTTAGGTGATGTTGGTGAAAACCAGCAGAACATTAAGCTACTATGTTTGATCAGACAATAATAAGGGTGGGAGTTCGCTATGGCGTTTTGTGCGGTATAGTATGTTTTGTGCTGGTACTGGTGCTGTTCTTTTTAGGGGTTAATCCTTTTGGTGAAATGGGCCGGCTAACTTACCTGCCTATACCCATCTTCTTGTTTCTGGCCATTCGTTACTACAAGTTGTTTAATGACTCTGAAATTGGTTTCCTGAAGGGTTTGCGTGTGGGGTTATCGGTGGCATTTTATACGGCCCTTAGTGCGGCGATGCTCATCTTTTTGTTCATTCATGTTGCTGGTCCGGAGGTGTTGCAAACGCATATAACCGAAATGAGGGCACTGCTTGAGGAAACAAGGGAGGAGCAGATCAAGCTTTTGGGGCAGGAGCTCTATGATGAAGGATACAGAGCAATAAGCTCTATAACACCTAGCATGTTGGCAGCAGATGATTTTGTGCGGAGGATATTTGTGGGAGGGATTTTCTCGCTGATTGCAGCAGTATTTTTTCGTAAATAAATCTAACCATTTTAAACACTAACCACATGACTGAAGCACAACCTTCTGTAACTCCTGTAGCTGTTAAATACGGCCTTATTACTGCACTGGTAGGGATAGTATACTCCCTGATACTAATGGTGACTGACTTAGGTGATAATCGCATTCTTAGCAGTATCGGTTATGTTATCATGATTGTTGGTATAGTTTTAGCGATGAAGCAGTACAAATCCATTAACTATGGCTACATGTCTTATGGACAGGGTTTGGGTATTGGTTCATTGGTATCTGTGATCTTTGGGTTTTTATCGGGTATCTTCACATGGCTTTATACCACATTTGTTGATCCTGATTACATGGCCCGAATGATGGAGAAGCAGCGCGTGGAACTTCTGGAGCAAGGTCTATCCGACGAGCAGATAGATGCAAGCATGAAAATCGCTGAAAATTTCCAAGGCCCTTTTACTATGATATTCGGTGCTGCCGTTATAACTTTAATAGTAGGATTTATCCTGTCGCTGATCATTGCTGCAGTTATGAAAAACAGCAGACCGGAGTTTGAATAGAACATGCAATACCCTTATGATATTTCGGTAGTAATTCCTCTCTTCAACGAAGAGGAATCATTGCCTGAACTCGTGCGCTGGATCAAACGAGTGATGCATGCGCACGAGTTTTCTTATGAAGTTATACTTGTAGACGATGGTAGCACCGATCATTCCTGGGAGGTAGTAAACCAACTTGGGACGGAAGATAATGCTGTGAAGGGTATAAGCTTTAACCGTAATTATGGAAAGTCTGCTGCCCTGAACGAAGGCTTCCGACGTTGCTCCGGTGAAGTGGTAATCACAATGGATGCCGATCTGCAGGATAGTCCGGAAGAGATTCCCGCGCTGTATGATATGATAAAGAATCAGAAGTACGACCTTGTAAGCGGATGGAAGAAAAAGCGATTTGACCCCCCAAGCAAAACCATACCTACCAAACTTTTTAATGCTGCTACCCGCAAACTATCGGGTATACAGCTCCACGACTTCAATTGCGGCCTTAAAGCCTATCGCCAGCTGTTGGTAAAAAGTATAGAAGTACATGGTGAAATGCACCGCTACATACCAGTAATAGCTAAGTGGAATGGTTTTACCCGTATCGGTGAGAAAGTGGTACAGCACCAGGAACGAAAGTACGGAACTACTAAGTTTGGTTTGGAGCGTTTTGTCTATGGTTTCTTAGACCTGCTATCTATCACCTTTGTAAGCCGGTTTAAAAAACGCCCCATGCACTTTTTCGGCACCTTAGGTACTCTGATGTTTGTGGTGGGTTTAGGTATAACCATTTGGCTGATAGGACAGAAGGTTTTAGGAATTTACTCAGGGGGCCGAGTTCGAGATGTTGTAGACCAACCTTTATTTTTCCTGGCACTGGTGGCTGTGGTACTTGGTGTGCAGCTGTTTCTGGCGGGCTTCCTGGCAGAGATGATCTCTCTGGCGTCAAATAAGCAAAACGAGTACCTGATACGTGGTAAGGTAGGAGCGCTTAAAAAATAATGGCAGCAAAGGTCATTATAGTTGGGCCGGCGCATCCATTGCGGGGCGGAGGTATGGCTACTTTTAATGAACGGCTAGCTTATGCCTTTCAGGAGGAAGGTGATGAGGTAGAGATTGTAACTTTTAGCCTTCAGTATCCTTCTTTTCTTTTTCCTGGCAAGAGCCAGTATTCCAATGAGCCTGCACCCAAGGGTCTTTCTATTAAAGTTCTTATCAATTCAATAAACCCTGTTAGCTGGTGGCGAGCAGGTAATTATATCCGTAAGCAAAAGCCCGACCTGGTAATCTTCCGTTTCTGGCTTCCTTTTATGGGGCCGGCCCTAGGTACAATAGCACGAGTTGTTCGTCGGAACAGGCACAGCCGCATATTAGCCATCACCGATAATGTGGTGCCGCATGAGAAACGTCCCGGAGATTTAACTTTTACTAAGTATTTTCTTAGCTCCTGCCATGGCTTTGTAACGATGTCGCGGTCAGTGCAGCAGGACCTGGAAAAGTTTGAGCCGCACAAGCCAAGTCTTTACCTGCCGCACCCGCTTTATGATAATTTCGGAGTAGAGGAAAGCAAAGAAACTGCTTGTAAAGCACTTAACCTTGATCCCAGCATTGATTACATACTTTTCTTTGGTTTTATAAGAGCTTACAAAGGGTTAGACCTGCTGTTAAAGGCTATGGCTGATCAGAGGCTGGAAAAGCAGACTAGCATCAAGCTTATTGTTGCAGGTGAGTTTTACGAGGACGCCACACCTTACCACAGATTGATAGAGGAGCTTGGGTTGGGAGACAGGCTCATATTGAAAGCCGACTTTATACCCAATGCTGAGGTACGCCATTACTTTTGTGCCGCTGATCTGGTAGTGCAGCCTTACAAGCATGCTACCCAAAGTGGAGTTACGCAGGTTGCTTATCATTTTAATAAGCCAATGGTAGTAACAAAAGTTGGAGGTTTGGCAGAGCTGGTACCAAACGGCGAAGTGGGATATGTGGTAGAGCCGCAGCCCCAAGCAATTGCAGAGGCAATATTGAATTTTTATACTTCAGGCGATAAAGCTGTTCTTATTCAAAATATCAAAAAGTATAAGAAACACTTTAGCTGGAGTCGATTTGTAGAGGCTATAAAGAAATTAGCAGATCAGGTACGGACGCTATGATAAAATATTATTCAACTAAAGAGTTAGATCCAAAACTCAAATCGGAGCTTCAGAATTTTATTAATGTAGAGTTTGGTGATGTACCTTTTGTAAAAGAACGGGTGTGGGCGCAGCCAGACTATGTTTTTGTTAAGTATGAGGGCGATGCCATTGTCACTTTTTATCAGGTAATAATTCGAAACATAGCTTTGGATGGTAAGTCTTATCCAGTTGCTGGAATAAACAATGTCATTACTCCACCACCTTTTCGAGGGAAAGGTTACTCCAGCCAAGTTCTTAGAGAAACAGAGAGCATTTTATTTAATAAGTTACAATGCTCCTTTGGCCTGTTACTTTGTGCAGATGCCCTGGTGCCCTTCTACAGTCGGTTGAACTGGTATAAAGTTGATACCACTCTTTATTACGATCAGCCTCAGGGTAAACAGCTTTACGACTCAAACGTGATGCTGCTTACTCCTTCCAGTCAGGAAAGAATTTATCCACAGCACATAGATCTGAATGGACTCCCCTGGTAGTTTGCATGCATAAGTTTTACTGCTTTTTATCAGAGTAGAACTGGTATATGTCGGAAGCTACTGGTGATAACAAATCAATAGTTTTTCTTTGTACCTCAGATCTAAAAATAAAACTATGAATGAACAGAAGTATGTACTGGTGCTAGGTGCATCCGGGAACATTGGTGGCAAAATTGCGCAGGAGCTGCTATCCAAAGGAGCAACTGTTGGGGTGGTAGGCAGAGACTTTTCACGCCTGAAAAAGTTTGAAGGTAAGGCAGATATCTGGGCAGGAGATTTTATGGATGATGCTTTCTTGGAAAAAGCTTTTAACAAAGCAACAAGTCTCTTTCTTACTGTGCCTGATGCCTGTTTTTCAGACCCTGCTGCTACTGCACTCCGACTTGGAAAACTTTTAAAGGGCAGTAAAATCACGCATATTGTTAATATAAGTAACAGCATAGTCAAAAAAGGAGGAGTTGCTACACGTTTAGTAGCTCTTGAGCAGGAGCTGGATAAAATACCTGGTGTAAACATAAAGCATCTTAGAAGCGCTAACTTTTTTGAAAATCTCCATTGGGGGCTTCACACCCCTTACAATCCTGACCTCCAACTGCCTTATATTTCTTCATATGAAGTGGCGTATGTGGCAGCAGAGTACTTGTATCAACAGAATTTTGAGGGTAAATCAGTGAAAGTATTGTTAGGTTCCCGGGACTATAGCATGGCTGAACTTGCAGCCGCTGCCGGAGTAGTTTATGAGCAACAGCCTTATACTGCTGAAAATGTAGGCTTTTATAAACCTTTCAATGAGGGGGACTTTGAAGTGGAGCCAAGAACTGCTTTGAACACGTCTCAGTCATCAGATCCAAAATACACGCTTCAGTATTTTCTGGAGCAGGATCTAAAGTAGCCTTTGGATTTTTAGGCTATTTAGTGGCTAGTAAGGTTTGTAAACAGTTCTTTTCTTGATACCATTTAGGGTCCACCTGTAAACGGGAGTGCATGCCAGTAAGAAGCTGGCTGCACTAACAACAAACATAGCCTTGTTTATAGGTTCTTTTATTCCTGTTGCCATGCTTATTGTTATGGCAAGGAGCATGGTAAGTGTACCAGTTCCGATAGCGGCCCAGCGTACTTTTACTCCAAAAAGGAGCATGGCCCCAAGAGCAATTTCAAGCACTGTAACAGCAAGCGCTAACTTGTCTGAGAAACCTTCGGAAAGAAACGGTATTAGCTGGTGCACATAACCCTCATATGCAAACCAACTTCCCCACATCACGTTTTGCGTGTCTGGTTCACCCCAGAGCCCAAGCCGATCTGCAACGGCAGAAAGAAGAGTTAAGGCCAGTGTAATTCGTAAAAATAAGTTTGCGTAAGGCAGGTATTTTGTTTCTTCCATTACTACTTTAACTCAATTGCTCAATTACAAACTTATTAACGCAGTGGTCATGCTTTTCGGTTATAGAAAGAAAAGAAAGCCTACAGACAATTTGTAAGGAGGCAACAAAAAAGCCCCGGCTATTGTACAGCCGGGGCTTTTTTGTTCATTTTATTGATGTCTATACTAATCCGACGCCAGTATAATTGAACGGAGTGATGTTCTTAAGTTCAGCTCTAATCTGGTCATTTACCTGCAGTGTATCAATAAAGGCGTGTATACGCGCTTCAGTCATTTTCTCATTTTTGCGGGTAAGCTCTTTTAGTGCCTCGTAAGGCTGGGGGTATCCCTCACGGCGCAGCACCGTTTGGATGCCTTCCGCCACTACTGCCCAATTGTCTTCCAGATGCTTGTTTAGCGCCACCTGGTTTAATTCCAGTTTGGCAATACCCCGCTCTAAAGACTTAAGTGAAATAAGGATATGGGCCAACGGCACTCCAATGTTGCGTAATACAGTAGAGTCAGTAAGATCGCGCTGCAGACGGGAAATAGGAAGCTTTGCCGCTAAATGCTCCAGTAGTGCATTGGCAATACCCAGATTACCTTCAGCATTCTCAAAATCGATTGGATTTACTTTATGCGGCATGGCTGAGGAGCCTACTTCACCAGCTTTGATCTTTTGCTTAAAATAACCCATTGATACATACTGCCACACATCTTTTGAGAAATCCATCAGGATAGTGTTCAGGCGCTTAAGACCATCGAAGTAAGCGGCCAGGTTATCGTAATGCTCTATCTGTGTAGTAAACTGGCTGCGATGCAGACCTAAGGCTTGCTGTACGAAGTTGTTGCCGAAATCAGGCCAGTTTATTTCTGGGTACGCAATGTGATGTGCGTTAAAATTACCAGTCGCACCACCGAACTTTGCTGAAAAAGGTACCTGGCGAAGCAGGTCCATTTGTTTCTCAAGGCGCTCCGCAAATACCATTAGCTCCTTACCCAGGCGGGTAGGCGAAGCAGGCTGGCCATGGGTGTGTGCCAGCATCGGTACGTCTTTCCACTGCTGCGCCAGTTCACTTAAGGTCTGGTGAAGGCGCTGGTAAGCCGGTTGCAGTACCCGGTCATCCGCCTCACGCAAAGAAAGGGGAATAGCGGTATTATTTACATCCTGAGAAGTCAGTCCAAAATGGATAAATTCCTTGTAAGCCTCCAAGCCAAGTGCATCAAACTTATTTTTAATGAAATATTCTACAGCCTTAACATCGTGATTGGTGATCTTTTCCGTTTCTTTTATTTCCAGGGCATCTGCTTCCGAGAATTTTTCATAGATGGAACGCAGTTGCGGGAACAAGTCTTTTCCTACCTGCTGTAGCTGTGGCAAAGGAAGTTCACAAAGGGCAATGAAGTACTCAATCTCTACCAGAACACGGTAGCGTATCAAACCAAATTCTGAGAAAAATTCTGCAAGCTCTAAGGTATTACGGCGGTAACGGCCATCAACCGGCGAAATGGCTGTAAGTGTTGTTAAGTTCATGGTAAGATTGATTCTTTGTTCAAAGATAAGCACTATTGCTTCTTAAGCCAATTATTAACAGCTGTAGTAGCTTTACCTGGATATAGGCTGTAAAATTGTGTTAAGGTGTAAGTTGTTGAACTGTAGGTGTTTTGATGGCGTTAAGAGTGGGAATGGTAAACAGTTTGGCATTATGATTGCCTAAAGAGAGCTGGACAAAAAATCTAAATGATATTTCTGTCGTAAGTAAAAGAGTATTTCATAATGTATATATAACCTCATGTCTGCTTATAATACTTCTTTAATTTTGTATTATGGAGCATCATTTTTTTAGATACAGATCTTATTAGTTAATTCGCAGCGGATATTTTGGACAAGCGTTTGAAAAATAGAATTCTCATTTGGGCTAGTGGTGTACTAGCCTTTCTTCTGATAGTGGTTGTTCTGCTCTTTATTTTTAGGAGCAGAGTTTTACAGTACACCATCGATCGTGTTATTGCAAAAGTAGAAAACAAGTACCCGGCAGATTTGAATATCGGAAGCGCGGAGTTTGTAGACTGGAATTCCGTGGTGCTTACGGATATTTCCTTTGTCCCGCATAAGCTAGACACGCTTTTTACCACCGATAGCGTGTACGCTTCAATTAGCTTTCAATCCATTTTCAAGGGGCGCATTGTCTTTAAGCAGTTAACGGTGACGGATGGTTATCTTACGGCCCGTAAGAACGGTGATGTAACAAACTTTGATTTCCTTTTCAAGAAGGACGAACCCCAGGAACCTGTTGATACAACGCAGGGTCGAAATTATGGAAAGCTCTTGAACCGCGTGATAGAGACAGCCTTTGACAATGTGCCGGATAAAGTAGATTTCAAGAACCTGAACGCCTCTTATGTTTCTCCTAACCGAACAATAGATGTTAATATGCCTTATCTGCGGATGGATGATGGCTATATAGAATCTCAGGTTTCCATACTGGCAGATTCTATTCAGAACAACATGCGGGTGCGGGGAACAATTGATCCCGGAGATTACCGTATTTCTACCAGCTTATATGCCTTCGATAACAAAGGAATCCGGCTGCCTTATGTGAAAGATAAATTTGATGGAGAGGTGGCATTCGATACACTACACCTTAGCCTTACAGATAAAGAGTTCAGGAGAGACAAGCTAACTGTAAAGGGGCGTGCCATGATAAATAACCTGACGCTGAATCATCCTAAACTAGCTGATGAAGATATACAGGTAAAGGAAAGTGCTGTGGATTATGTAGTAAGCCTTGCCCCAAATCAATTTGTAATTGATAGCTTGACAGAAGTTCGTGTAAATGAAGCCAGCGCTAATATTTATGCTGCTTATGAGAATAAAGGTGCTGAAATCTATGACCTGAGGGTAAATACGGAGCCTATGCCGGCAAATAACTTCTTTAATTCTTTACCGGCAGGGCTGTTTGAGAACCTGGAAGGTATACAGGCACAGGGTGAATTACAGTACGATCTGAAGTTTCACCTGAACATGGACAGTGTGGAGTATGTGGTTTTTGATTCAGACCTGGATGCTTCCAAAGATTTCAAGATAACAGAGTGGGGGAATACGAATCTCCAGAAGATTAACAGCACTTTTACACATACTGTGTATGAGTATGGGAAACCAGTGCGTACGTTCAATGTTGGGCCTTCTAATCCTTTCTACAGCCCGATAAGCGAGATTTCTCCTTACCTGCGCAATGCCATTCTTACAGCGGAGGATGCAGGATTTTACAGGCATGAAGGATTTCATGAGGAGGCTTTCAGGCAGGCCATCATCAAAAACATAAAAGAAGGAGAATTCGCACGTGGTGGTAGTACCATTTCCATGCAGTTGGTGAAGAACGTGTTCCTGTCCCGGAAGAAGACAATTGCCAGGAAAGTAGAGGAGGCTATCATTGTGTGGATGATAGAAAATCTGGACCTGGTTTCAAAGAATCGTATGTTTGAGGTATACCTCAACATCATTGAGTGGGGGCCGAATGTCTATGGCGCAAAAGATGCTTCCCGCTTCTATTTTGGAAAGCAGCCATGGGAGCTGAATCTGGCGGAGGCTATTTTCCTTACAAGTATAATCCCGAGTCCGAAGCGCTACAGGTCCTCCTTTGATAGCTCCGGTAACCTGCGAAGCTGGAAAAGTGGCTACTACAGGTTGATCGGAGGCCATATGCGACGGAGAGGCCTTATTTCGCAGGAGGAATATGATAACCTTTATCCGAACGTAAGACTATATGGTCGTGCCCGTGACCTGATCGTTACGAACCCGGATACTTTGGAAGAAGACACGACAGAGTTTGAGTTGAAAACGATAGATCTTCTTGATTACTAGTAATATATAATATTAATAACCACAGCGGACCCGCAGGGATAA
>NZ_JBHULU010000009.1:12960-203453 GCF_042684605.1 Pontibacter locisalis
CGACAAACAGCAAACGGTAAAAGAAGCTGGGAAAGCGGTAGGTCTTATTCCGCGCGTGGGCGCTGCAGCGGCACGTTTCGGGCTGGATTGGTTCTTGCTGGCCCTGATCCTGATGATACTGTTCGCCTACCTGTGGCCCCAGATAGGTTTGGATCGGGAGCCAATATCGCTAGGAGATGTCGCGAACTATGGTGTTTCTGCTATCTTCTTTTTTTATGGTTTGCGCCTGAGCCCGGAGAAGCTCAAAGCGGGCCTAAGCAGCTGGCGCCTTCACCTGGTGGTACAACTCAGCACATTTGTTCTTTTTCCTTTGCTGATATTATCCCTGCACCCCTTCTTTGAAGGGGGAAACAAAGAGCTACTTTGGTTAGGCACTTTCTACCTGGCTGCTTTGCCATCCACAGTGTCCTCTTCCGTTGTGATGGTCTCTATTGCTGGTGGCAATATACCGGCGGCTATCTTCAATGCCAGTATCTCTAGCCTGATGGGAATTTTTATTACCCCGCTCTGGATGGGTCTTTTCCTTACTTCCAGCACCGAAAGCTTTGATCTGGGAAGTATAATGGGCAAACTGATATTACAGGTGCTGATGCCGGTAATAGTAGGCATACTTCTGCACCGGTACTGGGGAGGCTTTGCCGAGCGAAACAAAAGCAGGCTTCGTGTTTTCGATCAGGTGATCATTTTACTCATCGTTTATACCTCCTTTAGCGAGTCGTTTGCCCGTAAAATGTTCAGCGGCTATAGTTTCATAGATATCCTTGCACTTGGAGCTGCTATGGTTGCTTTATTCTTCCTGGTGTATGGAGTTATACATGCCATCAGCAGCGTGCTGGGCTTTAACCGCGAAGACCGCATTACTGCCATCTTCTGTGGCTCCAAAAAGTCATTGGTGCATGGTACTGTCATGTCAAAGGTGCTTTTTCCTGATGCTAACATGGTAGGTATCATTCTGCTCCCCATCATGCTTTACCATGCGCTGCAGCTTTTGGCCGCCAGTGTTATCTCACAAAGTATGGCGCGTAAGGCTACTGCTGATAATGCCATAAAAGAAGGATAATCTGAACTCCTGCAAACTTTAACTTTTCTTTAACTTCTTGTTAACAGATATTAACTACTTCGCATATTCATAACCCATACTTTTACTTAAAAAAAGAAAGGTTATGAAAAGTATACTTACCATTCTCGGAGCATGGATGCTGGTTATAGTGTCCCCGTTCGCTTCAGCCCAGTCGCAGGGGGCAATTACGTTCGAAACAAAGATCAACATGCACCGCAACCTTCCCCAGGAGCGTGAAGCAATGAAGGACAGGATTCCGGAGTTCAGAACCACAAGGCAGATACTTACTTTCAATGATACTGAATCTCTTTACAAGCCATTGATCGATGAGCAGGATGACATGGCTGCAGCAGGTAACGGAGGTCAGATGGTGATAATGCGGACCCCTCAGAACCAGACATACCTCAACACTGCCGAAGCTAAGAAAGTAAGCCTTCGGGAGTTCATGGGGAAAAACTATCTTATCCATGATTCCCTGACGATCCTTCCGTGGAAGTTTGGAAATGGAACTAAGGTTATTCAAGGCTACACCTGCAGACAAGCTTTCTACACAGACGAAAAAACAAATAAGACCACCGTTGCCTGGTATACAGATCAATTAAGGCCTTCATTGGGTCCGGATAACTACAACTCGCTGCCAGGTGCTGTGCTTGAAGTTGATTTTGACAATGGGTTAAGGATAACCAAGGCTACGAAAGTTGAACTCAGGAACCTGAAGAAGAATGATCTGGTGCAGCCTGCCAAAGGAGAAAAAGTAACAGAAAAAGAATACCAGGAGCTTATTGCCGAGCAAATGAAGAAGATGGGTAATGGCAACTTTATAATCAGAAACTAATCTGCGCATATTAAAAGTAAGACTATGAAAAAGCTACTACTATTAACCTTTCTGATGATTGGTCACGCCTCCTCCGCCCAAAAATTTACGCTGAAGGGGCGTGTACTGGATAACACTGATGCCGCTTTACCGTCTGCTACGGTACTCCTTCTGCAGCCTAAAGATTCTTCACTGGTAAGCTTTGGCGCTACAGATACACAAGGTGTTTTTGAGTTGAAGAACGTAAGCAGAGCAGAATACCTGTTTAAAATCTCTTTCCTTGGCTTTGACACATACTTTAAGAAGATAGCGCCACCCACAGATTCTGACATGGTTGACCTTGGTACTATAAAACTAAAGCCGGCATCCAATGAACTGAAAGAAGTGTTGGTGGAAGGCGAGAAGAGTCCTGTGGTGATAAAAAAAGACACAATAGAGTATAATGCAGGATCTTTTAAGACGCAACCAAACGCAGCTGCAGAGGAACTGCTCAAGAAGCTGCCAGGTGTAGAGATGGATGCAGAGGGGAATTTCACAGTAAAAGGGGAGAAGGTGCAGCGGGTAACGGTTGATGGCAAAGAGTTCTTTGGCAAAGATCCCAAAATGGCAACCAAGAATCTGCCAGCCGATGCCATAGACAAAGTACAGGTATTTGACAAAAAATCTGACCAGGCCATGTTCTCAGGTATTGACGACGGAAAGCGTGAGAAAACAATAAACCTGCAGCTAAAAGAGGAGAAGCGGAACAGCGCCTTCGGTAATGTGATGGCTGGAGTAGGTACAAATGAGCGTTATCAGGCAAAAGGTAGCCTTAACCGGTTTAGCAAAGGTAAGCAACTTTCTTTTCTGGGAATGGCAAATAATGTGAATAGCCAGGGGTTTGGCTTTGATGAATACATGAACTTTAGTGGAGGAGGTGCTACTCAAATGGGCGGTGGCAGGATCATGATTACTACTAACAACACAAATGGCGTCCCTCTCAATTTCGGCGGACGAATGAATGGGATGATGGATACCCAGGCAGCAGGCCTCAACTTCAACAATCAGTTTACAAAGAAAACAGAGGCGAACGGAAGCTATTTTTTTAATAACCTGGACCAGAACATTAGCCGGGATGTAACGCGTGAGACTTTTTCGCCACGCGGCAGCTTCCTGTCTGATGAGAATACCCACCAGGAAACTTCTAACCTGAACCATCGTGGTAACTTCTCGCTGGACCAGAAAATTGATTCTCTCAACTCACTCAAGCTTACTGGTAACTTTGGCTACACAGAAACGGTGCAGAATGAGAGAGGGCAGAGCCAAACCTTTTCTCCGGAGGGGTTACTGCAAAACAAAGGTATTCGCAATGCTACAGCAACAGGAAATGTATTTAACCTGAATTCAAATCTTTTGTACCGCCACAGATTCGGAAAACCGGGAAGATATTTTTCAGCAAACATACAGTTTTCATTAAATCAAAACGATAGCAAAGGCCAGCTTGATGCGGTAAACGAATTCTTAAACAGACCCAGTAACATTTTAAAACAAGAAAGCGAGCAGGATAACAATGCCCAAACCTATGGTTTAACCTTATCTTACACAGAGCCTCTTGGTAACAGAATGTACCTGGAAACAAACTATAGCTTCAGGCAAGATTTAAATCAGGTAGATCGTGAAGTATTTGATCTGGAAAGTGAGCAGCGAGAACTGAACATGGCACTGAGCAATAAGTATAACAGCGACTTTTTATATCATAAAGCAGGACTAAACTACAAGGTCAACCGTGAGAAGTATAACCTGACAGTTGGTTCGAGTTTGCAGCAAAGCAAATTGGAAGGTGAGATGCTGCTGTTAGATACGGACGTAAAGCGTTCTTTCCAGAACGTGTTGCCTACTGCACAGTTTAACTATGACTTTGCGAATAACAGGCGCATGAACTTTAACTATGAAACTAATGTGCAGGAGCCAACAATACGTCAGTTACAGCCCATTGTAGATAACAGTAATCCCTTGAACCTATACGTTGGTAACGAGAACCTGAGACCAGCTTATATGCATAACTGGAGGCTTAACTATAGCAGCTTTGATGCTGGTACGCTCTTGAGCTTCTTTGGAATGATAACCCTGAACTATACTACTAATGCCATCACGAATGCTCAAAGCTTTGATGAGAACTTTGTGCGGACAACGCAGCCGGTAAACGTTGACGACAACACGATGGTGTCAGCCTTTGGTAACTTCAGCTTTCCGATCAAGAAGTATAACAGCCGCTTTACCTTAGGGACTAATTTACGCGAACAACACACTGTAAACGTGCAGAATGATGTGGAGAATGATATCAACATCAGAAGTGCAACAGGTAATATCCGGTATTCATACCGCCTGAAAGAGGACTTCGAGTTTAGTTTGCGTGCTGATCTGACAGCTCAGCGTACAAAGTCTGAGCAGGCTGAAATTGCGAACCAGCTCTTTTTTAACAAAACATATGCAGGTGAAGTAAACTACCGCTTCCTGAAGACTTTCAACTTTAACACAACGTTTGATTACCTGGTGTACAATAACCCAGATTCAGACTTTAACCAGAGCATCCCACTCTGGAACATGTCAATATCAAAGCAGCTTCTTAAGAACAATACCGGAGAGTTGAAGCTAGCAGCTATAAACTTACTGGACAGAAGCATGGGCGTAAACCAAACTGCTAACTCACTTTATGTTGAAAGGGAGACACTCAATTCACTGGGGCAGTACTTCATGTTAAGCTTTACCTACACCATTAACAAGCACCTGAATCCAATGGAAGCAAGATCAGGTGGCATGCGAATCTTTAGATGAGTTATTGGTTACAACAAAAAGCAAGGGGCCCATTCGTGAGAATGAGCCCCTTGCTTTTTCTGTTATAAATCAGGCTAAGCTACCTGCTTTACCGGTTTCTCCTGTGCCTTTGTCTCCTCCTGCTGCAGGAGTTTCCTGTCGAGTACAAAAGGACCGAATGGCAGGAGAGAGGCAATAACTGCTACCGCGACTTTGGCAACAGACCAGCGATGTACTAAAGTGACCTGTAGTACCGCCGCGATATATAATATAAACAAAACGCCGTGTGCCCAACCAACATATTTAACAACCTCGGGAATGCCTGCCATATATTTAAGTGGCATACCAATTCCGAGTAGTACCAGGAAAGAGATCCCTTCGTAGATGCCGATGGTGCGGAGACGGGAAATAGGTGTTTTCATAATTTGAAAAATATCTTTTTTAGATGATGCTGCTACTTAACACAGCAAAGTTATAAAACGTGCCCGGTTCATCTTCTATAAACTATAGTTTTTAACTGTCACTCCTTTATTGCCAGTTAATCCGCAGAAAGTATGGATTTATACTAAACACAAGGTTAAAATAAGCACCTGCAGGAATTAATTCCTGCAGGTGCTGTTGCTTTCATGCTTTTAAGCGATAGGTTTGAGCGTAGTGCTCCCGAACCACCTGAAATATGTTCTGCAGTAAGTTTTGGTCTACACCAGCCTGGTTTGCCTCTTTAACAAGGCTCTCCAGTACCTGGTCCCAGTTAACGCTTTGTGGAACACTTTTAACATTTGCCTTCTGATAGCTCCCTAACCTGGCAGTTACTTCAGTTCGTTTCAGCATAAGCTCCAGCATAGCATCATCAAGGCTGTCTATCTGCTGGCTGAGCTCATCTAACTCCTCAACCAGTTCATTAGTACCTGTTAACTTAACATTCGTGTGTACCGCGTTTATAAGTAAATCCAATTCCTGAGGCATTAACTGCTGCTGTGGACTACTCAAAGCTTCCGCAGGGCAGTGGTGTGCCTCAAATAATAAACCGTTAACGCCCAAGTCCACTGCTTTCTGGCTTACAGGGTATAGCAGGCTTCTTCTTCCTGCAATATGTGCTGCATCACAAAGTACAGGCAGTTCAGGAAAAAGTTGTTTCAGGTGCAGCATATGGTCCCAGCGTGGATGGTTACGGTAAATACACTGCTCATCTGCTGTAAAGCCTCTGTTAATAGCCGCTACATCTGTCAAGCCTGCTTTATAGAATCGCTCTATTGCTCCCATCCACAGGTGCAGGTCAGGGTAAACAGGGTTATTGATCAACAGAGGTGTTGCTGTGCCTTTCAGAACAGCAGCTATCTCTTCTAAAGCGAAAGGGTTTACAGTTGTTCTGCCGCTTATAATCAGCATGTCAACACCGTACTTCAGGGCCTCTTCAGCTTGTTGGGCGTTAGCTACATCGCAGGCAGTTTTCAAACCTGTTTCCTGCTTTACTTTATCCAGCCATTGCAAGCCCACAGTGCCAACACCCTCAAAGCTATTAGGGCGCGTGCGTGATTTCCAGATGCCGGCTTTGAATACTGAAATACCATTTACATTTTTCAGAAGTTGAGCTGTTTTTAGCATCTGTTCCTCACTTTCGGCACTACATGGTCCAGCGATCATCACGAGTTTGCCGTCTGCCTTTCGGAAGCTACTCTGTGGTAATTGATCGATGGTTTTTCTACTTGCTCTCATGACTACATTGATTAAAATCGGATTACTCTTTTTGCATTTGTTTTAAAATTGATTCCAAATAAAGATGTAAAACAAAAAGGGGCCCCGCTGCTTGCGGGGCCCCTTTGGTATGTTCTTGTACTTCCTGTACGCACAAAATATCTACCACCGGAGCCCCGCAGGAGGAACCTTCATAGAATTGGTAAATAGAATGGCGTAAGATAAATACATGTTTCTTTCGTTTTGAACTGTAATTAAAAGGAATAAATTTTACAATTCCAAATTATGGGTTCACTATTTTTTTGTTCTCAGGCTCATCCTTAATTGGTGGCTCCGGTAATTCTTCTGGTTTCTTTGGGAAAAGGAGGGAAGCAATAACGGAGATAGCCAGAATTGCACCAACTACCAGCAAGGCGTACCGCATGTCTATTTCCACAACATCACTTAATAAAAGTTTGGCTCCGATAAAAACCAAAATTACCGACAGTCCATAATGCAGGTAGTGGAATAGTTGCATGATTCCAGCCAGTGCAAAGTACAAAGCACGTAACCCCAATAGAGCAAAGACATTAGAAGTATAAACAATAAAAGGGTCCTTGGAAATAGCGAGAATGGCCGGAATGGAGTCTGCTGCAAAAACCACATCTGTGCTTTCAACCATGATCAGGACCAGGAAAAGCGGTGTGGCAAACCACTTCCCGTCTATTTTGGTAAAGAACTTGCCTCCTACAGGTTGCTTCGTGATCCGGATATGCTTACTAACCCAGCTTACCAGCGGATTATTCTCAGGGTGTACCTCTTCGTCGCCATGAGAGAAAGCCATTTTAATACCGGTAAACACCAGGAAAAGCCCTAAAATGTAAATGATAAAATGAAATTTAGCAATAAGCGCGACCCCTACCACAATAAATATGGCCCGGAGAACTAAAGCTCCTATAATTCCCCAGAAGAGTATTTTGTGTTGGAACTTAAGCGGAACTTTAAAGTAGCTGAAGATCATGATAAACACGAACAGGTTATCTACGCTCAGCGACTTTTCGATTAGGTAACCTGTGAGAAACTCCAATGCAGGGGCAGGTCCGCGCCAGTAATATATCAGAAGGTTAAAGCCCAGCGAGAGCAGGATCCAGAAAAGGCTCCATAGTAGCGCCTCCTTTATTTTCACCTCATGCTCTTTTCTGTGAAACACAAAGAGGTCCAGCCCTAACAGCAGGAGAACAAAAACATTAAATATGATCCAGAAAAGAATATCGTTCATAAGGGTGAAATACTCAGCGTGTTAACTTTAGCAAGTAACTCTACTATACCACTATACCTGAACCTGTAAAAGTAGTTCAAAATAGCATTTGTTCTACCACTAAAGTAAAATACTTTATGCTAAACCGAAACGAGTAAAGGTCAATATTGAAGGCTGTTGCTATACCTCGTATCTGTCGAAATGGCGGAAAATGCTGTTTACTTTCATTTGCAGCACACCCATTACTGCTTCTTTAAAAATACCCGACGACATTTTTGATACACCCTTTGTGCGGTCGGTGAAAATAATGGGCACTTCCTTTATCTTGAATCCATACTTATATGTCAGGAACTTCATCTCGATCTGAAAAGCGTAACCTACAAAACGGATCTTGTTCAGCTGGATTGTCTCCAGTACTTTGCGGCGGTAGCACTTAAAGCCGGCTGTTGTATCCTGAATGGGCATACCTGTAATCACCCGCACATAGTGGCTGGCAAAATAAGACATCAGTACACGGCTCATCGGCCAGTTTACTACATTTACCCCCTTTATGTAGCGGCTTCCTATAGCCATGTCGTAGCCTTCCTTGGCACAAGCGTTATAAAGGCGTAAAAGATCCTCAGGATTGTGTGAGAAATCAGCATCCATCTCAAAAATGTATTCATAATTGTGACGGAGCGCATACTTAAAACCGTGTATATAAGCGGTGCCAAGTCCTAGTTTTCCGGAGCGGGTCTCGAGGTGAAGGCGGTTAGAATACTCTAACTGCAGGTCGCGCACGATGTCGGCGGTGCCATCCGGTGATCCATCGTCGATGATCAGGAGATCAAACGGGTGGCTCAGCGACATCACCCTCCTAACCATTGCCTCAATATTTTCCCTTTCGTTATAGGTTGGGATGATGACAAGTGCGTCTTTCATGGCCCAAATATAGTTAATCAGCTATTCAAGACTAGGGGCCTCTTTAAATTAATTTTGTAAGCGAGCTCTTTTGCATGTCGGATACATGCCGTTACAGAAACACCAGCTTGCCAGTTTGCCGAGATAAACATTCCATCCTGCTCCAGCTCTTTTGCCATGTTATGGGCATCCTCTATGTACAGATCATACTGCGGAATAGAATGCTCCCAGAGGTGTGCATACTGGAAAATTGGCTTCTCAGCTTTGATGTCATAAAGATGACTTAATTCATTGTGCACGCGTCGCATTAGCTGTGAACGCTCCGTCAGGGCGTTCTGCGCATACTGGGTGCCCCCTACAAAAGTAGTGAGGAGTACCTCGTGCGGTCTGCACCGTCCGTCGAAAACGGAGCTGGTCCAGAAAGAGCCTGCCGCAAAGGTATTCTCTACCTTGGGGTGCAGTGCCCCAAAACCGTTTAAAGGATGTCCCACCTCATGGCGGTTGTACACGGAGTATACCATGGCAAGTGGCGGGTAGTTGATGTTCTGTAGTGCTGCAGCCATACCAGGAAAGGTAAAGTGCATCAGGTCTGCTGCCTGGTGAGCAGGTAAAGCCAGTACTACCATGTCATATTCTTCTGTGTCATGGTCGCCGGAGGAGGCGCAGGAGATAACATACTTCCCCTGGCTACGGGTAATTATTTCTACGCGGTGCTCCGTGTGCAGCGATACAAGTTTACCGGCAATGGCATTAGGTAACGTACCGATACCTTCTACAAACGAAAAAACATCATTAGCACCCAAACCATCTTTCTGATGTACCAGGCCTTTTAAAACAGACCCATACTCGGCTTCCATTGCTTTTAGGTGCGGCATTGCTTTATTAATGAGCAATTTTTCGGGGTCTCCGGCAAAAATGCCTGTGATGAATGGGTTAACCGCATATTCCAGAATACCTTTTCCAAACCGGCGCTCAAAGAATTGAGCTACCGTTTCATAATCAATGTCAGCGGGCGGTACGTCTTTCTCCTGTAGCAGGCGGTACTTTGTTTTCCAGGAGAAGAAATTGTTAGATAACAGGGAGAAAGGTGAGGTTGGTAATTTATGGTAGCTGCCATCACGGAGTATGTACTGATGATCTTTTGCCGGGGCAGCAGCCATCACCTCTTTTTCCAGCTTTAGTTCTCGTACCAGGTCCTGTAGTTCCCGGGAATACTGAAGCGAGTTTGGCCCCAGTTCCAGCAGGTAACCACCTATTTTCAGAGTCCGCAAAGCACCACCCACCTGAGAACTGGCCTCAAACAAGTCATAAGCTACTCCCAGTTTCTGGAGGTAATACGCTAAAGCCAAACCCGAAATGCCTGCACCTATAATTGCAACTCTCATACGCTTACCTCTCACAAACTAATAGAACCTGTGGCTTGGGTCTATTTATATAAACAGCTTTTTTGTACATCTGTTACGCTCTTACCTAAAAAGGTAGTGCTCTTCCAACGAAGTTTTGTTTAATTTAGCGCCCTCACTATTATTTAACTTATGCAAAAGCAGAAATGCGTTTTCCTGGACCGCGACGGCGTACTTAACCGCGAAAGGGGTGACTATACCTATAAGTTGGATGAGTTCGAAGTACTGCCAAGGGTGCCGGAGGCGCTGGCGCTGCTGAAGAAGAACGAGTTTCTGCTGATCGTGGTTACAAACCAGGCAGGCATCGCTAAAAAATTGTACAGAAAAGAAGATGTTTTAGCCTGTCATGAGAAGCTGCAGGGCACTTGTAGCTCATTAATTGATGCAATTTACTATGCCCCTGGCCATCCTTCCTTTTCTGAGTCCCTATCCCGAAAGCCAGACAGCCTCATGCTGGAGCGAGCCATTGCCAAGTATAATATAGACCCCGCCCAAAGCTGGATGGTTGGCGACTCGGAACGTGACTTACATGCTGCTGACAAAGTAGGAGTGCGATCTATACTTGTGGGGGAGAAGTATAGGCCGGATTTACATGATTACCAGGCAAAAGATTTGTGGGAAGCAGCGCAGGTTATACTTAAGGGGTGAATTAATTTAAATGCATGTCTTGTCTTCCCTTCCCTTCCATGCAAGACGACCAATTCACGACCAGTTATTACTTTGAGGGTTGTATATAATTAATGGTAGAAACATCACTTGTTAAGCTTGCTATAAGTTTTTCTCAACCTCAGATCAATGCTTTTATCTACCTAAAATGATTATATAACTCTTAGAAATTGCCATTTATCTACAATAAAAACTTCACTTTGTTTATCATGTTATATTTGGTTAAATCAAATTAATCAAAGCCATGAAAACAAAATTTAAACTTTTATGGGGGCTACTACTACTTGTAAGTATGGGCTCATGTCAAAAGGACGAACTTGAGTTCTTAAATCCCAAATTATCAAACTCAGCCGATGTTAAAGGTGTCCAAAACTTTAATAACGGTATGATTAACTCGTACAGCAGTGAGGTTGTACTTCAGTGGAACGAGTTTTTAAGCCAAGCTATAGACACTAAAATGCCACTGCCAGCAGAAGCAAAGGTCTATGCCATGGTCACGTTGGCGATGCACGATGCTTTAAACAATGTAGTGCCCAAATACGAAACCTACGCACTTGACAATTCAGGAGTCGATGCCGGGGATATTTCAAAAAAGAACATTCATGCTATTGCCGATGCTGCCGTTTCGCAGGCAGCGAGGGATATGATTGCCCAGCTTGCTTCTGGGTCCACAGCTGCTGCCGATGAAAGGTTAAATGAGGTTCTTGCAAGCATTGAGGATTCAGACCTCAAAACCCGGGGTATTAGTATTGGCAAAGCCGCAGCAGCAGCCGTACTGACCAAAAGAGCGAATGATTTTCCGCTGCGCTTTGTAACATACATTGGAGGTACTGCACCGGGAGAATATCGAGTTGATTACATGCCCTTCGTGGTTGCTAACCCACCAGTATGGCCTGCGAATGCGGCATACGCTCCAAATATGGGTGAACTTACTCCATTTGGTATACGATCCTCAGATCAGTTCAGGGATGAAGCTCCTCATCCTTTAAGCTCCAATGAATACCTAGCTGATTATAATGAGGTCAAATCCCTTGGCTGTGACGCATGTCCCTTAAGAACTGAGGAACAAACAGAAATTGGTGCCTTCTGGATTGAGAGTAATGCAAGTTCTATGAACAGAATGGCCAGGACTTTAATTGAGGATAGAAAACTGGATGGCTGGGAAGCTGCAAGGTTACTAGGGCTTGTTGAAATGGCAGTGGTTGACGCCTATATAGCCTCTTTTGAGGGAAAAGCCTACTACAAGTTCTGGAGACCTGTTACAGCTATAAGAGCCGGGGACTCTGACGGGGTTGATGCTACCGTGGGGGATGTAACCTGGACATCAAGTTTCTTCACTCCACCAACAGCAGAGTTCCCTTCCACGCACGCTTATGCCGGAGGTGCTGCTGCAGCGGTTTTTAAATCCTTTTTTAAATCTGACCATATTAACATGAATGTTACCAGCCCCTACTATCTTCCTGGAGTTGAACGCCACCTTAGCAGTTTCTCGCAAATGGGCCATGAGAATGCTATATCCAGGATCTATATAGGCTATCATTTTAGACATGCTGTAGTAGTTGGTGAAAGACAAGGCAGAGAGCTTGGAGATTATGTTTTCGAGAACAATTTAAGGGAGCTTAAAAAGGTTCTATAAGTTTCAGCGGACTTTTCATAAATAGTCCGGTTCCCAAAGGCCGGACTATTTATACTTGGAATTACCATCAAATCTAAAAAAGGCGTTAAAATGTAATTTAATTATTGCCCTTTACTATTTCTAGTTGGTCATCTTTCGGCCATACCACTAGGTAAGTCCGATTTATTAGGAGTCAATTTCAAAAAGATATTGGTGAAACTCTTACCAATAGGAAGTTCATTTCTACCAATTTCGACATCAGTTTTAGTGAAGGCCGTGATTTTATTGATAGAAACGATGAAGGACCTATGAATCCTTAGAAACTGGTTGCTAGGTAACATGCCTTCCACATGGTTTAAAGTAATCTTAACTCTAAGCTCGGGTGCATTATCCATATGGATAATCACATAATCCTTAAAACTCTCGATATACTGAATTTCATTCAGGAAGACTTTTATCATCTTTCTATCAGCCCTGAAATAAACAAAGCTGACGGTGGAAGCAGGGGATTCAGGTAGAGGATGATTAATTTGTAAAACTTTATTGACCGCTTTTAAAAATCTTTCAAAAGAGATTGGCTTAAGCAAATAATCAACTGCATCAAGTTCAAAGGCTTCAATGGCAAAATCTTTATAAGCCGTTGTGAAAATTACTTTTGGTGGATGAGGTAATGTTTTTAACATCTCTGTCCCAATTAGCTTGGGCATATGAATGTCCAGGAAGATCAAGTCAATTCTCTCCTTTGTAAGCAGGTCCAAGGCTTCAAAGGCATTTTTACACGAGCCAGAAATATCCAGTTGCGGAACCGAATCGATATATTTTTTCAGAATCTTTATTGCCGGGGGTTCATCATCCACAATAATACATTTGCAAGCCATAATTAAATGATTTTGGATAATTGTAAACGGTCTCTATACTGCTCTTCCAGCAATTCCAACTGAAGCTCAAGGTTTACCACATAAACTTCCTCCATCTTTTGGGTATGCAGCTTATACTTTCCCTGATACAAAATTTCGAGTCTTTTCATTACATTTTCCAGCCCAAGCCCACCAGGCGCGGCCAGTTCTTTATCGCTTGCCGGGTCTATACTGTTAACAAGCTTAAAGCTCATATATGAGCCATTCATTGCCAGATCAAAGCTTATCCAACATTGATCAATCTGTTTACTTGTTCCATGTTTGAATGCATTTTCTAGAAAAGGGAGCAGTAAAAGGGGGGCTATCTGAAATTTTTCGATATCTCCGGTAATACTTACAGACATATCCAGCCTATCTCCATAGCGCAATTTTTCCAGAGAAATATAATTCTTCAACAGGTCGATTTCTTTTGCCAAAGAGATTCTCGGAGAGTTGCTTTCATAGATCATAAACCTTAGCAAATCAGAAAGCTTTAAAACGATCTCAGGTGATTTCGGGGAAAATTCAAGGGTATGTGAGTACAGGTTATTTAATGTATTGAATAAAAAGTGGGGATGGAGCTGTGCCTTCAATAATTTGAGTTCAGCAACTGTTCTTTGCTTCTCAGCCTCGAGCGTTTGCTTTCTTTGGATATACCAGAATTTTAGGAGTTTGATAGAGGTAGCAATACCACCAATATGAATGAACGGCAGGATATTTCTCCCCACTGAAAAACTTGCGCCCTGAAGTCGTGGGTCTGAGGTAAGTGACAGTTGAGCCACAACAGTATAGATTCCGCAAAGGATAACTAAGATGACTATACCCAAAAAGAATTGCCAGTACTTTCTATGTAAGAGGAACGTTGGAACCAAAAAATAAAGCAGGCTGTAGACCATAATTAAATGGCCTGGAAGGAAAAACACTGCATTGTAGATGGATTTCATTGGTTCGACACCCAGACCAAATCCCCATGCAAAATATAAAACGACGAATATCCAAAAGAGAATATGCAGAGTTATTGTTTTAAGCATTTTACCTGCTTTTCATATTTAGGCTATACTTTTAAATCATTTCGAATCAATAAAACTAGTATGGGAAGTAATTTAAATAGGAATTAGCGTCCTGTTAAGAATAAATTAAACTTATCAGAGTGTGTAATTCTAATTGTATAAAAATAATACGTATCTGGACTTAGAATTGATTATTGTTTTTTTTTAGTACTCTAGTTAAAAATTATTCAATAAACCTGTAGCGTAATAGGCTTAGAATCAAATTACTTAAAGTCTGTTTGTATCTATATGCCTGAGTGCATAAATGCTAAAAAAGAAATTCTATGTAACTATTAATGAGTAGCTTTGTTACGTGAAGCCCACCGGACTTTCTGCAGCGCCTGCCACAGCCACCTATTAACTTTACAGGATATGCAACAAGTCTACATATCCTTACCCAATTGCTTATCTGTGAATTTCATAAGAAAAAACTAAAGTACATAAAGACTAATCTTGTTGACTTGATTGCTCCGAGCTGTACCAATTCTAAGGTTCGAATTAGAATGTAGTTTAACTTGCTTTGCCAGCGTGAGCGTGCGCTTTATAATAATGGGACAGAAATTTGACGTAGGGACTTATACTCTACAGGTAAAGTACTTGTGGGTGGCACCGCAGCTTATAGTTAGGGAGGAGCTGGCTTAATAAACCTGTGGTCAACAAACTACTCCGACAGCTGTTTGCTTAAATTATGCAGCTCTGCAATAACACTTTCAATTCTGTTTCTTTCTCTCTTAAGCAAGCGCTTGCCCATGATAAGGTAAGCAAAGATCATCCAACCAACATAAATGGTCCCAAACACCAACAGAAACGTTGCCGAAGCACCGTCTAAGACTTCTATCAAGTATAAGCCCATGGCCAGGTTAAGCAGCACGAAGTATAATGGCTTATTCCATTTTAACTGTCGCTGCCTGAAAGTGTAATATGCTTCCCATTCGGCTAGATGCTTACGTGGAGCTGCGGTATCATTTATTCGTTTAACTTTTAAGTAAGTTGATAACATTATAAAAGCTTGGCTCAGGCAAATTAAACAAACTAGGGCCATGGCAGCATAGGTATACCAATGCTCAAAATCAAAACCACCCCAAATTGCTAGTGCCGCAATAAAAGCAGCTGTTAATAGGAGGCAGACAGCGCCATTTCTTTGCTCATTTTGCAGCTTCTTTTTTGTTTGAGCCGAAGCTTTTGCTAAATCCGGCATTTTTGGGGCAGGCTTTTCAGGAATACTTTGCTGCCATATATGTTTTAGTTCATCAAACTCTTGCATAGGTATTGTAAGTTTCTGTGAGTTGTTTCTTGATGCGATGTATTTTTACCCTTAGGTTGTTCTCTGAAATGCCCGCAATGGTGGCAATGTCTTCGTAAGGCAGGTCTTCAAGCACCATTGATATAATGAGTCTATCGGTTTCTGGTAGCTTGCTGATGCTTTTGTAGAGCAACTGCACCTCATTTTCTTGATTGCCTTCTTCCTCTGCGAAGTTGCTTAAAATTTCAGCATCCACCTTCTCCGGATTCTTTTTCTCTTTGCGGAGGTACATGAGGCAGGTATTTACTGCGATGCGGTATATCCAGGTGCCCCAGTTCGCTTCGCCTCTGTAATTTTGCATGTTGTTCCAGACGGCTATAAACGACTCCTGCAGCAAGTCATCTGCCTGTGCGGCTGTGCCCGTATATCCCAAGCACAGCTTCCGTATGCCCGGCCCATATTGCGTGTAGAGTTGAGTAAATAATTCCCGCTGCGACATAACTTATTTTAAAAAGGTATCAATCTCAGCATAAAACCACTGTGGTGTATCATACATTATAAAGTGCTTGCTGTCGGCAACATGTATGGTTTTGTTTTGAAGGTTGGCATATTGCGCTGCCAGCACTTTCAAGGAGTTTTCTTTTGTGTTGTAGATGCTCCCTAGAACCAGTACTGGTTGCTTTATCCTAGCTATCTGCTCTCTTAGATCTGTAGTAGACATTTCGATAAGTGTAAGACCCAGCGTCCTTCTGTCGCTCTTAAACTGCCAGGTAGCAATCTGTTTTGCCCTTACGCTATCTTCTACCTGGTACTTCATAGCTTTGGCGGTTCTGCCAATAAATCCTTCGCTAGGTAAATCCTCGAAATTTTTTACCACCTGTTCAGCATTCATGTATGGACTGTTCTTCATGGCTTCGGCCGTTACAGCAGGGTCATTCATTGCCGAGATAAAGGGTACACCATCCACACAAATCACTTTTCCAAACAGATCAGGAGCCTCGCTGCTAGCCCAAAGACTTATGAAAGCGCCTAAACTGTGGCCTATCAGTACAGGGCTTTTAAGTTTATTTTGCTTTACGTATCCAATGATATCATTTTTGACGGTCTGCAGGATTGGCGCATCAATGGCAGGTACGCCTGCAAAGCCCGCTAAAGTTAAAATATGACACTCGTACTTATCTTTTAAATGGTCTACTGTTTCTTTCCATACTTCTCCGCTGCAGCTGTAGCCCGGTATCAGTAAGATAGGTTTGCCTTTGCCGATTACCTGTACCTTAAAAGCGCTACTCTGCGCAAATGTAGTAGTCAAAGTAAAAAATGCTAAAACTAAAATTAGTGCCTTTTTCATAACAGATGTCGTTTTATGTTCCCTTTGTTTCATTTACATCTATTTGATGCAGCGTTTCCTGAATTATTACACCTGCAAAGACATTTTTATAGGATTAATTATTTCCTGGGAAAAAGAAGCTTCTGTAATTAGTAGAGGTATTGTGTTAGCAAGACTAACAAAGTTGTGCGTATGCTGTTAAGGTTGAAATGCTAAAATCAGATGATGACACAAAACAATAGAGCCACTAGCGGACAGGTAATTGTTCTGGCAGGTGCTACCGGAGACCTTGGTAGTCGGATAGCGCAGTCACTTCTAAAGCGCAGTGCAAATATAAGGGCAATTGTGCGGGCAGGAAGCTCCAATGATAAGGTTACAGCTTTACAAAAGCAAGGGGCAACCATTGTGGAGGTAGATTATGGTAGTGCCTCTGATTTAGTAAAAGCCTGCCATGGTGCATCATGTGTTGTGTCTGCTTTGTCCGGACTGCGGGAGGTCATCTTAGATGTGCAAACCAAGCTTTTGGACGCGGCAGTTGAGGCCGGTGTACCTCGTTTTATTCCTTCCGATTTCGCTATTGATTTTACTAAGCTACCTTATGGTACTAATAGGAATCTGGACCTCAGAAAAGAGTTTCACGAGCGGCTTAATAAAGCTCTGATTGCTCCGACATCAATCTTGAATGGTATGTTCTCTGACTTGCTTACCGGTCAGGCACCGCTGGTGCAGTTCGGGCTAAAGAAGGTAATCTATTGGGGAGACGCGGATCAGTTGCTTGACTTTACAACGATGGATAATACAGCAGAATATACGGCTGCAGCCGCTCTTGACCCTCACACACCACGTTACCTGCGGATTGCCGGAGATGTACTAAATGCCTATGGGTTAAGAGATGCTGCAAGTGAGGCAACAGGTAAAAAGTTCGGTTTGATTCGGGTTGGAGGACTGGGAGTGCTTGATACAATGATAAAGGTTACAAAGTTTATAATACCTGGCAACGATGAGGTTTATCCGCCTTGGCAGGGCATGCAGTATATGCGCAACATGTTAAGCGGACTTCCAAAGTTAGAACCGCTCGATAATGACCGTTACTCAAGTATCCAGTGGACACCTGTACGGGAGGTGCTGGCGAATCGGTGAGTAAAAATTAGAGAGTTTTATACATAACAAGAAAAGCCGGTTGTGAACCGGCTTTTCTTGTTATTATCTCTTACTAGTAGCGGGCAGCCTTATTAGCTGTTTGCTGTGCTTGTAGTTTCTACTGTAGCATCAGTTGCTACGGTAGTCTTTGCGTCTGACTCAACTTGGGCATAGTTGTAGGCCGGGCAATATGTTTTACAAGACGCCATGCCAAGCGCTAAGAATAAACTACCCACTGCTAATACTCTTTTCATATTAATGTTTGTTTGGAGATTTAAACCAAAAATAGTATTTTTCTATTAAATGCAAAATTCTTCGGCTAAAAAGTTCTGCTAAATCCGTGTCTATACTTCGTAGCCTAGTATTCTTAGCATTGCCTCGCTGCTTTGCTCTGGCGCAAACTGCCAGGTTTTCAAATTGCCTTCTTCGTCACGGTCCACCAGAATATGTTGAGGCGATGGGATCAGGCAGTGCTTTATACCGCCATAACCGCTTAATTGTTCCTGGTAAGCACCTGTATGGAAGAAGCCGATGTACAAAGGCTCTTCCTTAGGAATCTTCGGCAGGAACACCTGGAAGGAGTGCATCTCCGAATTATAGTAGTCCTGGCTATCACAGGTCATGCCACCTAACTGTATTTTACGGTACTCCTTGTCCCAATGGTTGATCGCCAGCAAGGGCCAACGCTGGTTAAGAGCCCAGGCATCCGGCAGGTTCGTAATGAAAGAACCATCGATCATGTACCACAACTCCTTGTCGTTCTGTAGTTTCTCATCCAGAATAGAGTAAATGTTAGCGGCACTTTCACCTACAGTAAAAATACCGAACTCCGTGAAGATATTTGGCTCTGGCACACCTTCCTCATTACAGATACGCTTGATCGTACGAAGGATCTCCTCAGTCATGTACTTGTAATCGTAATCTGCCTGGATAGAAGTCTTGATCGGAAAGCCCCCGCCAATGTCAATCGTATCAAGCTCCGGGCATACCTTCTTTACCTCTGCATACTTATGCACAAAGCGGCTAAGCTCAGACCAGTAATAAGAAGTGTCTTTTATACCAGTGTTGATAAAGTAGTGCAGCATCTTTAGTTCAAACCTGTTATCAGGCTTTATTTGCTGCTCATACAGGTCAATTACATCGTTGTAACGAACACCAAGCCTTGAGGTATAAAACTCAAATTTAGGTTCTTCGTCTGATGCAAGCCGGATACCTACCTTTGTTTTGGCATTTACGTGCTCTTTGTAGTAATCTATCTCCCCAAGGTGGTCAAGAATAGGCATACAATTAACAAAGCCCTCGTTAATGAGCTCAGTTATCCATTGGCGGTAACGCTTGCGCTTAAAGCCGTTACAAACAATATAAGTGTTCTTGTTTATTTTTCCTTTTTTGTAAAGAGCCCGTACGATTTGCATATCATACCCCGAAGAAGTTTCGATGTGAATATCATTCTTCAAGGCCTCCTCCATAACAAAGGAAAAGTGCGATGCTTTGGTACAATAGCAGTAAGTATAGGTGCCGTTATAATCGAGCTTTTCAATAGCCTCGTTAAACAGGCGCTTAGCACGCTGTATCTGAGAACTGATCTTTGGCAAATATGTTAGCTTAAGAGGAGTGCCATACTTTTTGATGATATCCATTAGCGGAATACCATTAAAATGTAGTTCATTATTTTCTACGGTAAACTCTTCTGTAGGAAAATCGAATGTTTGGTGAATCAGATCAGTGTATTTATCCATTCTGTGGTGCTAGGTTAAGAAAACATGCAATATTGATTGTATTTTACCATCTTTGCAAAAACTTTGTTCAGATTATGTGAAACGTTCATTAATTTATACATATCACACCTAAATAAAGGCGATAAATAAATAAATGTTCAGTTTCATGTGGTTAGGTAAAATCTAAGTAAAACACATGAAAAAAATTAAACTGATAGAAGTAAGATCGGAGTTAGGGGCCGGAACAAGAGGAGCCAGTATGGGCATTGATGCGCTGCGTGTAGCCTGCTGGGATAAAGGCTCTGATTATTTCAAACGTTTTAACTCTGTAAGTGTTCCTGATCTTAACTATACACTTTTTGATAAGGATGTTTTTCCAAATGCACACCGGATTGACAGTATCCTTGCCGTACAGAAAAATATTGCCAATGCCGTAGAGCAGACCATCAACATGGGCATGTTCCCGTTGGTGCTGGCCGGTGATCACTCCAATGCACACGGTACCATTGCGGGAATCAAAGCGGCTTATCCAGAAAAAACGTTAGGCGTGATCTGGATAGATGCCCATGCTGATATTCATTCTCCTTACACTTCACCTTCGGGTAACGTGCACGGTATGCCACTGGCAATGGCCTTGAACGTGGATAACCTGGACCGCCAGATAAATGATCCTGCGCCGGAAACTGTGTTTTTCTGGAACTCACTTAAGAAGTTAGGCTTTGACGGACCTAAGCTGAAGCCGGAGCACCTGGTGTACATTGTTGTTCGAGACACTGAGGAACCAGAAGATTACTTTATCAGCAAGTATGGGATTAAGAACTTTACTTATGATGAGGTGAACCAGAAAGGAGTGCCAAGGATAGCTGAAGAAGCGCTGGAGCGCCTGAAAGATTGTGATATAATTTATGTATCTTTTGACGTGGATAGCCTTGACTCCAAGTTTTCGAAAGGGACAGGCACACCCGTTGAGGTTGGCCTTACGGTAACGCAGGCGAAAGAGCTTAACCACTTACTGTTGCAGGACCCGCGCGTAGTCTGCTACGAAATGACAGAGATCAACCCGACACTTGATACAGAAAACACGATGGCCGAAAACGCCTTCGATATACTAGAAGCTGCCACCGACGCAATTTTACACCGAGAATTTAGCAAAACAGCCATACATTAATGCAACTTCAAAACGCCATTAGCCAGAGTATAAGCCAGGCACTCCAAGACCTGTTCAATGTTTCAGTGGATGCTTCGCAGATTGCGCTGCAACCAACAAGAAAAGAGTTTGCCGGCTCCTTTACGTTTGTTACGTTCCCTTATACCAAACAGGCTGGCAAAGGCCCTGAGCAGATCGGGCAGGCACTGGGAGAGTACCTGAAGGAGAATACCAGTGAAGTGAAAGATTTTAACGTAGTGAAGGGCTTCCTGAACCTGGAGGTAAAGGAAACAGAATGGCTGAAGTTGTTCCGCGGCCTGATGCAGAACCCGAGCTTCGGGCAGGGCGAGCCGAGCGGCCGTAATGTGATGGTGGAGTACTCTTCTCCAAACACAAACAAGCCATTGCACCTGGGTCACCTGCGCAATAACTTCCTGGGCTATTCTGTTTCAGAAATTCTGAAGGCAAATGGTCATGAGGTGATGAAGGTGAACCTGGTGAACGACCGTGGCATCCATATCTGTAAGTCAATGCTGGCTTATGAGAAGTTGGGCAATGGTGAAACTCCGGAAAGCAGCGGCATCAAAGGCGACCATTTGGTGGGCAAATACTATGTGCTGTTCGACAAAGCTTATAAAGAGCAAATCGATGAGCTGGTGACGCAGGGTATGGACAAAGAGGAAGCCAAGAAGAAGGCTCCCTGGATGCTGGAAGCGCAGGATATGCTACTGAAGTGGGAGCAGGGCGATGAGCACGTGGTAAACCTTTGGAAAACCATGAACAGCTGGGTATACGCCGGTTTTGATCAGACCTACCGTACCATAGGAGTAGATTTTGATAAGTTCTATTACGAGTCTGAAACCTATACCTTAGGCAAAGAGCGCGTGGAGGAAGGCCTTCAGAAAGAGGTGTTCTTCAAAAAAGAGAATGGTTCGGTTTGGGTTGATCTGACAGATGAAGGCCTGGATGAAAAGCTGCTGTTGCGTGCTGACGGAACATCTGTGTACATCACCCAGGACTTAGGAACCGCAGAACTGAAGTACAATGACTTTCCGTACGATCAGTCGGTTTACGTGGTGGCTGATGAGCAGAACTACCATTTCCAGGTGCTTAAAGCTACCCTAAAGAAGCTGGGTAAGCCCTATGCGGAAGGTATTTATCATCTCTCTTACGGCATGGTTGACCTGCCCTCGGGTAAAATGAAGTCCCGTGAGGGAACTGTTGTAGATGCTGATGAGCTGGTGCAGGAGATGATAGACACGGCGCGACAGCAGACAGAGGAGTTGGGTAAGATTGATGGGTTTACACCGGAACAGGCAAAAGAACTTTATTATACGCTTGCCATGGGGGCACTTAAGTATTTCCTGCTAAAAGTGGATCCTAAGAAGCGCATGTTGTTTAACCCGCAGGAATCAATTGACTTCCGTGGAAACACTGGCCCTTTTATCCAATACACGCACGCACGTATCTCGGCTATACTTCGTAAGGCAGGGGAAATGGATATAAAGGTTGATGTGGCCTCTTTTAATGATATTGAAAAGCTGCACGAGACAGAGCAGGAGGTAATTACTCAATTGGTAAATTATCCTGCTGTGGTAAAAGAGGCAGGCAGCCTTTTTGCGCCTTCCGTAGTTGCCAATTATGCCTATGAGCTGGCAAAAGCTTATAACCGTTTCTACCAGGAGATATCCATCTTCAACGAGACGGATGAGCAGGCAAGAAACTTCCGTGTTGCACTGTCGGCAATGGTAGCGCGCCTTATACGTGAGAGTATGACTCTGCTTGGCATTGAAGTGCCGGAGCGGATGTAAGAAATTCTAAATTTAAACATGAAGTGTTTAGGAAAACTTTTGGGACTAGTGTTTGTATTAGGTATGACAGTGGCCTGTTCAGGAACCACGAGTAATAACACTATAACAGATAACTCAACAATGGCAACAGAATCTACCGCAAACACTCAGACCAGCAACTTCTATAACTTTGAAATGGCTACCCTGGATGGAAAAGAAGTTGATTTTTCGAAGTATAAGGGTAAGAAAGTGCTCCTGGTAAACACAGCCTCTGAGTGCGGGTATACCCCACAATATGCTGATTTGCAGGAGCTGCATGAAAAACACGGAGATAAAGTGACTGTGTTAGGCTTTCCGGCAAATAACTTTGGTGGTCAGGAACCAGGAAGTAGTGAGGATATTGCGGCCTTCTGCCAGAAAAATTATGGAGTGGGTTTCCAGATGTTCGATAAAATATCAGTAGCAGGAGAAGACAAACACCCACTTTATACCTGGCTGGCTCAGAATGCACCGAACCATGAAGAACCTAACTGGAATTTCTGTAAGTATCTGGTTGACGAGAATGGAAAGGTGGTAGCGTTTTATCCTTCTAAGGTAAAACCAACGGACCAGGAGATACTTACTGCTATTCAAAAATAAACCTTAGCTTTACAGCTAAACAGGCATAAGGTCTGTACAAAGTTAATTGCATTGAATACCACTGAACATACTTCCCAAAGTCCAGGTCTGGTAAAGGCCTGGATTTCGGCTTTTAGGCCACGTACATTGCCATTGGCGCTTTCCTGTATAGGTATGGGTGGCTTTATGGCAGCGTCTAAAGGCTTTTTTGATGCTACTGTTGTGGCACTTTGTATATTAACCACCCTCTTTCTACAGGTCTTATCCAACTTGGCTAACGATTACGGAGACACCAAGCACGGAGCTGACAGTGAGCATAGGGAAGGACCCATGCGTGCAGTACAGGCTGGCCATATCCAGGCAGAGCATATGAAAAAAGGTATGCTACTGTTCAGTATGCTGTCGCTGACGTCTGGTTTGTTGCTACTGTGGATAGCTTTTGGCTCTGAAGGACTACTACTTTTCCTAATATTTCTTGCTTTGGGTTTAGCGTCTATATGGGCAGCTATCAACTATACTGCTGGCGATAAACCCTATGGGTATGCTGGTTTGGGTGATATATTTGTCTTCATATTTTTTGGCTTGGTAGGGGTGTTGGGTACTTATTACCTGCAGGCCCGGGAACTGCAGCCTGTAATTATCCTGCCTGCTCTTATCTGTGGGTTCTTCTCTACGGCTGTTTTGAATGTCAACAATATCCGGGATATCAAGTCAGATATGCTAGCAGGCAAACGTTCTATACCGGTTAGGCTAGGGCCAGAGCGTGCCCGGATTTACCACATTCTGCTGCTGTTGGGAGGCGTTTTAAGTGCTTTTGCTTATGTGCTGCTAAACTATGAAAGCCCTTGGCAGTTCCTGTTTATCCTGGTCCTTCCTTTGGTGGTTATAAATGGTGTGAATGTGTGGCAGAAGCAAAATTCAAAAGAGCTTGACCCCTACTTAAAGCAGATGGCTATTACTACCTTATTTTTTGTGCTGCTGTTCGGGATAGGGCAGGTGCTATAGCCTTAAATCCAGTTTTCCGACACAACAGGAATAGGTGCTTAAGTGAACATAGGAGCACTTGTAGCTTGTATAAAAAAGAAATAGCCGCTCTCGGGCGGCTATTGGTAAGGAGAATAAAGCTGATCAGATTTATGAGTTCTGTTGTTCGCCTCCTTGTGGCGTAGAACCTGCGCTGTTATCTCTGTCTCTGCTCTTATTTCTATTCCTGTTTCGGTTCCGGTTGTTATGTTTGCGTGGAACTCTTTCCTGCGACTGACCTTCTGCCTGTGCAGCAGGTTGTTGCTGGGAGCGTTCTGTGGGTTCAGTGTTTTTGCCTCCGCCTCTTTGCCTGTCACGAGGACCTTTACTACGGTCATTGCGTCGCTGACCACCGCCTGCACCACCATGGGTTCTGCTGCCGCCTCCGCCATGTCTGCCGCCGCCTCTGCTGTCGTGGCGTTTAGTCGGATCGTAAGCCGGGCCAGGACCGAAATCTTCAGGAAGAGGTAGCTTTGGCAGATCACGCTCAATGAGTCGCTCTACCTTCTGCACCCGGTGCATGTCCTTTTCGTTCACAAAAGTAATGGCAACACCTGTAGACGCTGCACGCGCAGTACGTCCAACACGGTGTACATAATCTTCCGCATCCTGGGGCATATCGAAGTTTACCACATGGCTAAGGCTATCGATATCTATGCCTCTGGAAAGGATGTCTGTTGCTACTAAAATCTGGTACTGCTTATTTTTGAAGCCTTGCAGCGCACGTTCACGCTCCTCTTGCGTCATGTCTGATTGAATACCCTCAGCTTCGAAACCCATTTTGCGCAACGAGCGCACAATTTGATTCACATTAGACTTCCGGGAAGTGAACACGATCATGCTTTGCACTTCCTGCTCCTGTAGTAAGTGCTCCAGTAAAGGGAGTTTTTGGTTGTCATAAGCCAGGTACAGGCGCTGATCTATACCTGCTGCTGGTTTTGAAATAGCAAGGTTTACTTCTGAAGGGTTCTGTAAAATCTGTTGCGCCAGATCCCTTATTTTTTTAGGCATAGTAGCCGAAAAAAGCAGCGTTTGACGTTCCTTAGGCAACTGCTGAATGATCTTAAGCAGGTCATCCATAAAGCCCATGTCCAGCATCTTGTCTGCTTCGTCGAGTACAAGGTGGTTTAGCTTGTCTAGCTTTACGTAGCCCATGGCCATGTGTGCCATTAAACGACCTGGAGTGGCTATGATGATATCTGCACCAGTGGTTAAGGCACGCTTCTGCTGATCCCAGTCACCGCCTTTGCTGCCACCATAGATTGCGATAGAGCTTACAGAGGCAAAATAGCCAAAGCCTTCCACCTGTTCATCTATCTGTTTTGCAAGTTCACGGGTAGGAACAAGAATCAGGGTGCTGGTATGGTCGTAATTGGCATGGGAAATCCTGTCTATCAGAGGAAGCAGGTAAGCCGCAGTCTTGCCAGTTCCGGTTTGGGCACAGGCAACGAGGTCTTTTTGCTCAAGAATAATGGGTATAGCTTGCTGTTGAACAGGAGTAGGGTTGTTGTACCCCATTGAGTCTATACCGGTAAGTACATTTTCGTGTAAGTTGAAGGAATGAAAATCCAAAGTATGATTAATTAATTAACAGACATTTCTAGGGGCAATGCGATAAATCTCAATACCCATTCTTATGTAAATATACGATAATTAAGACTTGTGCAACAGTATTAATATTTCAGGTGTCTTAAACCTTGTATATTCCAATTTTTATATATTTGTATTATACGATTATTTGCTTGTGTAAAATACTGTAATGGTTATAAATATTAAATAAACTTAATGTTGATGTTTTTGATGGATGGAATGTATTATTAGTGCTTTTGTGGTTAATGTAGTGATGGGGTAAGTTCTCTTGGTTTTGGGTGTGTATATGAAAAATCATATTTATGTGCAACATTTGTTAAGGGCGTGGCGTAAATTTATTTAGAGCTACACGCCAGTGTGGTCTGGATAAAGTATAATAACCCTTTATTTTTTACGTTATGAAAAAAATTGTACAAGAATCCCCTAACTTCTTTTTATTGTTAGGGCTCAATATTATAAACGCCATTTTTATGCTCATCTAAGTAGAGCGTATATATAAAGAATCTTAAGCAAGAGCAGCCTGGCCCGTAAGCCAGGCTGCTCTTTTTAGAAAGAAACAGGAAATTTTAACTTATTTTGTCCTGTTAGATAATGAAATGCTGTTTACCCAATACACTCAAAGAACGCCCGCAAAATTATGGCTGGACATAATAAATGGTCGCAGATAAAGCGCAAGAAAGGAGCACTGGATGCAAAACGTTCCAAGATATTTACGAAGCTGATAAAAGAAATAACAGTAGCAGCTAAAGAAGGTGGTCCGGATCCGGATGGAAACCCACGCCTGCGGCTGGCCATACAGTTGAGTAAGGCCGCTAATATGCCTAAGGATAATATTGAACGGGCGATAAAGAAGGGTGAAGGTAGCGAAGGAGATTACAGTGAAGTGACATACGAAGGGTATGCATCTAATGGGGTTGCTGTATTTATAGAGTGCCTGACTGATAATATAAACCGCACCGTTCAAAACCTGCGCACCATTTTTAATAAAGGCAATGGAAGCCTCGGCACAAATGGCTCAGTGGAGTTTCTGTTTGACCGAAAAGGAGTCTTTGTTATAAAAAAAGATCACGAAAAGCAGTTGGATGAAGGTAAGTTATTGCTTGAATTAGCAGATGGCGGGGCAGAGGACGTGGAGTTTGAGGAGGAGTACGTTACTGTTTACTCTGCCATGGAAGATTTCGGGGCTTTACAGAAAAAAATAGAAGACCTTGGTCTTAAGCTGGAGAGTGCGGAGTTGCAGCGGATACCTCAAACTACGGTTACTGTAGAAGATCCGGAAGCTGTTCGTAAAATTCTGAAATTAATAGATGCCCTGGAAGATGACGATGATATTCAGAAAGTATATCATAATCTGGAGCTGAGTGAAGAGGTGCTTGCAGAGCTAGAATAAAACTCTGGTAAAGAAACTGAAGGAGCCGTTAGATAATATCTGCGGCTCCTTTGATTTAAGACCCGGATTATCTCTTGCTCCTAAATTAATATGTGGCATGTGGTTCTGATATGTTGTGATAAATAGAAGAGATTTAGACTATGGTTGATTCAATATTTAAGGATTTACTGGTGCTTGAATTAGCAAGCGTTTTAGCTGGCCCAAGTGTTGGTCAGTTTTTTGCTGAACTGGGTGCCAAAGTAATAAAAGTGGAAAATCCTCTTACACATGGCGATGTAACCAGGAGTTGGAAACTGAAATCTGAATCAGAAGACACAGAAAAACCTGCTTATTTTTGTGCAGCTAACTGGGGTAAAATCTCATTGGCGCTGGATCTAACACAGGAGCAGGATTTGCAGCAGCTATATTCTTTAGTAGAGAAAGCTGATATTGTGATAGCCAGTTATAAGCCTGGTGATGCTGAAAAGCTAAAGGTGGATTATCAGACCCTCCAAAGCATAAATACTCGTTTAATTTACGGGCACATTACCGGCTATGGGCCAACGGATAAACGTGCCGGATACGATGCAGTAGTACAGGCCGAAAGTGGGTTCATGTACCTGAATGGTGACTTTAACAGCCTTCCTACTAAAATGCCGGTTGCTCTTATGGATATTCTTACAGCCCATCAGCTTAAGGAAGGGCTTTTAGTGGCATTACTGCAGCGGGAGCGTACGGGAAAGGGAGAGCTAGTGCAGGTTTCTTTACTGGCATCAGGTGTATCTGCACTGGCAAATCAAGCTACAAATTATCTTGTTGCAGGATATGAGCCGCAACGGATGGGGTCAGAGCACCCTAACATTGTTCCTTATGGTAAGGTGTTTTATACAAAGGATCAAAAGCCACTGGTCTTAGCTGTTGGTGATGACAGGCAGTTTAAAAAGCTTTGTGTTACTCTGGGAGCTCCCGAGCTGGCAGAACAGCCTCAATTTAAGACCAACTATAACCGGGTGCAAAACAGAGAGAAGCTAAATAAAACTTTGTCTGAGCTGATCAGAAAGCAGGAGAGGGTGCAGTTTCTGGAGCAGTTACACGAGCAGCGTATACCTGCCGGTGCTGTTAACAGTATTCCGGAAGTATTTGAGTTGCAGCAGGCACAGGAAATGCTTTTGAGACATCCTGATACTCCTCCTGGTGTACGGCAGGTTGCATTTCGGCTGGAAGGACAGGAGCTCCCTATGCCTTTGGCTCCTCCAACATTTGACCAGGGGCTTTAAACATGCCAGTAGCCGCAGGATATATCGTATAATGTGTAGAGGGAATTTGTGAAAGTAGTACGGATGCTACTTTGATTTTTAGTGTTTTTAAACAAAGTATCTGATAAACCGGTACAAATTACATCTGGCAAACCAACTGACGCAGAAAAAGAATGGAAGATAGATTAGATGATATAATTAACGGACTTCACCAAAAGTCTGTCACAAAGCAGGCAATCTACCGCAACACCAAACAAACCTTCGATAGAATGAAGGAAATTTCACAGCAGTTAATTGAAGACCTTTTGGATCGGATTTCGAGCCAGGGTGCAAAACTTGTGATAGAATACAGAAATGTGAATGAACATGAGTTTCAGATAAAGTTCTCTGGTGACCTGCTGGTGTTTGTGATGCACTCAAACATTGTTACTTTCCCGGATGATTATGAGATCATGCGGAATGACTACGTAGATGAGGACTTCAGGCGCAGGTTCTTTGGCCATATCATGGCATATAATTTTATGGCAGATACCATTAAGTATAACAGATTAGATGACCCGGGATATCTGGTAGGGCGGATGCTTATTAATATAGATAATCATTTCTGTATAGAAGGTGTGAAACAGCTGGATCTGCCACAGGATGAGATAACTAATATTGCAAAAAATAAAGTTACCGATCGCACATTACGGATCATTGTAGAAAGCGCCATGGTGGCATCTGTAAATAACGACTTGATGGGGCAGGATGTAAGTGACATTGAGCGTATCACTCTTAAACAGAAGCTTGAAAATACACACCTAAATAAACCTCATAAGCTTGGATTTCAGATTAGTCCTGAATTAACGCATTGATAATTTAAACTATAAAATATTAAGGCCCGGATAACTAGCCCGGGCCTTAATATTTTAATCCTATGCCTCTTCAAGTTCCTTTCGCAATACTTCCAGGGACTCCCTTAGCTTTGGCAGGCTTTCCAGGAGTTCCTCAAAGCTGCTTATGCAGAAGTACTGGCTTTGGAAAGTTTCTTTGATATAGCCTGTTCCCAGAATATGATCTACATCGAAATCAAACTTAGTGCTATCATCTGATACAGAAAGCCTGCTCTCGCCTACAGAAGAAAGTATTCCCGCTCCATATATACGTGCTTCACCTCCGGGCTTACGGAACAAGCCAAATTCAATTGTGTACCAGTAAATACGTGTAAGGCGGTCAATAATATCAGGTCTGTCAATGTGTTCCAGCGCCATAGCGGAGAGCTGAGCCAGGAAATCACAGTATACAGGTATTGTTAGCAGGGGCACATGGCCGAATACGTCATGGAACATATCCGGCTCTTCCAGGTAATCCAATTCCTCCATTTTTCTGATCCATACTGTGGCCGGAAACTGCTTGTTAGCGATTAGGCTGAAGAAGACCGCATCATCTACAATGCCCGGTGCCGGTACTACCTCAAAGCCTGTCAGGGGCTTCAGGCGTTTGTTTACTTCGTTAAAATTAGGAATCCTGTCTGGCTGAAAGTTAACGAGCTTTAACCCTTCAAAGAACTCAGGAATGGCTTTATCAGGCAAGTTTTCCATTTGGCGCTCAAACAGAATGGCCCATACTTTATGATTATCTTCTGTATAGCTGCTGTAGTTTTGTACTAGGTTCATGGGTTGTTTTATTAATATGTAATAAGATTTTATGAAAATGAAAAAAGCAGAGGATTGCTCCACTGCTTCGGCAGGTTCACCTATGTTTTGAAGCTTTTAACGCTTCTTAAACTTTATTTCTTAGATTTGGTGATTGCCTTAGCAGTAGCGGTAATAGCAATAATAATAGCGATAATAGCTATACACGCTAAGGCAATAAGAATAGGCAGCAGACAGCAGCACCTGGCCAAGAGAATTTGGCAGTGTAAGTGTGGTTGCTATGGCTGTCGGTTGATGCATTGGTTATTAATGTGATGCAATAATGTGAACTTCTACGGACAATTACAAAAAAAGAATGTCTTTTCTCAAAGATTATTTTTGTAGTTATACTCTAACTGCAATGCCTTAAGCTTTTCCTGTATCGTATAATATATTATCTTTTATAGGAGGGTAAGTGGATGAAAATTAATATGTTAACTGATTGTCTGAATGGTGCTCCAGAGTATAAGGGCAGCCATTTTATGAATAGGTTTCTGTACTTATCGATCCTTATTTTTATTACTTCCTGCGCATCCTCCTCCTCAGTCGGAAAGCTTAAGCCACTGCGGACTCAGAATGTAATTGTTGTGGTCATTGACGGCCCAAGATACTCTGAGACATGGGGAAATGTACCGGGGCTGATACCTAACATGTCTACTAAACTACGATCTAAGGGAGTTTTCTTCAGCAATTTTTTGAACGATGGTTATACCTACACAAACTCCGGCCATGCCGCCATCACTACAGGTGTAAACCAGCCTATAGATAATTATGGTGATGAGCTTCCTGCTAATCCTTCTATATTTCAGTACTGGCTGAAAGAAACCGGAAAGCCTGCTACAGCAGCCTGGATAGTTGCCAGTAAAGACAAGCTGCACATTCTTGCCAATACCCAGGATTCGGTTTGGTATAATAAATTTCAACCCTCTACCAATTGTGGTATAAACGGACCTGGTACTGGTTACAGGGCTGATTCGCTCACACTTTCAGAGGTTAAGAGGGTATTAGCTTCTCACCGGCCTAACCTTATGCTGGTTAATTTTATGGAGCCAGATGGTTATGCACATGCCGGTAATTCTGAGTTTTACCTAAGAGGGATTTCCCGCTCAGACAGGTACGTGAAGGAACTGTGGGATTACCTTAGAAAAGATAAGTATTACAAGAAGAACACCACGCTCCTAATTACAAATGACCATGGCAGACACTTGGATGGTATAGATGGCGGCTGGATGGAACATGGGGATAATTGCGAAGGATGCCAACATATCAGTCTTCTTGCTCTGGGGCCTGATTTTAAAAAAGGAAGTACAGTGGCAGAAAGATATACCTTGGTGGATATTCCTTCTACCATTGCTGTTATGATGGGATTTAGATTAGACCAGTCAGAAGGGCGTGTTATAATGGACCTGTTTTCGAAGAAGGCTTTGAAAAGTGTAGGGGGAAATGATTCTATCGTTAAGAAGTAGGCTGGATGATTTGATGATAGATGCTGCGCCTGGCGGCCTAAACAACAATAAAGCAGGATAAGTGTTACGGAGATGTTAGTTTTTGAGAGTTGCGACAGGAAAAAGATCTCTTTCTATGTAGTGTCTTTTATTGTCTGTCTGGCTCTAACAGGCCATTCTGCCGCTTCTGTTTATGTTCAGCCTCAAGCTGAGTCTATCACGCTGCCTTATACCCCCGATTCTGAATTCTTATCTCTTAGTGTTGAAGAAAAAGATCTTTTCTCTAGTGAAGAAGTTTTGCACTTTAAACTTATTGTTGACTACAAAGAGTTGCTAAAGGACCGGGGTGAAGAAAGAGGATACCATGCGGCCGTCATTTCTTATAAGGATAAAAAAGGTGCGGTTGTTACAGAAGAGCTAAAGGTAAAGGTAAGGGGAAACAGACGCCGTGATCCGGCTGTCTGTAAATTTCCGCCTTTGCAACTCAACTTCAAGCGGAGCACGGTAAAGCACACGGTGTTTGGTGATGTTAATAAGTTAAAGATGGTCACGCATTGTATCGGAGATGATTATGTACTGCGTGAGTACTTGGTTTATAAACTGTACAATATTGTTACGGACAGGAGTTTTAAGGTAAGACTTTGCCTGGTAAGTTATGAGGACCTGCATAATAAAAGAAAAACCGAGATAAGGTATGGGTTTCTTATAGAAGACGATGATAGTATGGCAGGGAGAAATGGTGGAGTAATCGTAGCAGATGAACTAAGGATCAGGATGGACAGAACGGACTCCTTGTCTATGGCTATGCTGGCTGTTTTTCAATTTATGATTGGGAATACAGACTGGTCTGTACCTTACAGGCACAACATCGAAATTATTCATGTCGCTCCTGATTATGTGGCCGTTCCCTTTGATTTTGATTATTGTGGTATGGTGAATGCACCCTATGCTCAGCCGCCACCTGAATTAGGTATCTCGTCTGTGCAGGAGCGTTTGTTCAGGGGGTATGGGTTTTCTGATGAAATTTATAAGAAAGTTATCGATTTCTTTAATCTACACAGAGGCGAAATCTATGCAGTATACAACAACAGTGGTATGCTGAGCAAGAGAAGCAAAAAGTACTCATTAAAGTACCTTGACAGTTTTTACAAAACCTTAAACAGACCTAAAGACTTTCAGCGGGAGATAGTAAGTGCCGGTGATTACAACCAAAAGAATATTATATCAATAAAGGGGCTGGAGAAATAATCTTTCACCAACCCCTTTTAATGTACTGCCTGACTTTGGTTTACATTAGTTCTGCTAATTCAAGCCAACGGAACTCCTTTTCTTCCAGCTGCTCGTTTATATCTTCCAGTTCTGTGGCGAGAGCGTTCAACTCCTCATGATCAGTAGTGCTACCACTGTTCATTGTTTCTATTATTGCTGTTTTACGGGTTTCTAAATGTTCAATTTCCTGCTCTAAACGCTCGTACTCCTTTTTTTCGTTAAAGGTGGCTTTGCGTTTGTTTTCTGGCTGTTGCGGTTTTCTCTCTGCAGCAGGTGCGGGTGCAGCGGCTTGTTTAACTTCTTGCTCCAGTTTATCCTGCTTTTCCTGTTCCTTTTGCCATTCCCTGTAATCTGTATAATTACCCGGGAAGTTACGTATATGTCCATCACCCTCAAACACAAAAAGGTGTTCAACCAGCCTGTCCATGAAATAGCGGTCGTGTGAAACAATAATCAAACAGCCGCCAAAGTTTAGAAGGAAGTCTTCCAGGATATTTAAGGTAATGATGTCCAGGTCGTTGGTTGGCTCATCAAGAATAAGAAAGTTCGGACTTTTTATAAGTACCCGCAGCAACTGCAGTCGCCTTTTCTCACCGCCACTTAGCTTACTAACAAAAGTGTACTGCTGTGGAGGTGAAAACTGGAAATGCTGTAAGAATTGGCTGGCGGTAATTACTTCACCGTTTGCCATTTCTACTACTTCAGCTATTTCTTTTACAATGTCTATTACACGCTGATCATCCTTATATGTTAGCTCATCTTGTGTATAGTAACCAAATACCGTTGTCTGGCCTGCCTCAATTATTCCTGAGTCTGGTGCCAATTTACCAGTTAGCATGTTCAGGAAGGTAGATTTACCAGCTCCGTTAGGTCCAACAACTCCTATCCGGTCCTTCTTTTTGAAGACATAGGAAAAATCATCTACGATTTTTTTCTCACCAAAGGATTTAGAGATATGGTCTACTTCTATGATTTTTCCGCCTTGCCGGGTTGTCTTTACTGATAGCTCTAGTTGTGGTCCGCCTGTTTTCTTTGCGGCCTTCTCCTTTAGCTCCTCAAAGGCATCTACTCTATACTTTGCTTTTGTTCCGCGCGCTTTCGGCATCCTACGTATCCACTCCAGTTCCTTGCGCATCAGGTTACGGGCCTTCTCAGTTTCGGCAGCTGCATTTTGCTCTCGTTCTGCTTTTTTTTCCAGAAAGTAGCTGTAGTTGCCCTTGTAGCTAAAGATTTCACCGTTATCAAGCTCTGCTATCTCATTGGCTACTTTATCTAGAAAATAGCGGTCGTGGGTAACCATTAGCAGTGTGGTATTTTGGGTGCTTAGGAGCCCCTCAAGCCATTCGATTGTGTCTAAATCAAGGTGGTTGGTAGGCTCATCGAGAATAAGCATGTCAGGCTCCTCGATCAGTACTTTTGCCATGGCTACTCGTTTGCGCTGCCCTCCGGAGAGATGCTTGATCTTTGTGTCGAGGTTATTGATGCCTAGTTTGGAAAGAATCTGCTTTACTTTAACCTCAAAGTCCCATGCCTGCAGTTCATCCATGCGCTCCATCAGTTGCTGCATCTTATCAGCGCTTGTGCCCGAATCCACAATGGCTGCCTCGTATTGGCTGATCAGGTCCAGCGTCTCGTTCTGCATCGAGAAAATATTCTGATGCACTGTCTGTTCCTCATCTAACTCAGGATTCTGGCCCAGGTAACCGATGCTAATTTCTTTCCTAACGCTAACGCTCCCTTCATCCGGGGGTAATTTACCTGCCAAAACATTAAGTAAAGTTGTTTTACCCGAGCCGTTTACGCCTACCAATACTATTCGCTGGCCCTGACTGATGCCGAAATTCAGGTTTTTAAAAAGCCAGCGGTCGCCAAAACTTTTTGAAATATTTTCTGCTGATAGATAATTCATATGCAAATTTAGCATTTAATCTTAAGAGCCGCAGTAAGAAAAACAGGCTGACCTTTTGGGTCAGCCTGTTTAAAAGAGCTTTAATTTTTTTAACGTACAGTTTCCTGGTGCGGATGTTTTGCCATGTAGGAACTACTTGGAACCCGGTGAGTAGTTAAAGATGCCAGAATGGCAAAAATACCAGCGATTAGATGCGGGATAAATACCCTTTCATCAAAATTGAACATCCATGGGGATAGCGCCAGTATAACACCTAAGCCAAAGTCAACCATTAAATGCGTCTGCATTGGTATCTTATGTATCACACCTACCTCAAAATCGGTAAAGATAGTCTGTAAGAGTATCAATATACCAGCAGCCACTATCGTCCAGGTAGCATAACTGACATCCGAAAAATCAAAAAGCCACGGCGAAATAATTAATACCAGTCCAACTATATAGTCCAAAATTCCGTGAAAACGGGTTGGAATAAATCTCATAATAATCCTCCTTTCAATTGTTTGTTATGTTCTTTTATACGGAAGGAGTATGTAGTGGTGTTAAAACAGTGCAATTTTTTTAGTGAATGGCTAGTCTGTAACGACCACTGTGCGTGCTATATAGTCGTGTAACATTTGCCTGCGCCTGGTAGAGAGAATAAGAAGGAATCCAAGGCAAACAGGGATGACGGATATAATCTTAGAGAAATACCTCAGGTTAGCCTGAGCAAAGCTTATTCGTTTGCCACGCAGGTCAGTTACCCGGAGGCCTAACGTAAACTTACCGATAGTAGCTTGCTTTGGCGATGACTCCAGTAGGGTATAGTACAACCAGTGCAGGACAGGTAGGTAAATGTTGAAGAACAATGTTTGAATAATTACCCATACCTCAGCAGAACTCATCGTATTATCGTGAAAGAGTTCTTTCCAGGTATAAAGTTGCTGAGGCTCATTTACGGTAGAGTAAAGAATTATAGTATACCAGAAAATGAGCAGAGAAGTGTCTACCAGGAAAGAAACAAAACGAGTTGCTAAACTGCCATACAAAGATGACCTTTGAACAGTAGGGTTCGGTACGGTAAGGGCAGTTTGCATATAGGTTTAAGTTAAGGGTCGGGTAAGGTTAATTTAAATCATTGCATTTAGCCTTTAGCAGGCTCACCTACGGAAAATAAGTCAGGGTGATTTAATAAATGTTAAATTAAAGATATAGATTTTAAACAACAAATAATTTAACAAAAATAATATTTTGGTAACACAGGTTGCAGTATAAGGCTCTTTGATATAACTAATTTGCTGTCCTTAACATTCATACTGCGTCAAATTTTTTTGTAAACGTACTTATTTAGCGGGTTAACGTTGTTTTTGCCCCATTTTATATAAATTCGCTACTTATGGCACCAGATATAACAAACCGCCCAATAGGGATTTTTGATAGTGGCATTGGGGGACTCACTGTGGCTAAGGCAATTATTGATGTGTTGCCGCATGAGCGCATTATCTATTTTGGAGATACTGCACATTTGCCTTATGGAGATAAATCTACTGCGGCTATACAGGCTTATGCAGTAAAAATCTGCAACCTCCTGATCAAACAGCATTGCAAATTAATTCTGATTGCCTGTAATTCTGCTTCCGCGGCGGCTTATGATCTGGTAAAAGAATATGTAGGCAGTAAAGCGAAAGTACTGAATGTAATTGATCCGATAGTAAACCACATCGGGAAAACCTATCCTTCCCAAACAATTGGTCTCATTGGCACGAAGCAGACGGTTAACTCTAATGTATACCGGAAGAAGGTTGACGAACTGAACCTAAATATTGAGTTGAAATCGCATGCCACGCCACTTTTGGCCGCAATGATAGAAGAGGGGTTTTTTAATGATTCTATTTCTGAGAGCGTTATTCACACCTATTTGTCAGATCCGGACTTGTCTGGTATCGAAGCTCTTATTTTAGGATGTACCCATTATCCTCTTATTAAAAAGCAAATAGAAGGGTTTTATAAAGGAGAGGTAGATGTGCTGGATGCAAGCCAGATTGTGGCACAGCATGTGAAGAGCTATTTGGAGAGTAATGGACTGGCTGCAGAAAAGTTAATTGGCGAGCACCATTTTTATGTATCGGATTTTACCCGCTCTTTCGAGGAAAGCACCCGTATTTTCTTTAAGCGGCAGGTTCACCTGGAGCATTACCCTCTCTGGGAGTAGATATAGTATTACAACAGCAAATTGCTATAGTATAGTATTTTCTTTATACGGCTCTAGCAGCTAAAGTGCCCAATCTCCATTTAAATCGGGCTGTACTCTTTTGGTTTGCCGTACAAAGTGTACCCCTTAAGAATTTTTGTTATGAAAAAGCGATACCTGACCATAGGTGATTTTAAGCGAAACGCATTTATTGTGGCTGCTGCTGCTTGCATGGGTTTAACAGGCTGTGAAAGTAACAGCCGGCAAGATGAGTGGAATGCTGATAGCGAGGTGCCTGTTCCGGATGGAGTTATAACTGAGATGACAGAGGAAACCTCTGGTCAGTGGAAAATTACTGATGAACGAACAACTGCTCCCGGTAATAGCATGGCAATTTTGAAATACAACGATGGGCGCGTAGATACCTTACAAGGGCTTGAACTGGAGAATCAGCTTCAGAATCTGGCTGCGAATCAGGAGAGGTATCAGCAGGGTGGCTTTGGAATGGGAAATGTGCTCTGGTGGAGTGCGTTGGGATATATGGCAGGACGCAACATGGCTCCGCGGTCAGGATACTATGCTAACCCTAATATCATGAACAACACAAATGCCTGGCGGCAGGATGTACAGACATACCGCCAGCGAACGACTGCACCACGTTCGGGCAGGAGTGGGTTTTTCAGAGGGCGTTCTGGTGGTGCAGGGGCTTAAACACTGCTTTTAAACATGATAAATAGAGAGAGAGGCTCGGTAAAACTAGTAGTGCACCGAGGCGACGTGGAGGCTGCTGTCCGTGGCCTGGGCTGGGAGTGGTGTGTAGAGGACGGGTGCGCTAATTATGTACCTGGCGAGGCTATCGTTTTAGCCGAAACGGAAGCTGACGTGCTTTTAGAGGCTGCTGATACACTTTACAACATGATGGTGCAGGCTGTGCCTGACGATTTGCCTGATGCCTTTCTAAACATTCTGGGAATTCCTGAAAACCTATGGCCGCTGGTGCGTCAGTCGTGGAACGACGACAGGCACTGGCATTTGTATGGGCGTTTTGACTTAGCTCAAACTCCGGACGGGCCAAAACTTCTGGAATTTAATGCTGATACAGCTACCTCTATACCTGAAACGGCGGTAGTACAATGGGCAAGCCTGGCGGCCGCTGGTAAAAATGAGGCAAATCAATATTCCGGCTTATACGAGGCACTGGTTGAGCAGCTAAGAACCTGGCGGATTAAAAATGATGATCTTGCACCTGCCTTGTTGCTAACCTACCTTGGTGGCAGTGCCGAGGATGAGACGAATTGCTCCGTGATAGCTCAGGCGGCTCAGGAGGCGGGCTTTGAGGCGCACCTTTGTCCTGTGGAGCAAATAAGTGTTTCTACAGAAGGTGATGAGAAAGGAGTATGGGCACAGGTTAGTGAAGAACAATGGCGGCAGTTTCCATTTGTCTTTAAGCTGTTACCCTGGGAGCAGATTGCATGGGAAGAACCACAGCTATTAGAACAGCTGACGCTGCTTTCAAAAATGCGTACTGTGGTTATCGCTAATCCAGCATATAGTTTATTATTTCAGAGCAAAGGTATGCTGGTGTGGCTTTGGAAAGCTTACCCCTACCACCCATTGCTATTAGAAACAGACCTGGAGCCCTTAAGTGGCAAGTATATCCGGAAGCCATACTTTGGCCGTGAAGGACAAAGCGTAGAGGTAGTAGATAAAAAAGTGAGCCTCTTAAAAAAGGAGGGCGAGTATAACACGCAGCAACAGGTGTTCCAGCGCTGGTGCGAACTACCCATGGATGATAAAGGTTTTCAGTACCAGGCAGGCGTTTTTTGGGCCGGAGAGGGCTGCGCTATCGGCTTTAGGCGTGAGAAAGGAATAATTACGAATATGTCCCAGTTTGTTCCGCACCTGGTTGAGAGATAGAAATAACAGTTTAATTTCTATCTCTCTTTAAATATAGCATTTTGGTAGCACAGTGGTGTCCTATTGCTTAGGTAGGGCAGCCCCACCAAGACATCAGCTCTACTGAGCTGCAGCTAGATTTTTATTGTTCAGTTTGACTTTCCCGTCCACTCCTTCTTTGCCCTCTGTTTTGCCATATCGGCCTGGCTTTCCTCCCTTGCCACCTTTATAGAGAAGTATGATCGTATGCATGTTGCGATGCCGGTTGAAGTTGGGAATAAATCCCTCTGTACTGTAGGTAAGCGTTATGTTGCCTCCATTCCCACCATTGCCTCCGGCACCTCCTGCTCGTGCGGGAGATCCGGAAGAGATTGCTTGGTAGGTACCATCCCCATCTGTTTTTTTAGTAGATGATACTCTTTCTGCGGTCCCATCTTCTCCATTGTCCCCATTGCCGCCTCGTGTATCTATGGTTAAGCTTCCTAAGGCCTCAAAATGTATATCCATCTCAATAGGGTCCCCATCATGACCATTTGAGCCATAGATTCCGACTCTTCTAAATGACCCATCTAATCCCTTGGTAACAAGCTTGCAGCTCTTCCCTACGTAGGCATTGTTTACACCTATGAAGGCAGGCAAGCCAGGATTGAATTGTATCACAGCCTTGTCGTGCATCACTAATGTGTCTACTAATAAGACATTGTCAGGACCTACAACATAGGTTTCCTTTTCCTTGATTTCCAGGCGTGATATAACCTCCTGAGCCTTTAGGCTAACCGGAATAATGAGAAGCAATAGTAGAGCTACGTAAGCAAGGTTCTTTTCCATGAAGTAGGCTACGTTGATGAGTTTTAGAAGATGGATTGTTGTAAATATAAGAGATCCTGAATAAACTGCCACCATCCTTATTTACTGCCTTCAATTCTCCAAATTAAAACCCTACATTTGTACTGACAAAGAAGACTAATTGCCTATGCTCGCTTTCCTGCTTACACTTGCTGCCCTGCTGCTGATAGTCATTGTATTAGCTTATGCAGAGCGAAAAGTGGCGGCTTTTATGCAAGACAGGTTAGGGCCAACAGAAGCAGGGCCTTATGGCTCACTGCAGCCTGCCCTGGATGTGCTTAAGCTGCTGCAAAAAGAAGACATAGTACCTGCCGCTGCCGATAAAACTCTTTTTAAGCTGGCACCTGTTCTGATTTTTGCTGCTGTATTTGCAGGTTTTGCCGTTATCCCCTTTACGCCATCTTTAGTACCTGCCGGAATCGGTATAGGAGTGTTTTACCTGCTTGCCATTATATCATTGGATGTAGTGGGTTTGCTGATGGCAGGTTGGGGCTCAAACAATAAATTTGCCATGCTGGGAGCTATGCGTTCCGTAGCGCAGATTGTATCTTATGAGATCCCGGCTGGCCTGGCTATACTTTCTGCCGTGATGATTTGTCAGTCATTGGACTTCCAGGAGATAAGTTACCAGCAGGGCGCACTTATGAACCGGTTTCCGGGGATGGAATACGAAATGAACTGGCTGTTTGGAATTCGTGATCTGGGTATAAATACCACTACAATCGGAGGTATTACGACCTGGAATATTTTCCGGGCACCAATGCTGCTGGTTGCTTTCATAATTTATTTTATCGCTTCGCTGGCAGAAAGTAACCGTGCTCCGTTTGATATCCCAGAGGCTGAGTCGGAATTGGTGGCAGGTTTTCATGTGGAATATTCGGGCTTCCGGTTTGCTGTGCTGTTTCTGGCGGAGTACAGCATGATGGTGTTGGTTAGCCTGGTTGCAGTAGTGTTGTTTTTGGGGAGCTGGAATACCCCTTTCCCAAATTTAGGCCCGGTTAGCCTTGCCTACTGGACGACAGGTACTGTCGGAGAGCTTTCTGGTATTCTTTGGGGAGCTTTTTGGCTATTGTCCAAAACGTTTTTACTGCTGTTCGTGCAACTGTGGCTTCGTTGGACTTACCCCCGCCTGCGTGTGGACCAGCTTATGCACCTGTGTTGGAAAGTGCTAACGCCAGTGGCCTTAGGTGTTGTGCTCCTAGCGGGCATTTGGCGGCTTTTAATGATTTAAATTAGAGTTGTGGAGAAAACCCTAAAACATAAAAACGGATTTTGGGATGTGGTGAAATCGCTGCTGAGCGGTATGCGTTTAACCTGGCAACATTTTATAAAAGCCGGGAATCGCCGTACTCCAGAATACGTGTCACATGATAATTATTTTAAACAGCCAGATGGACTGGTGACACTGAAGTACCCTTATGAGGCTATTCCAGTGCCGGATAATGGCAGGTATCGGTTGCATAATGAAATAGATGATTGCATCGTCTGTGACCTATGTGCAAAGATATGTCCGGTTAATTGCATCACGATTGAATCAGTGAAGGCCACTGAAGACATTGGTGTTACCTCTGATGGTACAAAAAAGCGTCTTTATGCGCCGGTATTTGATATTGACATGGCTAAATGCTGTTACTGTGGCCTTTGTACTACCGTCTGCCCTACGGACTGCCTTACCATGACACCTGTATATGATTTCCCGGAGGTGGATATCAGAAATATGATCTATCATTTCACAGATTTAACACCGGAACAGGCAGAGGAAAAGAAGCAACTATTTGCTAAGCAGCAGGAAGAAATGGCAGCTGCAAAGGCGGCGGCTTTGGCAGCCAGGAAACAGCAGGGTTAATTTCAGGATCATAAAATAAAGAGAATGCTTTTCTACATCTTTGCTGCACTGGCAGTAATTTCTGGAATTTACATGGTGCTGACACGCAACCTGCTGTATGCCGGTTTCTCGCTGTTGGTAACGCTGTTGAGCATTGCCGGGATATACGTATTGCTTTTTGCTGATTTCCTGGCTGTAACACAGTTAATGGTTTATGTGGGTGGGGTGTTGGTGTTAATCCTGTTTGGTATTATGCTTAGCAGCCGTGTTAGTGATAAGTCGGTTCTTTCGGAAAATACAAACACCGTGTGGGGCCCTACTGTGGCTGGGCTGATCTTAATCGGGTTAAGCTACGCCATAATAAAAGCTAATGTTGGCGCTTTGCCCTGGCTTCAAATTGCAGACACAAATGTGCTGGGGCAGGGGAAGAGTACGGTGCAAAGTATAGGTATCAAAATGATGACTGATTTTGTGGTTCCTTTTGAATTAGCCTCTCTGCTGTTGTTAATTGCCCTTATTGGAGCTGCCTATGTTGCCACAGATAAAAAGGAGGAAGTATAACCAATGGAGCAGATTCCAATAGAACATATCCTTTTGCTGGGCGCAATCTTGTTTAGTCTGGGCATTTTAGCCGTTATAACCAAACGACATGCGGTAGTAGTGCTGATGGGGATAGAACTGATTTTTAATGCAGCCAATCTAAACCTGGTTGCCTTTAGCCGCTATGACCCACTGCTGCTGCAGGGGCAGATGTTTTCCTTATTTGTTATTGTGGTCGCAGCCGCAGAGGCTGCCGTTGCGCTGGCTATAGTTTTGCGCGTGTACCAGCACTTCAAAACAGCTAATTTAAATCAGATAGTAGGTAAGGAGTAGGGTATAAATTGGGTAAAGCGCTACTTGAGTACATTTGGAAGGCTCTTTGTACTTGCTATTATGCTTTCTGAATATCTGCCTTCTTCTATTAATCCTTAAATCCTATAAATCTTAGTTCTTAATCCTTAACTTTGGTGCTTGTTACAACCTGCAGCTGTTGCTGTAGGACCCAAAGCAGCAACTACGAAGTATAACTTGGAGCTATCCGCACTATTAGAGCCTTTAGCTGGCACACCGCAGACTACAACTGCAATGGTGGTGCTGTTTCTGCCTCTCCTGGCTTTTGCAGTTTTATACTTTTTCGGGAGGTACTTGCCTAGGAAAGGCGACTGGCTTGCTATTGGCATAACAGCCCTTGCTTTTGGAGTGGCTGTATGGCTGTTCCTGCAAACATGGAATGTAACTACCTTCCATGCCCGCACCAATTGGTTCAGTATTGCATCTATTACCGGTTCTGTCGCAAACTTTACTGCCGGCATCCTGCTCGATAATCTGGCTGTTTTGATGCTGGTAATTGTTACCTTCATTTCCCTGCTGGTGCAGCTCTTCTCGGTAGGCTACATGCAGGGCGACAAGGGTTACAGTCGTTATTTCGCTTACCTGGGGCTGTTTACATTCAGCATGCTCGGTATCGTTTTGGTGGATAACTTGCTCCTTTTGTTCATGTTCTGGGAGCTGGTGGGCTTCTCTTCCTATTTGCTTATCGGATTCTGGTACCATAAACCTGCAGCTATTGCAGCAAACAAAAAAGCTTTTCTGGTGAACAGAGTAGGGGACATTGGGCTGTTGCTTGGGCTGTTTGTCTTTTATACTTACTTCCGCACCTTTGATCTGGAGGCTCTTCGCTCCCTGATCAGCACCGGTATCTGGGCGGATAATGGCTTCGTCCTTCGTTACACGCTTTATGAGCAACCTTGGGTAGTAGAGCTTAGCCCGGTTATGTTAACACTGGCAGGGTTGGGATTATTTATGGGTTGTGTGGGTAAGTCAGCACAGTTTCCGTTGCAGGTCTGGCTTCCTGATGCCATGCAGGGGCCCACGCCAGTTTCATCCCTTATTCATGCGGCCACCATGGTAGCGGCAGGTGTGTACCTGTTGGCTCGCTGCTACGCTTTTTTTACAATTGATGCGCTAACTGTTATGGCTGTTGTAGGCGCTGTTACTGCCTTACTGGGTGCGCTTGCCGCACTTACACAATATGACATCAAAGCCGTCCTGGCTTTTTCGACCATCTCTCAATTAGGCTATATGGTGATGGGCATGGGAACCGGCGCGCACGATGCTTCCCTGTTTCACCTGACGACCCACGCTTTCTTCAAAGCTGCCCTCTTCCTGAATGCAGGCATTATCATTCATGCCATGCACCGGGGACTGCATGTTGCCCATCCGGCAGAACACATAGATCCACAAGATATACGCAATATGGGAGGCCTGCGCAAGGCAATGCCGCTCACGTTTTACACTTACCTGTTGGCTGCTGCCTCTCTGGTTGGCATTCCCTTGTTCTCCGGGTTTCTATCTAAAGATGCTATACTTTCCGTTACCTGGGCCTGGGCACAGACGATGAGTGCAAATGGTAACAGCGTGTATTATCTGGTGCCAATAACTGGTTTTGTCGTGGTGGTGTTAACGGCCTTTTACATGACCAGGCACATGTGGTTTATTTTCTTTGGCGATTTCAGGCTTCCATTTGATGTGCGTAGCTTAAGGCTAGCCCCAGAACGTGAAGTGGAGCGGGTGATGGCACTGCCTGTGATTTTGCTGGGTCTCCTCTCCCTCGGTATTTTCTTTTCGCTAAACCCTCTTAGTTTCAGTGACAGTTGGGTTGTGAAGGGTATTCATTTAAACATACTATTGCCTGTAAAGGCGCTGCTTTCAAACAGGTTTGTGGAGGCTGTTATGCTTAAGGATGAGGGTAATCATGTAATTCATATTATTATTGGTGTGCTTTCCGCCATGTTGGCATTGGCAGGTATAGTTCTCGCCTTAATTAGGTATAACAGGAAAACTGCTCTCGAGCTGTTGCAGCAGGAGCCCAAAAGCTCTGTTGCGCGGTTATCATATAATCATTTCTATCTTGATGTTTTCTATAACAAAGCTTTCGTGCGCCCGGCTCTGCTGTTGGCCCGTGGTTTATACAGAGTAGATAAGCGAATGATAGATTATACCCTGGACTACAGCAGCAAATGGGTGGTGGTATTTTCTAAGATTGTAGCTTGGTTTGATAGGCTGGTTGTGGATGGAACGGTGTGGCTGATTGGTGGTCTATCAAAAGCTGTTGGCTGGATAGGCCGGAATTTGCAGAATGGTAAGGTGCAATCTTATTATGCATACTCTCTTTTCGGATTTATTTTGATAATACTATACATCGTCCTGTTTTGATGTTAATTTCGAAGCACGGATGAGAAGTGGTTTGGGAATGGCAGGATAAAGTATCGGAAGAGGATCATATCCAGATGCCGAATAGAAAATTTAATGATCAGGAAATAAAGATCAACAAGATACACAGTTGATGGATTTTATACTTAGTGGCCTCATCTTCACACCCCTGTTAGCAGCGCTTGTTGTACTGCTGATGCCCTCACACCTGAATAAACCCATAAAGGCCTTAGCTTTGCTGGGAGCAGTAATACAGTTGGGGCTGGCTGTGTTTCTGTATTTCACCTTTGATGGAAGTGCCTTTGCTAACGGAAAGGTTGGCTACCAATTCGTGGAGAAGCTAAACTGGATTGGATTTCCACTTGGAAGCCTGGGCCGTTTACAAATCGATTATTTTGTTGGGGTAGATGGTGTAAGTGTGGGCATGGTGCTCCTGACAGGAATTGTTGGTGTGATTGGTGTCATATCTTCCTGGACCATCACGAAAAATATCAAAGGATACTTCCTGCTTTACCTGCTCCTCCTTACCAGTGTAATGGGCTGTTTCCTGGCTCTTGACTTCTTCCTGTTTTACCTGTTCTTTGAGTTTATGCTTCTGCCGATGTATTTTCTGATCGGTATATGGGGTGGTCCGAGGAGGGAATATGCAGCCATAAAATTCTTCATTTATACTTTAGTAGGTTCTCTTTTCATCCTGATCGTGATGATCGGGCTTTACACTTCAGTTATAGATCCGGAGGCAACGGCACTTCAACTGGAACTGCTTGATTCAGGTAAACCTGCATCATCGGAAGTTATTGTTCAGGTACAACGGCTACTACAGCAAAGCGCAATAAGCAGCTCTGATATGGTGCGTACCTTTAGTATTCCGGCCATGATGGAATCTGCTAATTTCATTCCTGGCAGCTTTCTGCACTCCCTTTCAGGCGTAGTTCTATGGGATCTGCCGATCAGGTTTGTCGCTTTCCTGTTGCTTTTTGCAGGCTTTGCCATCAAAGTACCCTCAGTGCCGGTGCATACCTGGTTGCCTGATGCACACGTGGAGGCTCCAACCCCGATTTCGGTTTTACTGGCCGCCATACTTTTAAAAGTAGGAGGGTATGGGTTGATCAGAATTGTTTACCCTGTTTTTCCGGATGCGGGAGCTTATTTTTCTACACTTGTAGGTGGCTTGGGAGTACTTTCTATAATTTATGGTGCATTCTGTGCACTCGCCATGAACGACCTGAAAAAGCTGATTGCTTACTCGTCGGTTTCACATATGGGCTTTGTATTACTAGGCTTGGCTTCCCTTACAACAGAGGGTGTGAATGGTGCCATTTTTATGATGTTCAGTCATGGTATCATCTCTGCTATGCTTTTCCTGCTGGTGGGGGTAATTTATGATCGGGCACATGACAGAATGATACTCAATTTCCGGGGACTCGCCAGCAGGATGCCAGCTTATACTTCATTTGTGGTGATCGCTTTCTTTGCCTCTTTGGGATTGCCGGGTTTTTCAGGTTTCATCTCAGAGCTGCTGGTGTTGGTAGGTGGCTTTAGTGCACCGGATGTCAATGGCTTGTTGCCTCGTTGGTTTACAGTGGTGGCAGTGTTCGGCCTTCTGCTATCAGCAGGTTATTACCTGTGGGCATTGCAGCGTATGTTCTTCGGGAAATACTGGATTTTTCCGGACCTAAGAGGAAAAGCTCTGATAAGCGACATGAACCTGCGGGAATACCTGATGCTTGTGCCATTAGCCGCTCTGGCTTTACTCTTCGGTATATTCCCACACCTGCTGTTAGATAAAATAGGAGTTTCGGTAGCCGGTTTTACTGAATTGGTACTTCAGAATGGGCAGGAGCAGCTAAATTTAGTTTTATCTTCTATTCTCCCATAAGTGAACGAGCAGGCATTATACCTATCCGAAAAGATTGATGCCCTTATAGCAGGTGCAGGCTCCTTGCTGCCAGAGTTTATGCTGGCAGTTTTCTTCCTTCTGCTTGTTACGCTTGACCTTTTCAGGTCAAGAACAATAAAGATGCTGCTACCATGGATAGCACTGAGTGGCTTATTTGCCACACTGGTCATTCAAATACTTGGGGGCTATGCTTCCGATGGTGGGGCATTTTTGAACCTGCTGCTATCAGATGGGCTAGCACAATTCGCGGGTATACTTTTTAGTGCAGCGGGTATATTCACCATACTTTTGTCTGTATTAAACAAACCTTTAGAAAAATTAAAGTACGGCCACGGGGAGTACTACGGACTTATTTTAATGCTGGTGCTGGGGCTGAACCTGATGGCAAAGTCTGTTAACCTGTTGATGGTTTTTGTCTCCATCGAAACCGTATCGATAGCCTCCTACATTCTTACCCTGATTCTTAAAGAAAATCGCCGGTCAGTAGAGGCTGCTATAAAATACATTCTTTATGGTGCCTTATCGGCAGGAGTAATGCTATATGGCATGTCGTTCTTTTATGGCTTTACAGGTACTCTTAATTTTACTTCTGAAGCATTTGGACTCGGCTTGCTGCAGGCGGATCCACTTTTGGTAACAATAGCTGCCGTACTTGTTTTTGCCGGCCTCTTCTTTAAAATATCAGCAGCACCTTTTCACTTCTGGGCACCGGATGTGTACCAGGGTGCACCAATGCCAATTGTTGCCCTTTTTTCCACTGGGCCTAAAATGGCTGGAGTTGTCGTAATTCTACGATTCATAACCGTATTTGCAGAGCCATTGGCTTTTGCAGATGTACAATTGTTTTTCGCAATAGCGGCAGTTGTTACATTGGTTGTTGGTAATTTTACCGCCATCTGGCAAAAGGTGCCCCGTAAGCTTTTAGCTTACTCCTCTGTTTCGCATGCTGGGTTTCTGTTGGCGGCACTACTTGCATTTGGTACAGGATACAGTTCAAGTGTACTGTTTTATCTGACTGTGCTGCTGTTCATGAATTTTGGCATTTTTCTGTTTCTCCAGATCTTTGAGGATGAGCTGAATGTAGTGGAGTTGGAACAATTTTCTGGTCTGGGCAAAGTATACCCCTTTATGGGAGTGATGGCGTTGCTATACCTTCTTTCACTAACAGGCTTGCCTCCTTTAGCAGGATTTATGGGGAAACTGCTCATATTTACCAACATTTGGGAAGCATATAGTCTAAGTAACAGCTCCATGCTGCTGGTGCTGCTGGTAACAGGAGTCTTACTTACCGGCGTTGCTCTGTTCTATTACATCAAAATTCCTTACTACCTTTTCCTTAAAGGGAATTATAGAGAAGAAAATTTAGTTATTTCACTGTCGAATAAACTGCTGCTGACGTTGTTTGCTGTTCCGTTGCTGGTTCTGTTCTTTAAGCCGGAACTGCTGCTGAACTGGATTGAACAATTGTTGGCACAGACACTATAAAAGCACCATGAGCGACTCTATTAAGCACGAATGCGGCATTGCCCTGATCAGGCTCAGAAAACCGATCGAATATTATGTAGAGAAGTATGGCACTCCTATGTATGGCGTTAACAAGCTGTACCTGCTAATGCAAAAGCAGCATAACCGTGGTCAGGACGGTGCGGGAGTTGCCAGCATTAAGATTGATGCTCTGCCGGGTATCGACTATATAAATCGTTTTCGCTCCGTAAAGAACCGTGCGATTGACAGTATCTTCGGTAAGATTGGAAAGGAATTTAAAAACCTGAAAGAAGATCATCCGGAACGTGCAGAGGATACTGCCTGGATCTGGGAAAACATGCCCTTTCTGGGAGATGTTTACCTGGGACACCTCCGCTACGGTACGCATGGTGTAAACAGCGTAGACAATTGCCACCCGATGGTACGTGAGAATAACTGGCGTAGCAGAAGCTTAGCTGTTGCCGGAAACTTTAACATGACCAATGTAGATGAGCAATTTCAAAAGCTGATCGAGCTGGGTCAGCACCCCAAGCATAAAACAGATACCACTACTGTGCTTGAGAAGATCGGGCACTTCCTTGATGAGGAAAATCAGGAGCTCTTCGACTCCTATAAAAACGATTTCACCAATAAAGAAATAACAGGTCTGATTGAAAGTAACCTGGATCTTCAGCGTGTTCTGAAACGTGCCTGTAAGGATTTTGATGGTGGTTATGCCATGGCAGGTTTAACAGGCTATGGTGCTGCTTTTGTTGTCCGTGATCCTAATGGGATACGTCCTGCATATTATTATGCTGATGATGAAGTTGTGGTTATAGCCTCTGAAAAGCCTGCTATTAAAACCGCTTTTGATATTGATTACAGCCAGATTAAAGAAATCTCACCCGGACATGCCCTGATTGTGGATAAAGCAGGTAACCCGGACATGAAAGAAATTCTACCGCAAGGAGAGAAGCTTTCCTGTAGTTTCGAGCGCATTTATTTCTCTCGCGGTAATGATCCTGAGATTTATAACGAGCGTCTGAACATGGGAAGATTGCTTTGCCCACAGATTTTAGAGGCGATCAATTATAACCTGAAGGATACGGTGTTCTCTTATATCCCGAATACAGCTGAAACCTCCTGGCTTGGTATGATGAAGGGAATAGAAGATTACCTGCGGGGCTATCGGAAGAAGGCGATCTTGAATAACAAACTGACAGAAGATGAACTAGATGAAATTCTGCAGTATAAACCAAGGGCACACAAGTTAGTTATTAAGGATGCTAAGCTGCGGACTTTTATTACGGATAATAACAGCCGTGATGATCTTGTTACGCACGTCTATGATACTACTTATGAGGTTATCAAAAAAGGAGTAGATACACTTGTTGTGCTGGATGATTCGATTGTGCGCGGTACGACCTTAGAGAAGAGCATTATTAAGATGCTGGACAGGCTGGAGCCAAAGAAGATTATCATTGTTTCTTGTGCTCCTCAGATCCGTTATCCTGATTGCTATGGCATTGACATGTCAAGGATGAAAGAGTTCGTAGCATTCAGAGCGTTGTTAGGGCTGCTAAAAGACAATGGTAAGGAAGGTATGTTGCAAGAGGTGTACCAACAGTGTGTAGAAGCACAGGAAACATCCGCCTTTTATGAAAAGAATTTTGCGCAGAAGCTTTATGATCAGTTTAGTGCCACTGAGATTTCCCGAAAAGTATCTGAAATCGTTAAGGCGCCAGAGGTGCATGCTGATGTAGAGGTAATTTACCAAACAATAGAAGACCTGCACCTGGCATGTACTAACCATAAAGGAGACTGGTACTTTACAGGAAACTATCCTACTCCTGGCGGAACAGGTGTTGTAAACAGAGCCTTTATGAATTTTGTAGAAAATAAAGCCGGAAGAGCTTATTAGTAAGTAAATTTTGTAAAAAGGAAAGCCTGCTTCTGTTAAAGAAGCAGGCTTTCCTTTTTATTGGTTACATACTTATATGTTCTCTGTTAAATAAAAGGAGAAAATTGAACTTAAGTAAGAATACGTAAGTTGGTGCATTAATCTAAAGCCGCAGGTAAAGAGATCGACTGTAGCCATTGCACTGTACTTAACTATATGATAACAAATTTTACTCTTTTCACTAAGTGCCTCCTTCTTATTATTTTCATTGCTAATACTTGGGCGGTTGCACAGGTAAGTATGGGTAAGTATAATTCCCATTATAACCAAAACTTCGATGCGCTGCCTGTTGCAAACACCGATATCTGGAAGAGTGGAGCATATTACTTACCTGGTTGGACAGTACAGCGTACTGTAGCGGACTCTCTTATTGAAGCAAATACTGGTTCGGGTAATACAGGCGGCTTATTTAGTTATGGTTCTGCAGCATCGAAAGATCGTGCTCTGGGATCTATAAGCTCATTGAAGAAGGGGGAGTTTGCTTACGGCTTACTGCTGGTTAATAATACTGAGGCTACCATACAAGCACTGGATGTTAGTTATATAGGAGAGCAATGGCGTATATCAAACTCGACAGCAGGTGAACACCGCATTACCTTCTGGTATGCTATTAGTGGTGACAGAACTTCTTTTAACTTATCTCCTGCATCAGACAAAGGTTGGACACAGGTGCCGAACTTGACCTTCTCTTCCCCCTTCTTTTATACAACAGGCAAAGCTTTAGATGGTAATGCTGCAGCTAACAGAAGGTATGTGTCACAGACAATCTCTGTGAACATTCCAGCAGGGCATTTTATTATGCTTCGATGGAAAGATTCTGACGAGCTGGAGGCGGACCATGGCCTGGCAATTGACGATGTTAGCCTTACCTGGAGAGTAGAAGCAAATACTGTGTCTACACCACTTCCTGTGGAGCTTATAAAGTTCATAGCAAAAGTGGCTGACAGGGAAGTGGTCCTGCAATGGCAGACAGCTATGGAAGAAGGAAACGATTACTTTGTGATTGAACGAAGCGTTGACGGGCGCCATTTTGAAGGAATTGGTATGGAGAAAGGGAATGGTACTACCACGCAGAGAAGTAAATATGCATATACAGATGAGAATCCGCTGACGGGTACATCGTACTACAGACTTAAACAGGTAGATGAAGACGGTAGCTATAGCTATTCCCCAGTGATCAGCATAATGCGGCAAAGAGCGAGAGAAGACGTGGTAGTGTTTCCTACTACCACGTCAGACACCATTCATATTGAATGTGAAACAGGTACCGAACTGAAGCAGGCATCAGTGTTTGACGTGATGGGTAAAAAGGTGTTTGAGGTATCATTGCCGGTATTAAAGCAAAAGCATCTTTTGAATGTTGCCAGTCTAGGCAGCAGTATGTATGTGTTGGTGTTACAAGATGCTAACGGAAGGACCTTTACAAGGCGCATTAGAAAGATATAATAAAAGAAATGGCTGCTAAGAGATTAGCAGCCATTTCTTTTATTATAGTAAAATAGTTTATACTGAGAAGCTGTCGCCGCAGCCACAGGTACGGGTAGCATTCGGGTTGTTAAAGAAAAAGCCTTTGCCATTTAAGCCGTCTGAGAAATCAAGCTCAGTGCCTGCCAGGTATAAAAAGCTTTTCATATCCACCACAACCTTTATCCCTTTATCTTCAAACTCCTGGTCCATTGGCTTCACTTCATCATCAAAGTCAAGATTATAGGATAGTCCGGAGCAGCCACCACCCGCAACAGAAGCACGCAGGCGAAATTTATCATCAAGCTGCGCATCCTGCTTCAGCTTGAGAACCTTTTCTTTTGCTTTGTCTGAAACTGTGATCATAACATATTTATTTTTAGGAGACAGGATTTAACACAACACTAAAGACAGTGATGGTGTTAATGTCTCGGCCATAGTATAATTTATCAAGTGCTTCGTACATATTGCGTGCCCTGAAATAAGAGGTCTGTAACTCTTTGTCGTCGCGTGACATCCATTGCACGGTATATGAACTCTCCTGATCACGATAGCTTTGGACATAGTCCAGCATCTTGCGCAGCACATCTTTCCTGTCATATCCTGTTTCGGAGTGAAACAGGAACGACTGGTGGTGGCGAGGATTGACCGTAATCAAGTCGAGGCGCAGCTTGTTGTCTATCTGCCTGAATTCAAAAAGCAGACTGTTACCACTTATTCCTAAATGGTCCTCGATCTGCTTCTGAATGCGTGCACTTTCAACATGCACATCTGTAGATGACTCCATTGAGTCCTAGTTCTTAGTGATGAGACTTAGGCATCTCCAGTTCAGGAAGCCCGTTTTTCACTCTATAGTCGTTGATAGCTGTTTTGATCGCATCTTCGGCAAGTACAGAGCAGTGAATCTTTACTGGCGGTAGAGCCAACTCTTCCACGATGGCCATGTTATCAATTGCCAAAGCCTCATCCACGGTCTTACCTTTTAGCCACTCAGTAGCCAGTGAAGAAGACGCGATTGCAGAACCACAACCGAAAGTTTTGAACTTAGCGTCTGTGATTACCTGGTTCTCATCTACCTCAATCTGCAGGCGCATAACGTCACCGCACTCAGGAGCGCCAACAAGGCCAGTACCTACATTTGTTTTTGATTTATCAAGCGTACCTACGTTACGTGGGTTGCTATAATGATCGATTACTTTATCTGAATAAGCCATAGCTTCTGTTTAATTAGAAATTAAAAATTTTGAATTGGAAATTAAAGGTAGAAGTGAAAAATCAGAAAGGCTATATTAATACCATTTCTAATTTTCTAACTTCTAAATTTTAATTTAAGTCCTAGTGTTCTGCCCACTCAATAGAGTTCAGGTCTATACCTTCTTTAAACATTTCCCACAGTGGAGACAGTTCACGAAGTTTATGTACAGCCTCTTTTACGTGGCCAATAGCAAAGTCGATTTCTTCATCCGTAGTGAAGCGGCTCAGGCCGAAACGCAGCGAAGAGTGTGCAAGATCATCACTTAAACCCAGTGCCTTCAGTACATATGATGGCTCCAGAGAAGCAGAAGTACAGGCAGAACCCGATGACACTGCCAGGTCTTTCACACCCATCATCAAACCTTCACCTTCTACATATTTAAAGGAGATATTCGACACGTGTGGCAGGCGGTGCTCCGTAGAGCCATTTACGTAAGACTCTTCGATTTTAGTAAGTTCACGCTCCAGTCTGTCACGCATGGCAGCGATACGCTTGGTATCTTCCTCCATATCCTGCTTCGCAATTTCAGCAGCTTTGCCTAAACCAACGATACCTGGAACATTAAGTGTACCTGAACGCATACCACGCTCGTGTCCGCCGCCATCCATCTGGGCAGTAACTTTAACACGTGGATTTTTACGACGCACGTAAAGTGCACCAACGCCCTTAGGGCCATACATCTTATGACCGGAGAAAGCCATCAGGTCAATGCCATCTGCCTCAACATCCACAGGAATTTTACCTACTGCCTGCGTTGCATCTGTAAAGAACAGGATGCCGTGCTTTTTAGCGATGGCAGAGATCTCACGGATTGGCTGAATTACGCCAATCTCATTGTTTGCATACATTACAGAGATAAGGATAGTCTTATCAGTGATGGCTTCTTCCAACTTCTTTAGATCGATAAGACCTTTCTCATCTACCTGCAGGTAAGTAACCTTGCCCCCGATTTTCTCGATATGCTTGCAGGTATCCAGTACTGCTTTGTGCTCTGTAGTAACCGAAATGATATGGTTACCTTTTGAAGCATACATTTCAAAAACTCCTTTAATTGCAAGGTTATCTGACTCAGTGGCACCAGAAGTAAAGATGATTTCCTTTGGAGAACAGTTGATAAGAGCGGCAATCTGCTCGCGTGCATAATCAACAGCCTCTTCAGCCTGCCAACCAAAAGGGTGGTTACGGGAAGCAGCGTTACCAAACATGTTAGTCATGTATGGCATCATCGCATCCAGCACACGTGGGTCTAGCGGCGTAGTGGCATTGTTATCCAGGTATATAGGTAATGTTAGCATATAAGTCGAATTTCTAATTTTTGTCCTGTATCTAAACAGTTTAAAGAAATTATTAGTTTTGAATCGGGGGCAAAATTAACAAAAAAACCTTACTTAGACTAATTACAAATTGAAAATGAAAAACGTAGAACATATTGGCATAGCAGTAAAAAACTTTAGCGAGGCGAATGCTTTATACTTTAAGTTGCTAGGTGTGGAGCCTTACAAGACTGAGTTTGTTGAGTCAGAAAATGTAAATACATCCTTTTTTAAGGTTGGAGCGACAAAAATTGAACTGTTGGAGGGTACTACACCGGATAGTGCTATCAGTAAGTTTATCGAAAAGCGTGGAGAGGGTATCCATCATATCGCTTTTGAGGTAGAAGACATTTACGCTGAAATGGAACGCCTTAGAAAGGAAGGGTTTACTCTTTTGAATGAACAACCGAAGAAAGGGGCCGATAATAAATTGGTTTGCTTCGTACATCCAAAGAGTGCTACCGGTGTGCTGGTAGAACTTACGCAGGAGATTAAGTAAGATGTTGATTGTTGCGAGCAGAAAATAACAATCAGCAGTTAACAGTCAATGATATAAAACTATGAGTCAATTAATTAAAGAAATACAGGCAGCCGAGGAAGAAATCATTCTAGGCAATGTCATTTTGTATCCTACTGATACTGTATGGGGCATTGGGTGTGACGCTGAGAATGCGGAGGCAGTGAAGAAAATTTTTGAAATAAAGGAGCGGGAGGAATCCAAATCCATGATCCTGTTAATGGCCGACCTGGATATGTTGCGGCACTATATTAATGAGGTGCCGGCAGAATTAGAGAAATTGATTCAGGAGCAACAGCGGCCAACTACTTATGTGCTTACCGGGGCGAAGAACCTTCCGGAAGAAGTTATTGCCGAAGATGGAAGCATAGCGATTAGAATCACGAAGGATGAATTCTGCCACAGGCTGGTGCGCCAGGTAGACAGGCCAATTGTCTCTACATCAGCTAACATAAGCGGAGAACCTGCGGCAGCTTCTTTTAAGGATGTCTCTGACAAAATCAAAGAACGGGTAAGCCATATCGTGCGTTGGCGGCAGGACGAAGAGGTTGATGCAAAACCTTCCCGTATAGTTAAAATTGAGCCTGGTGGAAAGCAGACTGTAATTCGTGAGTAGTAGTCTGCTCTCAATGTAGGACAACGCTTTCAATTTAATACCTTATTTTTGCACCTCAGGCCGCTAAGCTGTAGCCTGAGGTGTTTAATTTTACTGATGGATAAGATACAATTACCAGAACATTCTATATTTGAAGTGGTAGCCGAGGCAGCTGCAGAGTTGAAGGTTGATGCTTATGTGATAGGTGGCTTTGTGCGGGACCTGGTGCTAAAGAGGCCTTCTAAAGATATAGATGTGGTTTGTGTAGGTGATGGTATTGCATTGGCTGCTACGGTTGCACAAAAGCTGCCACACAATCCAAAAGTTTCCATCTTTAAAAACTTTGGTACAGCCATGCTCCGTGCCGGAGATTGGGAAGTGGAGTTCGTAGGTGCCCGCAAAGAGTCCTACCGCGAGCACTCCCGAAAGCCTGAAGTAGAGCAGGGAACATTGAATGACGATCTTAAGCGTCGTGACTTTACCATAAATGCACTTGGTATCAGCCTTAACAAAAAGAATTATGGGGAGCTGATAGACGAGTTTGAGGGGGTCAAGGACATGAAGCGCCAGATAATTAGAACCCCTCTGGAGCCGGGTATCACTTTTTCTGATGATCCGCTGCGAATGATGCGTGCAATCAGGTTTGCATCGCAGCTAGGGTTCGATATTGATCCGGATACCTTTGATGCCATCATGGATAATAAAGAGCGCATCAAAATAGTGTCGCAGGAACGGATAACTGATGAATTAAATAAAATCATTCTCTCCCCAACTCCTAGCTATGGCTTTAAGTTGCTGTTTGCTTCAGGGTTGTTGCACCTGATCTTCCCGAAGATGGTGGAATTGCAGGGAGTAGAGACAAAAAATGGGAATACCCACAAGGATAACTTCTATCACACGTTGCAGGTGCTGGACAATGTGGCAGTAGTTTCAGATGATCTGTGGCTGCGTTGGTCAGCTATCATGCACGATATTGCCAAACCCGATACAAAGCGTTACCATCCCAAAGCCGGCTGGACCTTTCATGGACATGAGGACCGGGGTGCCCGAATGGTGCCAAAGCTGTTTCGGGATCTAAAGCTACCTTTAAATGAACACATGAAGTTTGTGCAGAAGCTTGTGCGCCTGCACTTGCGCCCGATAGCTTTGGTAAAGGAAACCGTAACAGACTCTGCTATTCGTAGACTGTTGTTTGAGGCTGGTGATGACATTGATGCTCTTATGAAACTTTGTCGTGCGGATATCACTTCTAAAAATGATACAAAAGTTAAGCGTTATCTGCAGAACTTTGACAGGGTAGAAAAACGCCTTGTAGAGGTAGAGGAGAGCGATAAACTGCGGAACTTTCAGCCAGTGATTACCGGAGAAATCATTATGGAAACTTTTGGTTTGAAGCCGTCTAAAGAGGTGGGGCAGTTGAAAGAGTTACTCACTGAGGCTATTCTAGAAGGAAAGGTAAAGAACGAGTTTAAGGATGCGTATGCCTTTTTAAGAGAAAGAGGGAAAGAGATGGGGTTAACGGTAGTTAAGGTTCTTACTCCGAATGAAACAGGAGAATAGCTGCACAGCTATTCTCCTGTAATATTGTTTGTTGCAGGATATACAAAATTGACTCTGTCTTTTTTATAGTTTTATTTTATACTAAAAGGCAATGGTTAGTGGTGGAATCATCTGCGCTTAATGCTGCTTGGCCCGGAACTGTCTGTAATCAAATTCTCAGGGTTACCCCGGTAAGTAATGCGGCTGGCTCCAGTAGCATCGGCACGTAAAGTAGAGATTGCGTATACTTCAGCCACACTGGCTCCCGTCACATCTACATCAACAACGTCTGCTCGTAAATCACCAGCATCTATGCCCGAAGCACCTGTTGCATCCAGTTCAAATCTATTGGCACGGCCAGTGAATTTACTAATAGAGGCTCCGGCAATATCAACCTTCAGGTCCCGCACGTTAATATTCGCCACAGATTTGATGGCACCAGATAAACTCATGGTCAGATTATCTGTTTCAATTCCCACTATGTCAGCTTTTATAGCACCTGCCAAATCAATATTATTCATGTTTGGAGCTGTTATCTGTACTAACACCGGGTCACTATCATCAAAAAGGTTGAAGAAACGTTCCTCAGTTCGGATGGATAATTCATCTCCTTGTTTTTCAATCTGTATGTGCTTTAAATCACTACGGTTACCGCGTATCTTAACGCTGTAGTTATTCCCCTGTATTAGCTGAACGTGGTATGGCCCAGAGATCTCAACTTTACTAAAGTCTCTGTAGTCATAAGAGCGTACGTTGGAGCTGTACTCACTGTCGTTTAACAATGCACTTCCACTAATTCTGACAGAGCTTTCATTAATATCAACGTTAAAGTCACCCTCTTCGCGGTAACCCGTGTTGTAGTCAGAATCCTCTGTGTCCAACGTGTCAGCTGCGCAGGTGAGGCACTCCAGTTGATCTCCCTTTACCTGCCAGGTATTGCGCACAATTTTATCACGGCTATAGTCTTCCATAAATGTTGCGCTAGGCAGCATATAAGTGAATTCACGGGTCAGGCGAAGCGGCTTGTCTTTTGGGAGCTTAAGTATGATATCTAATTCCTGATCGCGAAACACGGCTCCCTTTTTGAACTCATAACTATTGTCAAAGCGAAGCACAGAGTCTTGCTGCACAACACGATATGTAATCATTTGTGCATTTTCTTTCGCTTCCTCCTCTGTTTTACCTTTAGCCTCGGCGTGTTGTATTATCTCAATATCACTTCCGTTAGACTCCTGCACGTCTATGTAGATGTTGTCGTAGTCTAGGTTGTTGTCATACGCATCCAGTACTATGGTCTCATAGCCAGCTGCAGGTATGGTCTTGGTTGTGATCACTTCACCGGTCCTGCGGAAATTGTTGCTAAACATCATGGCCGTTGCAATTAATGTGAACAAGCTTACAAGCCAAACACCAAACATTGACCAACCCACAATAGGACGGAGGAACGTACGCTTAATTAAAAGACTGACAGCCAGGATAATTAACAGTAGGAGTGGGATTAGCCCTACAATAAAACCTGCCACCAGTCCGAGCCTGGGAAACCCGTTCAGGATCACAGAAGCCGGGAAATCCCCCAGTACCAGGTACTCAGATTCCTCTATAAGCCCCAGTGAAACGAAGAATGCAGAGAATAAACCTATGGTTAAACCGATTGAGATAGCCAGAAGTATAACGCCTGCACCAATTCTTATCAGCGTTATCAGGAAAGCCAAGATGGGACCGAGTGCTTTGCCCATCCAGTTTATGATCTGAGAGATCAGGCGAATCGGGAGTAAGATAATCTTTGCCAATGTACTTTCTTCCCCATTGCTGTCGCGCATGTTCAGGTTGCTTTTCAGCGTCTGCTCGATGCCTGCCAGTGTAACAGGATCGCCCTGCATCTGCATGCGTTCGGTAAGTGTTACAGCCTCTGGCATAGCTATCCAGAGAACAATGTAAGCCAAAATACCAAAGCCACCTGCAAAAATAAGTACCAGGAAGATTACTCTGACTACAGCTACATCTACTCCAAAATATTTGGCAATGCCGCTGGCTACACCGGCCAGTTTCTTGTCTTCGGGATCCCGAAAAAGTTTTTTGACAGTAGTTTCTGGTAAGTGATCGTTCTGAGGCATTGCAATCCACAGCACTACATAAATAATAATGCCTGTTGCGGCAGAAACACCTGCAGAAACAACTCCTAAAAGCACTAGCAGCACAAAGAAAAGCCTGATCCAAAGTGGATCTACCTTGAGGTAATTTGCCAGACCGGCACACACACCGCTTATTACTTTGTGGTTGATGTCGCGGTAGAGTTTTTTTGGTCCAGTGGTGGTGTAGGCATTTTCTGCTTCAGGGCCAGGGGCAGTGTGAGGTATTTCCTCATCCATAGGCTCCAAAACTTCGAAATCTGTAACATCTCCCATTCTAGCAATTAGATACTGTACATCTTCTAGTGATATAACCTGTTTGCCAGGTGCTAGTCTGGCGGAGAAAATTTCGGCAATACGAGCCTCAATATCGGCAACGATCTCTTCGTGATCTTCATAATTAGAGAAGTACGTTCTGATAGAAGCCAGGTATCTGCTTAGCTGCTCGTAACCGTCTTCCTCAATGTGGAAGATGATGCCTTGCAAGTTGATACTTATATTCTTTTTCATAATTGCTGAGATTTCTTGTTTTGGATAATGAATTCGGTGGAGTCAACTAATTCTAACCAGGTAGCGCGGAGCTGCTCTAAGAAGTCGCGGCCGGTATCGGTGAGTTTGTAGTATTTTCGTGGAGGACCCGAGGTAGACTCTACCCAGTTGTACTCTAGAAGCGACGCGTTCTTAAGGCGGGTTAGTAACGGGTAGAGGGTACCCTCCACTACGATCATTTTAGCTGCGGTCAGCTCTTCCAGCATGTCAGACGCATATACTTCACCACGAGAGATAATCTCCAGTATGCAGAATTCGAGAATTCCCTTCCTCATCTGCACTTGTGTGTTTTCTACTTTCATGATGATTCTGTTATAATGTTGAAGCAAAGATAATATAAGGTACTATGTAAAGCAAGGTACTGTTAAGAAATTATTACGGAAGATTTTATTAATGGTTATCAGCTTGAAGATTTATGGTTATAATTGACTATTTTTGGATAAAAATATTATTTAGCAAAAGACAACTAAAAAGCTGCTGCTGGTGTTGAAGGAGCAGCTTTGGAAAGGCTAGTCGTTGATTTTCAGGATTAAACTGTCTTTCTTAAATTGCCTAAATAATAATTGATGCAGAACGCTTACCGGAGAAGTATGAACAGATTTACCCTTTCTTTCTTTGTGTTACTTATGCTTTTAGGCAGCCTGTCAACCATGGCACAGGTGGCTACTCCCAAGTATAGTAATGAATTCCTGAACATAGGTGTAGGTGCACGTGCGTTAGGAATGGGAAATGTTCAGGCTGCCATAGCCAACGACGCCACAGCAGGTTACTGGAATCCTGCCGGACTGCTTAGCCTGCGGCAGAAATACAACATAGCCCTTATGCACTCTGAGCTTTTTGCCGGCATAGCAAAGAACGACTTTGGTAGTTTTGCGATGCCCCTGGATACAAACAGCGCTTTAGCTGTTTCGGTAATCAGGCTGGCAGTGGATGATATTGCAGATACCCGTCGTCTGCAGAATGAGTATGGCTACATACAATATGACAGCATCAGGTTTTTCTCAGTGGCTGATTATGCTATGTTAGTTTCTTATGCCCGCCGCAGCCAACTAATTGAAGGTTTACAATTAGGAGCCAGTGCCAAGATAATTTATCGTAATGTAGGGGAGTTTGCCAATGCCTATGGCTTTGGTGTAGACGCCGGCGCTCAATTAACAAGAGGTTCCTGGCAATTCGGTCTGATGGCTAAAGATGTTACCACCACCTTTACTGCCTGGACGCATAATGTGGAGGCCCTGGAGGAGGCTTATCAGCAAACAGGGAATGACCTGCCGGAAAGTACTGCAGAGCTTACGCTTCCCCGGCTGGTTTTCGGAGTAGGCAAAACGTTCCGGTTCAATGATAAGCTATCAGCTATCCTGGCTACAGATCTGGATTTTACGTTTGATGGCAGGAGAAATGTACTGCTGAATTCTGATGTAGTGTCTGTGGACCCGCATGTTGGGGTAGAATTGGCTTATGCTAAAACGGTGTTTGTGCGCGGCGGACTTAACAACTACCAGGAAACACAGAGCTTTGACGGGAGTACCACTAAACGTATGCAACCAAATTTTGGTGTAGGTTTCACTACAAAAGGTCTGAATTTCGACCTGGCTATGTCCAGAGTAAATGATAAGGAGAGCAACGCAATAGCAGGAAGTGGTACATCATCTGTGATTATCTCTTTTGGTTACTCCTTTAACTAATAGTACAACCATAAGCTATCCAACCAATGCCCGATAATAAAATGTTGAAGCGGCTTATCCTTTTTTTGCTGTTATCTGTTACTGCCCTTGAAACTCATGCACAGCAGCGGTTCGGTAATGAATGGATCAACCACTCCCAAACCTATTATAAGATTAAGGTTGTACAGACGGGGCTTTACAGGTTAAACCATGCCTACCTGAGCAGTATTGGCTTATCGAGTGTAAACCCACAGCATTTTCAGTTATTCAGGAGAGGGAAAGAAATACCCCTTTATGTAGCTGGTGAAGCAGACGGTAGATTAGATGCACAGGATTTTGTTGAGTTCTATGGGGAGCGCAATGATGGTGTTTTAGATAGCGAATTGTATAAAGATCCTTCACACCAGGTACATAAGTTTGCGAGTTATTATACTGATACAGCCGCTTATTTCCTGACAATTAATCCCTCAGGAGGCAAGCGCATGCGGGAGGTAAATCCTACGGCCAATGGTAAATCTCCTGAGCCCTATCATTTACAGAAGTCATTCTATTGGGGGTTTCAAGATTATTATGAGGGAAGACGGTCTGATGGCTATACGCGCATGCCCTGGATGGATAAGGGAGAAGGTCGTGTAACAAATACCTCCCGTTTTGAAAAATCCTATACACTTGGAGGTATCGTTAATGTAGAAGCAACGGGGCCTAAGCCTCAGGTATACTACAGTGCCTTTGCCAGAAATTATATAGATCATAATTTTGCCATTAGAATTGTTGATGCTAATAATGCAGTAAGAGAAATTGCACGGCACCGGATCTATGGAGATGGGCATTTGTATGCAAAATATGTTGCTGAGTTCTCTGATATTACTCCTCAGGGTAATTTTACACTCAGATCATTAGCTGATAGATTGCCTCCATTTCCGAACGGTGCCGAGGATACCAGAAATCAGATAAGCGTTCCTTTTGCTATTCTTACTTTCCCCCAGAAAAGTATATTCCAGGGGAATTCTATGTATTTTTATACAGATTCATCCAGGACCGTTAGCCCTTATTTTGAGTTTTCAAATGCCCCGGCATCAGCTGTAGCTTACGACATAACAGATATTAACAATGTATTCCGTATAGCTGGACATGAGGTGAATGGCAAGCGGGGTTATGTTGTTGATGGCACTGATGGAAAGAGCCACAAAGTTTTTCTGGCAAATACCAATACTGTACTAACACCCCTGCCGGCCCAAAGGGTATCTTTCAGAAAAATAGACCCAGCGGCACACAATTTTATCCTTTTAACGAATAAACGACTGATGGCTCCTGCAAGTGGAGCATCTATGCCTGCTCCAAAGGAATATGCCGCTTATCGGGCTTCTCCCGCTGGGGGTGGTTATGATACTCTTTTAGTATTTGTAGATGATCTTGTGGAGCAGTTTCATTATGGTGAATTCTCCTCTTTTGCCATAAAGAACTTCCTGCACTTTATGTCCTCCACTCCCAGGAACAAACATCTGTTGATTTTAGGTAAAGGAATAGATCTCATGCGCATGAACTATAGGAGTACCGCTGCCAGGTCAATCGATCTGGTTCCTACAGGTGGTAGTCCTGCTTCAGACATAATCTTTTCTGCCGATTTTCACAACAATGATTTTGTGCCAAAAATACCTACAGGAAGGGTTTCTGCCACATCTCCTGATGATATCATTAACTACTTAAATAAGGTTAAGCAGTATGAGGCTGCACCAGAAGGCGTTGAGTGGCGAAAAAATATTTTGCAGTTAGGGGGAGGCAAAACGCTTCAGGAGATAAATTCAATATCTTACTGGTTAAAAGAGTATAAAGAAATTGCTAAAGGTCCCCTGCTTGGAGCTAATGTTATTGAGAAGTACAGACAAAATGTAAGTGAGGTAGTTGAAACAATATCCATTGCAGAAGAACTTAATAAAGGTTTGTCGCTCATTACTTTTTTTGGGCACAGTTCCCCAGGTACAACAGATCTTGATATAGGTTTTGTCTCTGGGCAAGGAACCAATTATAAGAATGAAGGTAAATACCCAGTCATGCTGATGAACGGCTGTAACGTTGGAGACGCTTTCATATCTGGAACCATCACCTTTGGTGAAGATTGGTTAAACACTCCTAATAAAGGCGCTGTAGGTTTAATTGCGCATACCGATGCTGGATTTCCTGATTTGCTAAACTTATATTCTAAAGCTTTTTACACTAAAGCGTTCCAGGATCCGGCTCTTTATGGTTCGTCTATAGGCAAGATTCAGCAGGAAGTTATCCGGAACGTAATGCTGATAACCTCCGGAACCGGAAACTATGATGGAGCGCTGGCCATGGTTACTGAAATGGCGCTTCAAGGTGACCCTTCTCTTAAGCTCTACAGCCCGAGTAAGCCTGATTATTATTTTAAAAACAAAAGCTTTGAGGTAAAAGGGACGGATGGTGAACCAGTAACGGCATCTTCAGAGAATTTTACAGTGTCCGTTAATGTAGGAAATCTTGGTAAAGCTATCAATGATTCTGTGTATGTAACAGTTAAACGCACATTGGCTGATAATTCAACCGTAGTGACCACAGCGCCTTTCAAGGTGGAGCCTATCATAAACGACAGGATAGTAAAGCTAACACTAAGCAACAAAGGACTTGCGGCAGTAGGGATGAACTCGTTCGAAATTAAGTTGGATGGTACTGATGCTGTAGAAGAACTTGATGAGACAAATAACATTGCAATATATCAGCACTTCTTTCCGGTTAGTGGCCTGAAAGCACTAAGCCCTGCAGATTATGCAGTTGTAAAATCGAATGAGGTGAAACTGCAGGTGCAGGCAACCCACGCTCTTTTGAACAAAGATGGCTACTACTTCGAGTTGGATACCACACAGGCCTTTAACAGCAGCCTTAAGAAGTCGCATTCCGTAGGGAATGCCCTATTGCCTTCCTGGCAAGTAAGTCTTCCTAAAGGAGCTGTAGACACAGACAGCACAGTCTATTACTGGCGTGTTCGTTTTCAGACATACCAGCCTGGTGAGGACACAGTTTGGACAACAAGTTCATTCAGGTATATGCCAGCGACTAATGGTGGATGGTCACAGAGCCATTACGGGCAGTTTACCGAAGCATCTACAGATAAGATTAAAAACGAAGGAGACAGGAATGTCAAGTGGGAGTTCCAGAAAACAAAGGTGGAAATTTCCGTGAAAACTGTTGGAGGAGACACCCGCTATACAAATCCTCCTCATGGTATTTTCTATAATGGACAAATGCTCTTTGAGGCAGCTTGTGGAAATCCCGGAGGTAGTGCTACTCCAAGAATTTTTGCAATTGTAGTGAATGATAAAACGTTGGAGATGGTAGAGAAGCTAGGAGCCTCTTTCTGTGCCAGTTTTCCTTACCTCTATGAGTTTGGGGACCTTAACCAGGCTGCCAATAGAGAGAAGATTGTTGCTTTCATGAATACAGTGCCAGAAGGCTATCATGTTGTGGCGATGAGCGTGAACAGAGTACCTTTCGAAAGCTTTACGGCTGCACAGAAAGCAGCATTTGGTTTGATAGGCTCTAATCTTATTCACAATCTTAAAAACGGTTACCCTTTTGCCATTGTAGGCCGAAAAGGAGCAACGCCAGGTACAGTCAACGAAAGAACAGGTGAGGATGGAGGGTCTACAACGATTACCTCACAGCTGCTTATCCTTGATGATATCATTTATTCACGGCAGCCAAAAGGAACTGTCACTTCCACCCTTATAGGTCCTTCGATGCAATGGAAGACTCTGCACCACAACATTGAACGCTATAAAGCAGGTAATGATACCTATACACTAAAAGTGATAGGCATTGATAAGGCTGGCCAGGAGCAAACTATAGTAGAAAGTGTAAATGGAAAGGTACATGACCTTTCAGCTGTTGATGCAAAGAGGTTTCCTTACCTGAGGTTATCTGCTACTTTAAATGATGAGCAGGATCGGACAGCACCGCAATTAAAGCAATGGTTTGTGCTGTATGAGGAAGCACCAGAGGGTATTATCATGCCTGATCTGGCAAAGGTTGGTGGAGAGGTGCTGACGCAGCAGGCGCAGAAAGGTGGAATAAAGGTACCGATGGCTTTTCAGAATATCACGTCCAATGCTTTCCGTGATTCTGTAACAGTAGAGGTAACTGTGCGAGGAGATAATTCCGAGCCTGTTATTTCAAGTTTCAAAATAAAGCCTGTAGGTGCTAATGAGACGGTCAATTTCGAGTTCTCTATGCCAACTTCCTCTATGGAGGGTGATTTCCGATTAAGCATGTATGTTAATCCACGTATTTTGCCGGAGCAGAATTATGCTAATAACATTTATGAGGTAAGCTTTCATGTGAATCCAAAGCTACACCCTATCATGGATGTAGCATTTGACGGCATCCATATCTTAGATGGAGAACTGGTGTCGCCGAGTCCTCTCATTAGTGTGACCTTAAAGGACGAGAATAAGTTTGCTCCCTTACAGGATCCCTCCTCAATGCTTATGACTCTAACAGACCCTAATGAAGTAGTGCGGGAGATATCCTTGATGAACAATGCGGCCGAAGTAAGGTACTTCCCTGCGGATGAGAAAAATGACTTCAGATTGGAATTTAAGCCGGAAAGGCTTGAGAACGGCGTTTATAAACTGGAAGTAAGGGCGAAGGACTCAGCAGGCAGAGCATCTGGTGTTACACCGTACAACATCAGGTTCGAAGTGGAAAATGCCTCTAAGATTACAAACTTTTATCCGTTCCCGAACCCATTCTCTACTAAAACGAACTTTATCTTTACCTTAACCGGTGCTGAGGTGCCCGAGAACATGAAGATCCAGATTTTAACTGTAACAGGTAAAGTAGTAAAGGAGATAATGAAAGAAGAGATCGGACCAATTCGCATAGGGAATAACAAAACGGAGTATGCCTGGGATGGAACAGATATGTATGGTGATAAGCTAGCCAATGGAGTATACCTTTACCGCGTGGTAATGAGCCAGGTTGCCGATGGTATGAAACACATGTATAAGATCGGAGACAAGTCCTTTAAGAATGGTTATGGTAAGATTTACATCTTACGCTAGTCCCTTATCATAAAACATAAAAGGCCGCTACTACAGCGGCCTTTTATGTTTTATGATAAGGTCTTTTTCCTCTTTAGCGTTAGAAAAGAGTAACTGTATTTATTTTTTTCATCCGGTTCATGATCTTCCTTCGCAACTAATTCCCAATCCCCTTCCTTGATTTGCGGAAAGTAGGTATCACCGTCGAAAGTATGATGTACTTTGGTAAGCTCTATGGTATCAACTAAAGGAAGTGCCTGTTTATAAATTTCAGCTCCGCCAATTACACAAACATCATTATCCTGCTGCTTTGCACGCTCAATGGCTTCTTTAACAGAATGAACCACGATACACCCCTCCGCTTCATAGTCTTTTTGCCGCGTAATGACAATAGAGGTCCGGCCCGGCAGCGGCTTACCAATTGACTCAAAAGTTTTCCGGCCCATCAGAATCGGGTGCCCTATGGTAAGCTTTTTAAAGTGCTTCAGGTCAGCGGGCAGATGCCAGATAAGCTGATTATCCTTCCCGATAACATTATTTTCTGCTGTGGCTACTACAATACTTACCATAACTCAGACATTAAAAGTATAGCCTCTAAGCAAATCCTGGATCGGCATACGCTTTTTCCCTTCCATTTGCAGGTCTAAAACAGATACGGCTCCATCCGCAGTTTGTATGTGCAGGAAAGTTTTATTGTCTGTGTGGACATAGCCGGGTTGAGAAGTATAAGCCGTATTATCCAACGCTTCTACTTTAAAGATTTTAAAATTTTTGTCCTGCAGCTGGGTCCAGGCAGCAGGATAGGGGCTCAGGCCACGAACAAAGTCCCGAACCTGCTCTGCAGGCTGATTCCAGTTTATCTGACAGGTATCTTTAAAGATCTTTGGTGCATGCTTTGTCTCGGTGGTAGTAACCTGTGGTTTTGGCCGTACCTCATCCTTTTCAATTGCCTGTACTGTCCGGAGTGCCAGTTCGGCTCCCTTATGCTTCAGCTTTTCGTACAGCGTGCCGAAGTCATCGTCTTCCATGATAGTTATACGATCCTGGAAAATCAGGTCACCGGTATCAATCTCGTGCTTCAGGAAAAAGGAAGTTACCCCTGTTTCTTTTTCCCCGTTTATGATTGCCCAGTTAATTGGCGCGGCACCACGGTATTGAGGCAGTAAAGAAGCGTGTATGTTAAAGGACCCCAGTTCAGGCATCGCCCAAACTACCTCCGGAAGCATTCGGAAGGCCACAATTATCTGAAGATTGGCATTATACCTGCGTAGCTCCTCCAAAAATACTTCTGACTTCAAGTTAGTTGGCTGAAGAACCGGAATATTCTGGGATACAGCATACTCCTTTACCGGAGACTGATGAATCTTTTGCCCGCGCCCTGCCGGTTTATCTGGTGCCGTGATAACAGCTACTACCTTATAATGATGCTCAACAAGTGTTTGCAGGGTAGGAACCGCAAAATCCGGTGTACCCATAAACACTATTCTTAAATCTCTTTTCATGTCTTATTTAAAATCGGGGTACAGCAAATACTGCTTGCGCATTGTCTTGTACTTTGAAAGTTCAGGCTCCCAACTGGCTCTGATCTCTGCCTCTGTTTTGCCGGACTTTACCTGCTCGCGCAGTTTTGATGTACCTGCCAGCTTCTCAAAGAAGTTATTGAAAAACTTATCTTTCTCTGTTGAGTTCTGATACATCTCCAGTAGGTAGGAAAGCGTGAAAGGTTGAGCATCACTTGGCTGTGTGAGGTCCATGCCGTAACAGGTTTGCCCCTTATAAGGCGGGTTAGTTGCTCCGGGGGTACTCACAGGCGTGAAGGAAAAACCCCTCCCGGTATAGTAGGGGCTACCGATAACCTGAAATGGCGTTGGCGTTCCACGGCCCACACTTACGTTTGTTCCCTCAAAGAGGCAAAGCGATGGGTAAAGAATAATACTCTGGTGGTTTGGCAGGTTAGGAGATGGCTTCACCGGTAAAACATAAGCTGTTTCGTGGGTATAGTTCGCTACAGGAACAACCGTAATGTTTGCCTGTTTCTGGTCCTTTAGCCATTTCTGACCATTAATCATCTTTGCAAGCTCTCCAACAGTTAGCCCGTGCACAATTGGGATAGGATGCATGCCCACAAAAGAGGTCTGCTCTTTCTCAAGCACCGGTCCATCTACGTAATGCCCATTCGGGTTAGGGCGGTCAAGGATAAGCACTTCCTTGTTATTTTCTGCTGCAGCCTCCATTACGTAGTGCATGGTGCTGATGTATGTATAGAAACGTGTACCTACATCCTGAATATCAAAAACCAGGACATCCAGGTCTTTGATCTGTTCCGGCTGCGGCTTTTTATTTGCGCCGTACAGCGAAATTATTGGAAGACCTGTCTTCGTGTCTTTCGCGTCTTTGATATGTGCTCCGGCGTCAGCTTCACCTCTGAAGCCATGTTCCGGGGCAAAAATAGTTTTGATCTCTACACCTCTGCTTAATAAAGTATCCACCAGGTGCGTTTCCCCAACAATAGAGGTCTGGTTAACCACCACACCCACACGCTTGCCTTTCAGCTTTGATAGGTATTGATCCATGCGCTCAGCACCCACTCTTAAAGGTTTGGCTGTGGCAACTGGTTCTGGAGAAACTTCCGTTTCGGAAGCGGCTGGCTGTGTGGTTGTAGCCTGTTTTGGAGTGCAGCCGTTAAAGGCAAGCAGCAGCGAAGTGTAAAGTATAACTAAGGGCTGTGTCATCATATTGAGGAATAAGTCAAAATTCATACCTATCTTTAAGGCTGTTTAGAAAATCAGGCGAGTGAACATCTCCAAGTACATATCTGATAAAATATCTGAAGTGCAGTCCGGCACGTTTACGTCGTCGGTTACAAAAATAGCAATTATCAGCATAGCTGCCGGCATTGCGATCATGATTGTGTCATTTGCTATTCTGGAAGGCTTCAGAAACGAAATACGTGAGAAAATTTTCAGCTTTAGCGCCCACCTGCAGGTAACGAAGTATGATACCAACAACTCATATGAGGGCGCACCCATCAGCAGTAACATTGGTATTACTGATTCTATTGCCGGAGTAAAAAAGATACAGCCTTTTGCTCGTAAAACTGCCATCATCAAAACAGATGAGGAAGTATTGGGAGTTGTGCTGAAAGGAGTAGGAGAGGACTACGACCTCAGTACTATGGAGCAGAACCTGGAAACAGGGGGGCTAATCAGTTATAATGATACTGCCTCTTCTAAAGAAGTTTTGTTAAGCCAAACCATAGCCGATAAACTAAAGCTGAAGGTAGGTGATGAGGCAATCTTTTACTTTATCCAGAATCCGCCACGGGCCCGGAAGCTGCAGGTAAAGGGAATCTTTAAAACAGGCTTAGAGGAGTTCGATGAGGTATTTGTGATTGGGGACATTCAGTTGATCCGGGAACTAAACAACTGGCCGGACTCAGTGGCCGGTGGTATAGAAGTGGTACTGAAGGATTTTAACCAGATAGATCGGGTTGCGGAAAACGTGTTTGATGAAATGAACTATGATTTACAGTTGGAGAAGATTACGGATCGCCACGCCCAGCTTTTTGACTGGTTAAAGCTTCTGCGCAAAAACGTCATAATTTTTCTGGTGCTCATCATTTTTGTGGCGACCTTCAACATGATCTCTACCGTTTTCATTATGATCATTGAGCGGATTAACATGATTGGTGTATTGAAAGCTGTTGGTGCCACTGATGCACAAATTAGAAAAGTCTTTTACTTCCGGGGCTTAAACCTTACACTAAAGGGAATGTTCTGGGGAAACATTCTCGGTCTTGGTTTCTGCGCCATCCAATATTATTTTAAAATTATCCCGCTTGACCCCGAGAATTACTACATGGATACAGTGCCTATCAGTTGGAACTTTGGCATTATACTCATTCTCAACCTGATAACGCTGATACTAACGATGCTGGCTATACTTGTACCTGCAGCGATGGTAGCCCGGATTAAACCTGTAAAAGCAATAAAATTTGATTAGTACTTTAACATAATAAGAAAGCCTCTGCAAAACAGAGGCTTTCTTATTATGTTAAACTTGTGCTGCTGAACTTACTTTACTGTTGTTCTCTGAATAGCTGAAGACCTCGCGCTTTGGAACAGGTAAAGCGATGTTGTGCTGCTCAAAGGTGGCTTTTGCCTTTTCTGTAAGATCCCAATACAAGTTCCAGTAATCGGTGCGGTTGCACCAGATGCGGGTACTGATAGTTATGGCATGTTCTGCGAAGTTTGTAACTACAATAGCAGGAGCCGGATCAGGTAGTACGCGTTCATCCTCATTTACCAACTGCTGAATTAACTGCCGCACCATGCCAATATCGTTATGCACAGATATGTTAAACAGAAGCTCGATCCGACGTGTGTTCTCCACTGAGTAATTCACTACTACCGTGGAAGCCAGTGGGCCATTAGGGAGATAAATTGTTTTATTATCAGGTGTTTTCAAAACGGTATTGAAGATATTTATGATATGTACTGTGCCTCCCTGTCCCTGCGCCTCAATATAATCACCAACACGGAAAGGTTTAATCGTCAGTATCAGTACTCCGCCCGCAAAGTTTGACAGGCTCCCTTGTAGAGCCAGACCAATGGCTAAGCCCGCAGATCCAAGAATGGCTATAAATGATGTCATTTCCACACCTATCTGCGCTATTACAAGCACAATCAGCAAAACCCATAGGGTTACTCCGATTATGTTGCTTAAGAATGGTCTCAGGGACTCATCTACTCCCTTTCGAGCCATCAGGTTAAAGATGAACCTGTTCAGCCGCTTTACTACCCAGATTCCAATAATAAGAATGAAAATGGCGATGATTAACTTCATGCCATAGAGCACCACAAATTCCAATACAAAGTTGCGGTACTTATCAATGTCAATCATAAAAATAAAATAGTTGGAGGTAAAAAAATAAAGGGCGCTGCCTGCTCAACAGCGCCCTAAATGGCATTTTAATCAAAAATCATCTTTAATGCAAAGGCTAAGGCAGGTGCCTGCTCTGCAAAATCAGGTTGGGATTAGGGCAAAGCTCCTCATACTTAGCTTTTTCTGAGCTAGTAGCTACTCCCGGGAAATCACCCTGTTTCCCTTCCATAGATTGCATAACCTGGAAGTGCAGGTGCGGTGGCCAGTTTCCATTTTCAGGGTAAGGGCCAACTTCTGCAATTTTTTCGCCCGCAGCAAAAGGTTTTCCTACCTGCAGCCCCTCTAGTGAGGTACGACTCAGGTGGCCATACAAAGTGTAAAACTTCACGCCTTCCAACTCATGCTCCAGAATAATGGTAGGGCCATAGTCGCCAAAATTGTCATTATCCTGAAAGCTATGAACGATGGCATCTAAAGGAGTATATACCGCTGTTCCAGCATTTATCCAAATATCTATACCTAAATGCAGGTTACGGCTTTCGGCCTGCACATCAAAGTGCTTGCTACGGCGGTAGATAAACCTGTCTTCCAGGTAGCCTCCAACCCCAACGGTTGCATTCTGCTCTTGCAGCATTTGCTGCACAGCATCGTTGAAAGCGTCGGTGTCTTGCAGATCAGTTTTCTTTAGCAGTGTATTTTGGGCTGTGAAGTCCAGGGTAGCCACTGCATCTGTATTCAGATCGGCATCCAATACACGGGTGAAGGCATGCCTGTGCCGGCTTAGTATTTCACTAAGATTTTTAGATTTATCCATAAGTAAAAGGAAGAAGCCGGGATGTAGCTTATGCAGGCACTGTTGCCTCTTCTTCTACATATTTAGAGAGTGTTTTAAGACTCTTTGTTTTCCCGAAAAGTTCTTCAGATTTTTTGCTGTAAGCCAGGGCTGCTTCCTGTAACGTTTCGAAAGTGCCCAGGTTGATACGCTGCTTGTTATGGTGGATGATAGCACGGTACTTTTGTGCCTCTTTGTGAACACCACGCACGCCCAGTTTATTCTCTGTTTTGGCGGTATTTCTAACAATTTTACATAGCGGAGCCCATTCAAGGTTCTCGCGTCGACAATCAAGTTTATTGCCATTTATAAAATGGACATATAGCTTTATGTCACTTTCCGGTTTTTCAAGCAACTGTTCTCCAATCATCTTGTGCAGATAAATGGTTTCGTTGCGGTACTTGCCGTTTTTCAAGGGCCAGTTCTTCTGAAAGAAGGCATAGCCATTGGAATGAATACGCAGGTGCTTCAGAAATTCTATCTGTTGCAGGTAAGCGTTGTTCTGGATGTATTCGTAGGTTCTGTCGTCTACGACTACGGTTTTTTCACAGTTTTTGAGTGTCAGTTTGTAGAGCATTATTGTATTTCACTAGTTGTTATTACAAAGAACGGAGGCATGACCATAAAACAATCGCACCTGTGTTGTACTGCTAGTAAGTACGATGCAAAGTTGCGTAAAATTTTAATATTAAACACAAGTTATATTGATTTATTTACATTAAATACAGGAAAATTTTAGTAAATAGCTAATTTTTCTGAGAGACCTTCTGAGAACAGTCCAGATTATTGTAACTTTCAGATCTTAAAAATGTTTAAAGCAAAATCTTTTCGATTAAAGCATCATATAAATGAGTAATCAATATCTTAACCTGAAGGTTGTTGAAATTACCCGGGAAACCTCAGACGCTATCTCCCTTCATTTTGAGCATCCTGAAAAGCAGGCTGTTTCTTACAAGCCGGGGCAGTTTTTAACACTGATTCTTACCATTGACGGGAAAGAAGTTCGCCGTTCTTATTCCCTGAGCAGTACGCCTCATGAAGCGCCAAGACTGGCTGTGACGATCAAAAGGGTTTCAGGTGGATTAATGTCCAACTATCTGCTGGACAATTTGAAAGTAGGAGACGAGATAAAAGTAATGCAGCCTATAGGTAATTTCTGCCTAACCTGTGCACCAGATAATCAACGTCATGTGTTACTATTCGGAGCTGGAAGTGGTATTACACCTCTCATGTCTATCCTCAAGACTGTTTTAAAAGAAGAGCCTAACAGCAATGTAACCCTGCTATATGGTAATAGCGATGAAGATTCGGTGATTTTCAGAGAGCAACTTCAGAAGCTGGAGGAGGAATACGCGGAGCGTTTAAATATCAAGTATATCTATAGCCAGCCAAAATATGACTGTGAGCACCGTGGCCGCATGAACCAGAGCATGATCATTAAGATACTGGAGCGCCTGCAGCTAGCTAAAATTGATAATGGCGTGTACTATATGTGCGGGCCGGAGGGTATGATGGATGAGGTAAGGCATGCACTGGATGTGCTGCATGTGCCTGCTGATCGTATTTTCAGGGAGAGTTTTGTTAGTAATAAACTCATAGAGCAGCAACAGCAGCAAGGTCTCCATGGAGATGTGTCTTCGTCGGAAGATGATGGGGAAATAGTGACGCAAACAGTAACCATTATTTATGAAGGAGCAGAGTATCATGTAGAAGTTGAGCCAGACCAGACTATTCTGGAAGCAGCTCTGGAGCAGGATGTCGATTTACCTTATTCCTGCCAAGCGGGGCTTTGCACCGCTTGTCGTGGAAAGTGCCTGAGCGGAAAAGTGCACCTGGATGAGCGCGAAGGTTTATCTGATGCCGAGCTAGATGAGGGGTATGTTTTGAATTGTGTAGGTCACCCGTTAACAAGTAATGTTGTAATAGAGATCGGTTAACCGCTTTTTTACGTATACATGGGCAGAGCCATACCTTTTTTAGGTGTGGCTCTGTTCTTTTTTTTGCACTTTCGAAGGAAGTGCTTATATTACATTTTTATCATATGTATTGTGATTATGACCATAGCCTCATCTAACTTAACCATACCTAAACGAAAGCCGCGCACCTATCTTGATGAAGATTTTAAGGTAAATAATTGGGAAACCATACAACCGTATTTTGAGGAGCTAAAGTCCCGGGATATCAACAGTGTGGTAGACCTTGAAAACTGGATGTCGGATAGGAGTGAACTAGAGAGCGTTTTATCAGAAGACTTAGGTTGGCGCTACATTCGGATGACCTGCGACACGCAGAATGAAGAAACCACAAAGGCTTTCCAGTATTTCGTGTCAGAGATAGAGCCAAAGATTGCCCCCCTTGATCATGAGCTAAACCTGAAGCTGATGCATTCGCCTTATGAGCCTGCTCTTGAGCGTGAAAAATATAGAATTTACCTGCGGGGCGTAGAACGGGCATTAGAAATATTCAGAGAAAAGAACATTCCCCTCAGCACTGAAATAATTACAAAGCAGCAGCAGTATGCGGCCATCACAGGCGCCATGACAGTGACACTGGATGGAGAGGAAGTGACGCTGCAAAGAGCCGCTGACCGCCTGAAACGTACTGACAGAGCTGTGCGTGAGGAGGCTTGGCGAACAGTGCAGGAAAGACGCTATGAAGACCGCGAAAAGCTGGACAACTTATTTGATGAACTGCTCAAACTGCGTCACGAAGTGGCGAAGAATGCAGATTTTGATAATTTCCGCGATTACATGTTTGCGGCCATGGGGCGCTTTGACTATACACCGCAGGATTGCTTTGATTTTCACGCTTCCATAGAAGAACTGATCGTTCCTTTGCTTACTAAAATTGATGAAGAGCGAAAGCAGAAGTTAGGTGTAGCGGAGCTTCGTCCCTGGGATTTAGATGTGGATCCAACAGGTAAAAAGCCACTGGAGCCCTTCCAGACAGGACAGGAACTATTGGAGAAGACTGTAGAGGTGTTTTATAAGCTAGACTCCTTTCTGGGTGACTGCCTTGCAACTATGCGTGAGATGGGGCACCTGGACTTGGAATCAAGAAAAGGAAAAGCACCCGGTGGTTACAACTATCCGTTGGATGAAATCGGGGTGCCTTTTATTTTCATGAATGCAACCTCCAGCCTGCGGGATGTGATTACGATGCTACATGAGGGAGGGCATGCCGTGCATTCTTTCCTTACCCGTGACCTTAAGCTGAATGCTGCTAAACACCCACCATCAGAGGTTGCTGAACTGGCATCTATGTCAATGGAGTTAATCTCTATGGATTATTGGGACATCTTCTTTCAGGACGAAGATGAGCTGAAACGTGCAAAGCGTACGCACCTGGAAAGTGTATTAGAGACTTTCCCCTGGGTAGCAACAGTGGATAAGTTTCAGCATTGGATTTACGAACATCCTGAGCAATCGCAGCAAGAGCGACATGCTGAGTGGGTAAAGATTTTTGAGACATTCAATCATAAGATCGTTAGCTGGGAGGCCATAGAAAAGTATAAGCCATACATGTGGCAGAAGCAACTTCACATTTACGAGGTTCCGTTTTATTACGTGGAGTATGCTATGGCCCAACTTGGGGCTATAGCAGTCTGGAAAAACTATAAAGAGAGTCCAGCTGAAGGCCTGGCAGCTTATAAGAAAGCCCTTAGCCTTGGCTACACCGTATCTATTGGTGAGGTATATGAGGCTGCAGGCATTAAGTTTGATTTCAGTACAGAGTACATTAAAAGCCTGGTGGACTTTGTGAAGGAGGAGATGTCAAAGATCTGACCTTATCTACATCAAACAAAAAGCCCCGCCGATATGGTGGGGCTTTTTGCTATGTAGCTTAAAAATAAACAGCCTTTGCTTTACAGCCGTACTTATTTATATGAAAGAAAAATTCAAACACCTGGGGGCTGCTCTGTTACTGTTTTTCCTGGCTTCTTCATGTACTACTAATCCTCTTCCGGGAGCAGAGGTAGATGAAAGATCAGTTGATGTAGTGGCAGACATGCAATTAGCTCCGAATGATGTAGTTGGTTCCTATCATGGGTTTATACCATGTGCTGGCTGTACAGCATCAGGTATTACTTATGACTTAGTGCTACTGGAGGATTTTTCTTTTGAGGAATCTTTGGTAGAGGGGCAGGAAGGTGTGCCGGTTACCCGTACCGGTACCTGGAGTATTGAAGATGGTATGGTTGTGTTAGGAGGAGAGGAGGCTAAGCGCACTCGTTTTTCCTTGCCTGCTGCCGGTGAGCTTCGGATGATAGACATGGCTGGTGAGCCTGTCAACAAGGAGCTTGAAGCACAATATAGTTTAAAGAGAAACACAATTTTTGAAGAAGAAGACACCCGGCTTTGGGATAACAAGCACAAGATAGGAGTAGATTTCGTTGCTACCGGGCATGAGCCAGGATGGGTACTGGAAATTGATAAGGAAAAGGAAATGTCCTTTAGAACAAGACCTTCAGAAAGTGTAGTTTTAAAAGCAATCGTTCCAGCTCCTACCTCAGAAGGTAATAAAACCAGTTATAAGGCAATGACTGACTCAGGAGAGCTTATTGTAGAACTCGTGGAGCAGAAATGTACAGATCGTATGTCCGGTAAGGAGAGGCCTTATACGGTTCGTATTAGTGCCAAAGGAGAGGTTTATACAGGTTGTGGAATGTTTTTGGGAAACAACCAAAGCAAATAGTTGTTATGTAGCTTTAGAAGACTGGTATAGCAGAAGCGCCTGTAAGAATTCTTACAGGCGCTTCTGCTATCTTTATTTATAATGGCTTGAACTGCTCAAACATCTGTTTGCAATCGTTACAGTAATGCATAGATCGGCAAAGTGTAGGGCCGAAAGGCGTGCGCATGGTCGTATTGTCGCTATCGCAGTACGGACACTTTGCATACTCTATAATGTCGAGGTCCAGGATCATATCATACTTTGGCGGCGGTGCCAAGCCAAACTCCTTCAGGTGCTGGCGTCCTTTCTCAGATATCTTGTTGCTATCCCAAGGATTGTCAAAGGTCATATTAACGGTGTGCTTGCTGATGCCGTATTTATCCAACGTGCGCTCCACGTCCTTTTTCATGTAGTCCATGGCAGGGCAACCGGCAAAGGTAGGGGTCATGTTCACCGTCACGTGGTCATCTTCCGATATTTCCACACCCGTGATCACTCCCAGGTCCACCAGCGACAACACCGGTATCTCAGGGTCTTTTACCTCCTCCAGCAGGGTTAATATGTTTTCTTTGGTTAGCTTCATTAGGTTATTCTACCATTCGGCAGTTGGGTCGATTTTAAACACTTCAGCCATTTCGTCCAGTAACGGCTGAAGGTGCTCTGTATGATTGCCGTAGCGTCCGCCGAGCTTAGGTTCTAAAGTGTTCAGATCAGGCAGTTTTAACTCTGTCTTTTCCAGTACCGCCTGAATGCGCTTCAGCCATTCAGCTTTCACGGCTTCTTCACCGGCATATATACCGGCATCTATCAGTTCCTGCTCATACTTTGATTGCTCAAACATACCCAACGCATAAGGTAACGCCTCGTTTAAGGACGATTGCAAACGAAGTACAGCTTCCTCAGTTGAGGTGCCTAAGTTTTTGATCCAGGTGTTAGCGTGCAGCACATGGTACTTCACTTCGCCTTTCAGTTTCATGGCTACCTTGGCAGTCGGCTCATAGCTCGACTGTGACAGCATCTCGAACCGGATGATCTCAGCATTATCGTACAGGAAGTGACGGATCAGGCTGAAGTCATACTCGCCGTTTGGCAACTCAACAAGCTGGTTATTATGAAACTGATTGGCATTGCGTGTAAAGGCAACGGTATCTGGCTCTGCTTCACCAAGCTCGTGCAGCAAGGTATAAAATGCAAGGCTATGGCCAATCTTGTCCTGCGCCATCGAAGAAAAAGCAATGTCTTCCTCCAGAATAGGGCCGAATCCGGTCCATTCGGAGTTGCGGTGGCCAAGTATCAACTGGTCGTCTGCCAGTTGATATAGCAGGTCTTTTATCGCTAGCTCGTTCATTATTGGGCGGGTGTGTTTTTACGTTCTTCTTTGTACTTCGTGATCTTGTCCATTACCTTGTAAGCAATGGCTTCGCGGTATTTCTTCTCCGGAACGGTGGTCCACATATCCTTGTCATCCTCCGCCGACTGCAGCACGTCCTTCGACTTCACTACCCACACGTTCACGATCGGTCCTTTCTCGCCAAAAGCCTGCTTTGCCTCCTGCAAGGCATCCAAGTAAGATGTTGCCATCACGCGGCCAGCATGGGTATGGGCTTTCCCGCGCTTCTTCAGGTGAAAAATTTCATACGACTCTGGCTGTTCACCACGCTCGGCAGACGCTTCAATGCGAAGAGTGTCATACACGTTCTCTCCATCATTGCCATAGGGCGTTACCTGGATATTCTCTGTGCGAACAATCCAAAGGCCAACGCAAGGAAACCGGCGGCTGTACTGCTCTTTCGCAAACAGAAATGCTACATCTTCATTAGGGGCATGCACCGGACCTACATAGGTGTGGGCAGCACCTTCCTTCTTTTGGTGGAAAGCTTCATATGTTTCAAACTGATCCATTGCAGGTTTTTCCTCCATTGGCGGTACTTCACCTTCCGGCAGGTTCAGTCGGGTTACTCTCGGGTCTAAGGACTTCAGGCTCATCTTCTATAATTATGAATTATAAATTAGAAATTAGAAATTAGAAATGGCGTTCAGAACTATAGTTAATACTCCAGATCAATTTCTAATTCATAATTTTGAATTTCTAATTTACCGTTAGGCTAACGGTTTTACATACTTGGCTTTCGGGTTAAGCAGGGCTCTGCGTACCCACGCACCACGCTCCTCAGCAGTGCGGCGTACGGCAAGGCGTTCAGCGTTGCAAGGGCCATCACCATTAATCACGCGCTTAAACTCGTCCCAATCCGGCTCAGTAAACTCCCATTGCCCTGTTTCTTGATTTTTCTTCAGGTTCGGATCCGGCACAGTTAAACCAAGTTCCCAAATCTTCGGCACATACATGTCCAGGAACTGCTGACGGCACTCATCATTAGAAGCCATCTTTACTTTCCAGCGCATCAGTGTCTCGGTGTGCGTGCTCATTTTATCGGATGGTCCGAAGAAAGTCATGATCGGAGGCCACCAGCGATTTAGGGCAGCCTGAATCATTTCGCGCTGCTTCGGTGAGCCTGTTGCCATATGCACCACGGCATCGTGGCCATACTTCAGGTGGAAAGCCTCCTCGGCACAGATACGCTCCAAGGCACGTGAGTAAGGGCCGTAGCTACCTTTCGCGTTCGCCATTTGGTTCACAATCGCGCCTGCGTCAATTAGCCAGGAAATAATATTAGAATCTGCCCAGGTAAAGGCAGGGTAGTTGAATACGTTGGAATATTTCGACTTGCCGTTAATCAGGTCCGTCAGCATTTGCTCGCGCGACTTACCCAATGTTTCAGCTGCGCTATACAATAACTGCGCGTGGCCTACCTCGTCCTGTACCTTGGCCATCTGCGCCATTTTGCGGCGAAAGCCAGGGGCACGGGTAATCCAGGTGCCTTCCGGCAATGCACCGATGATCTCAGAGTGGGCGTGCTGCTCAATCATTCGAATCAATTGTTTGCGGTATAACTCCGGCATCCAGTCAGTTGGCTCAATTTTCTCGCCTCTGGCAATGCGTGCTTCAAATTCGGCCAGTTTTGCAGGATCTTCTGTCTGCAGGTCGTCGAATTTAGTAGCCTCGAAAACGTTTCCTCCTCCGTACATAATATTTATAGTTTAAAGGTTCAGTAAAAGTGCCGGACCGCGTTACCAGTCCGGCAGGTTAGTTAGATTGTGTTAAGGTGTCAGGTATAGTTAATTCCTGTGAACTGGTCAGGCCGTTCAGCAGCATTGCTGAAAGGTTTTCAGCTATTTCTTCAGGTGTCATCTTGCCTTCAGGCTTATACCAGGTGTGTATCCAGTTCAAGCCTGATAATATCGTAAGAACTGCAAATTTTTCATCGGCCAGGAAGAACTCCCCCTTTTCAATTCCGGAGCGGATAATCTCCCTAAAGCGAGCCTCATACTTATCACGCAAGGCGAGGTAAGTGCTTAAGTGAGGTTCGCTTAGATGGCGCCATTCATGCAGGAAAACTGCAGAGGCAGCCGTGTTTTTTGTAAGTACTTGCACATGTGCAGCAATGGCAGCTTTTAAGCAATCTGTTGCTGTTGATTCAGAGCCTTCTGCCGTATCCAGGGCTTCAAAAAACTCATCTGCCATTCTGAAGCACACACGTTGCAGAATCTCTTCTTTAGATTTAATATGAGAGTAGATACTGGCTGCCTCAATGCCTAAAGCGTTCGCCAGGTCGCGCATCGATGTTGCCGAAAAGCCTTTTTTCTTGAAGAGGCTGGTAGCCGTTATTTCGATTTGTTCTTTTCTACTCAATGTTGCTTCCATGTTTAATTAACAAATATAAACAACCTAACGTTCGTTAGCAAGTATTTTTCTAAGAACGAAAGATTAAAACAAAGGTTAATGTTTGCTGTAGTACCAGAGAAGAGAGGTGACAGCTTAAGGGGCGATGGTTGCAGAGTATTTAACTTTTTGTAAAGCAATGCATGGGGACTTCCGTATATTTGAATCAGTGTGCCGTAACTATAACTGAACTATATTAATCTGAAATAACATGACTGCAACACTTAACTCTGCGGATAAACAAACGATGGAATTTGTAAACTATCATGTAAATGAGCGTGTGGGATACATTACATTAGCAAGAGCCGAAAAGCGCAATGCACTTAATTATGATGTGGTAACGGAGTTAAAAAGGGCTTTTGCCTTTGCCGAGGAAGATGATACCTGTAAAGTGATTGTGCTGCGGGCGGAAGGGAAGGTTTTTTGTGCTGGAGCTGACCTGGAGTATATTCAGCGCCTGCAGGAAAACGACTATCATGAAAACCTGCTGGACTCTACGCACCTGATGGAATTGTTCCGGTTGATTTATACCTTAAAAAAAGTAGTGATCGCTCAGATTCATGGACATGCCATAGCAGGTGGGTGTGGTCTGGCAGCCATCTGTGATTTTGGTTTTACAGTGCCGGAAGCAAAATTTGGTTACACCGAGGTGAAAATTGGTTTTATACCTGCCATTGTGAAAGTTTTCCTGCTGCGTAAGATCGGGGAGGCAAGAGCAAAGCAACTGCTTTTGACAGGGGATTTGATTTCTGCGGAAGAGGCTGAGAGATTTGGGTTGGTGAACTATCTTGTTCCTGCAGAGGAACTGGAGGAGCGGGTCTTTACTTTTGCGCAAAAACTGTGTGCAGAGAACTCAAAGCAATCCATGGAAGTGACAAAGGAAATGATTGCACGGGTGCAGGAGATGAGCCTGGAGGAAGGGCTTCAGTATGCAGCCGAAATGAATGCTGTGGCGCGAGGCAGTGAAGATTGCCAGCGTGGTATAGCTTCCTTTTTAAACAAAGAGCCTATCAACTGGTAAATTCTGTTTAATCTTAAAAACTATTTGTTAAACTTGCTGTTGATACGTTATGCTGCTGGGTATCGGAATCATGCTAATTACTTTTGTGGCGATGGAAGCCGTGGCCTGGTTCATGCACAAGTATGTTCTTCATGGTTTTCTGTGGTTTTTGCATAAGTCGCACCACTCGCACCACAAACATGCTTTTGAACTAAACGACTTGTTTTTTGCCTACTATGGCACTTTGGCGATGCTGTTCTTTATTTTTGGCAGCGACCCCATTGACTACAGGTTCTGGATAGGTGCCGGTATTACTTTATATGGTGTTGCTTATTTTGTGATTCATGATGTATTTATACATCGCCGCTTAAAGATTTTCGGTAAATCGTCTAACGTTTACCTGAAAGCTTTAAACATGGCTCATAAGGTGCACCATAAAACGCAAGGGAAGTATGGCTCTGAATCATTCGGTATGTTATGGGTAGCGCCGCAGTACTATATTACAGCAAACAAGATTTTAAAGAAACAAGAGAAGAGGAAGCGTGGCACAGTATACGATTAAAGAACTCGAACACCTGTCTGGTATAAAGGCGCACACCCTACGGGTTTGGGAGCAACGGTACAACATACTTTGTCCAAAAAGAACTGAAACAAATATCCGCTATTATGATGATGCGGATCTGAAAGCCATACTTAACATTTCGTTGTTAAACGAGCGAGGCTATAAGATATCAAAGATAGCCAAAATGGCTCCTGAGCAAATTCTGCAAAAAGTACAGCAACTCTGCGAAGAACCGTGCCGGGGCTCACACCATACTAATACTCTGGTGCAGGCTATGGTAGACATGGATGAAGACCTGTTTGATAAAACCTTATCTACGGCCACGCTGCAGATTGGCTTTAAGGATACTATGAGTGAAGTGGTTTATCCTTTTCTTAACAAGATCGGGGTGTTGTGGCAAACAGGTAATATTACTCCGGCGCACGAACACTTTGTTAGTAACCTGATACGTCAGAAGCTAATTGTTGCAATTGATGGGCAGGTAGTGCGCAAACAAGAGGGAGCGCCTACTTTTATTCTGTATTTACCCGAAGGAGAGCTTCATGAACTGGCCCTGCTTTATATGAATTATATTTTAAGGGCTCACAACAAGCACGTTATTTATCTTGGGCAAAATCTTCCATTCAAAGATCTTGAGCTGACCTATGGGCAGTTTAAGTCCAGCTATATATGCACAGTTCTAACATCTGCTCCTGAGCGAGATCAACTGCAGAAGTACTTAAATAAGCTCTCAGACACATTCTCTGAGGCTACTATTGTGGTATATGGTTATTTAGTGCAGAGTAACACTTCTGTTAAATTGCCTCATAATATTGTGCACCTCGAAAAGGTAGGAGACCTGTTGCTCTCTGTAAAATAAATTTGATCCGCAATCCAGCCCCCCTGTTGTTATCGTTTGTTTGGTAACGGCAGGGGGCTTTTTGTTTATAGCTATTCGCAACTAAAATATGTACATACGCACGTGCTGAGCTGTTGTTTGTCTAAAACTGTTTAAAATAATTAAAAATAAATTAGACAGAATAGGTCTTTTTTAAATTATAAGCGTATATTTGTTTATAGTTACCACTTAAAAGATAAACAAAATGACTGCTCTGGAATTCAATAACCTGGTTCAAAACGTAGCTCAGTCCTTGAGGCCAGTGGCTATGAACCTGACACGCGATGTAGACGATGCCAAAGACCTTGTGCAGGAAACTATGTTGAAAGCTCTCACCAACCGGGAGAAGTTTAAGTCAGGTACTAACTTGAAGGCATGGCTTTATACAATTATGCGCAATACCTTCATTAACAACTATAACAAGATTACAAAGCGTAGCAGTAACATCGATAGTTCAGAGTATCTCCAGTACCTGAACACGGATGAAAACTATGTCACGCAAAACAAAGGCACAGCAACTTTCGTCATGAACGATATAAATAAAGCTATTGCCGGTTTGAGCGAGGAACATCGTACCCCTTTCATGATGTACTATGTCGGGTATAAATACTTAGAGATCGCTGAAAAGCTTAAAATCCCTATTGGAACAGTAAAAAACAGGATACACATTGCTCGTAAAGAGCTTAAAAGTGTGTTGAAAGTATACAGGCAAGACGCTTAACATAAAATCCAGGAACTGCACTTGTCTGTATGGCGCAAACTAAAGTAATTGTTATAGGTTCAGGCTTCTCGGGGCTGTCGGCAGCCACCACCCTTGCCGATAAAGGGTTTGATGTGACTGTGCTGGAGAAGAACAGTACTCCCGGCGGGCGTGCAAGGAGCTTTGCTACGCAAGGCTTCACGTTTGATATGGGCCCTAGTTGGTATTGGATGCCAGATGTTTTTGAATCATACTTTAATAGGTTTGGCAAAAGTACAGCTGACTATTACGATTTAAAGCGTCTTGATCCTTCTTACACTGTTGTGTTTGGGGAGAATGATTTCATGGATGTTCCGGCCTCCCTGGATGAGATGCGAATTCTTTTTGAACAACTTGAAAAAGGAAGTGCTCATCAGTTAGATAAATTTTTAGAACAGGCTGCATATAAATACGAAGTCGGAATGAAGCAGCTGGTTTACAAGCCAGGACGCTCCATTACAGAGTTCATGAGTTTAAGCTTGTTGCGTGATGTGATGAGAATGGACATTTTTCAGTCGTTTCATCAGCATGTTCGCCGGTTCTTCTCAAATGAGAAGTTAATAAAGCTCATGGAGTTTCCTATTCTCTTCCTTGGCGCACTTCCCCAAAATACCCCCGCTCTTTATAGCTTAATGAATTACGCAGACATCAAGCTTGGGACTTGGTATCCAATGGGGGGGATGTATAAAATAGTGGAGGGTATGGTAAAGCTGGCTGAAGAAAAGGGGGTTAAGCTTCTTTATGAGCAGGATGTACAGCGCATTGAAGTGAAAAACGGAGTGGCTACCCAGCTGCTTTCTTCAACAAATGTTTTTGAAGCCGATGTAATAGTAGCTAGTGCGGATTACCATCACGTAGAGAAAGAGTTGCTTTCTAAATCCTGCCAAAGCTATTCGGATTCATATTGGGAAAGCCGGGTAATGGCACCCTCCTCATTGTTGTTCTACCTGGGGGTGAACAAGCGGCTTCAGAACTTGAAGCACCACAACCTGTTCTTTGATGAAGATTTCAGACCTCATGCCCATGAAATTTATACAGAGCCGAACTGGCCATCCAAACCACTTTTCTATGTATCGGCTCCATCTGTAACAGATCCTTCTGTTGCACCTGAAGGGTGTGAAAACCTGTTTGTGCTCATACCAGTAGCGCCGGGCTTACAGGATTCAGAAGCAGTGCGTGAGAAATATTTTAATACTGTGATGGATAGATTAGAACGACTAACTGGTCAGGATATACGTAGTTCTATTATATATAAGCGCAGCTATGCGCATGCTGATTTTATAAGCGATTACAATGCTTTTAAGGGAAACGCCTATGGAATGGCAAACACCCTGATGCAGACAGCTTTGCTGAAGCCAAGCCTTAAGAGCAAAAAGGTGAAGAACCTTTATTACACGGGACAGTTGACAGTTCCCGGGCCAGGCGTACCTCCATCCCTTATTTCGGGGCAGGTGGTAGCAAAGGAGGTAGAGAAGGAGTTTGTAGCGCCGGTTGCAGTTAAAGTTTAAAGTACCCTAAACCAAAATCATGCATGGAGCTTTTTAAGGACACCTGTTTGCAATGTAGCAAAGTAATTACCGAAGCTTATAGTACTTCATTTACACTAGGCATCAAAACCCTGGATAAAAAGCTTCACTCTCCCATCTATGCCATCTATGGCTTTGTTCGGTGCGCCGACGAAATTGTAGATACCTTTCACGATTTTGATAAAAGAAAGCTTCTGCAGGACTTTAAACTGCAGACATTCGAGGCAATAGAGTCCGGAATAAGCCTGAATCCGGTGCTTCATGCTTTTCAATGTGTGGTCAATAAGTATGACATTGACAAGGAATATATCGAAGCGTTTCTAAAGAGTATGGAGATGGATCTGGATGATCATCAGTATGATCATGCTCTTTATGAAGAATATATCTATGGGTCTGCAGAAGTGGTTGGTTTAATGTGCCTGAAAGTCTTCTGTGATGGAGATAAGGAGCAGTTTGATCGGCTGAAGAAACCTGCTTGCAGTCTTGGTGCCGCCTTTCAGAAGGTAAATTTTCTGCGCGACATGAAAAGCGATTATAAAGACCGGGGCAGGGTGTATTTCCCGAAGGTGGAGTACCAAAAGTTTAACAATGTCAGCAAAGCTGAGATAGAGGCTGATATCATGAAAGACTTCAAGAATGCTTATGTTGGCATTATGGCACTTCCACGCTCTGCTCGTATGGGAGTTTATCTGGCATATGTCTATTATCTGAAGCTTTTCCGGAAGATACAGGGGCTGCCAGCAACCCACATCCTTAAAGAACGCGTAAGAGTACCTGATAATACGAAGCTAGCCCTTTTGCTAAGCTCATACCTCAAGTACCGACTTAACGTTATCTGATGATTAAATTTGTTACCCTATTACTCCTGTCATTTTCTCTTAGTGCTGTTTTAGCAGACAATGCAAGAAGCTATAAACTACCAGACCTGAGGAAGGAATACCTGGAGGCAAGTAAAGATGAGAACGCCGGGGTGCGGTTTCATGCTAAAATGAGTGCCTATCGGGAAGATGATCCGGTTGTATTGGCTTACAAGGCTGCATCTGAAGCTGTTATGGCTAAATATGTCTGGAATCCATATTCTAAACTAAAGCACCTGAAAACTGCAGCCAGTATTTTTGAGGATGCTGTGGGAATGGATGAACAGCACCCGGAGATTCGTTTTCTTCGCTTTACAGTAGAGTACTATGTGCCCCGCTATCTGAATTTAAGCGAACATCTGGAGGAGGACAAAGAAGTTATAATAACTGGTTTAAAACAGCACCCCAGATCAGGTTTGTCCACAGTGATGGCGCGGACTATGCGTGATTTTTTACTGTCTGAGGAACATTGTTCTCCTGCAGAAAGAAGAGAGTTGTTGGAAATCAGGATTTAATCGCTCTAACATACAATAGGTATAAGTAAGCTTTTAACTTTCTACGCATTTATCCCTTCTTTGCTCATAAAAAAAGATGTATATCTACCTGTACCTGAATATTTTTACCATTCTGTTCCCATTGCTTCTTTCTTTTGATAAGAAGGTAGCATTCTATAAAAGTTGGTCCGCTTTGTGGCCGGCCATACTTGTCAATGCAGCTTTGTTTATTGCCTGGGATGCTTTGTTTACAGAGGCAGGAGTCTGGGGTTTTAATAAGGAATATTTAACCGGAATATACATTTTAAACCTTCCGCTTGAGGAAATCCTTTTTTTTATCACAGTACCCTATGCCTGTGTCTTTATTTATGACGTATTAAATGCCTATATCAGGAAAGATATTTTGCATCCTTATGCAAAAGTAATTGCAGTTGCACTTATACTTATCTTGCCCTTGATTGCTGTTTTTAATATAACCAGGCTATATACTTCTATAACTTTCATTGCTCTGGCTGTTGTTCATCTGGTGCATCTGCGGTACTTCGATACCCGGTATCTTGGTCGCTTTTACTTAGCTTACCTTGTGCATCTTGTTCCTTTTCTTTTAGTGAACGGAGTCTTGACTTATTTGCCTATTGTCTGGTACAATGACAATTTTAACCTGGGTTTACGTATAGTATCTATACCCGTGGAAGACACGATGTATTCTATGCTGATGCTGCTGATTACTATATCCGTATATGAAGGGCTGCGGCAACGTAAAGCAGTTAAACAATATAAGGCCTTGGTTGTATAATGAGTATGAAAAGCCTAAGTGTAACTATTGATCCTAATTCCGGCTTCTGCTTCGGGGTAGTGTATGCCATTCAGATGGCAGAGGACCTGCTGGATGAGCAAGGGTATTTGTACTGCTTGGGTGATATAGTGCATAATGATGTTGAGGTAGAGCGGCTGCAGAAGCGGGGCCTTCGCATTATTGACCATCAGCAGCTACGGGAGCTTCGAAACGAAGCTGTGCTCATACGGGCACACGGAGAACCTCCTGAAACCTATCAGACTGCTCTTAATAACAACCTTACACTAGTAGATGCCTCCTGCCCTGTAGTTTTGAAGCTGCAAAACAGAATAAAGACTTCTTACGATAAAGAGGATAAGATCTTTATCTATGGCAAGCATGGACATGCGGAGGTTTTAGGTCTTTTAGGGCAGACAAATAATGAGGCGGTAGTTTTCGAGAATATGGAAGAACTGCTAAAGCATAAATTGCCTCAGCATATAACGCTCTATAGCCAGACTACGAAAAGCACTGATAATTTTTATCGGATAAAAGGAGCTCTCGAGGAACGTGGTTTTGAAGTTAATGCGAATGATACCATCTGCCGGCAAGTGTCTAACCGGGATAAGGAATTACGCCTCTTCGCTGCAAAGTACAATAAGATTGTCTTCGTTTCTGGCACAAAATCCTCCAACGGAAAGGTGTTGTACCAGGTATGTAAAGACACTAATCCTGATACGCATTTTGTTTCAAAAGTGGAGGAACTGCATCCGGAGTGGTTTAATCCAGGAGATTCTGTGGGTATTTGTGGAGCCACTTCAACGCCCATGTGGCTGATGGAGGAGGTGAGAGAAGCTTTGCTAAACGAAAATTTATGAATCAGGAGTAGCGAATTGTAGTTTAAAGTATAAAGTGAGCGTAGTTTGTGCAGTAATCCTGATCTATAAGAAGTAGAGTTAATGGCCATAGCAACACATTTCGATAACCGCGGTATAGCTATAGCAGCTGTAATAATTTTTAGCTGGCTTGGTCTTCTCGCTTTCCTGCTGACTTCTTACGCTGTAGATTTTAGCTCCCCTCTTACCTGGGTATTCGTGTTATTGCAAACGCATTTATATACCGGTTTATTTATAACAGCGCATGACGCCATGCATGGCGTAGTTGCTCCGGGCAGACCAAAGCTAAACAAGGTGATAGGTGCTGTTGCTGCTTTTCTTTTTGCTTATAACTGGTATCCAAGGTTGTTGCCAAAGCATCACCAACATCATCGGCATGTTGCCACAGAGCAGGATCCTGATTACCATCATGGCTCCTTTTGGCCATGGTACTTAAGCTTTCTCAGAAACTACATCACCTGGTGGCAAATTTTACTAATGGCCATCACGTATAACGTGCTGCAACTTCTTTTTCCGCTGGAAAACGTGATTCTATTTTGGATGGTGCCAGCTATACTGGCCACTTTCCAGTTATTCTATTTTGGTACTTATTTACCGCACAAAGGTGAACATGAGCCGGATAATCTACATAGATCCTCTACGCAGGATAAAAATCACCTTTGGGCCTTTATTTCCTGCTATTTCTTTGGTTATCACTATGAACACCATGATAAGCCGTACCTGCCTTGGTGGCAGCTTTATAAGGCAAAAGGTTAGTCAACGTTAGTCTTTCCGGTCAGGCATGATAGGTTCTTATGTCGTCTCTTTGAGAGTGCTTTCTGATGCCATGGAGCAAATATAACTTTTGAAGTAAATGGTGTAACAATTTTAGGTGCTTAGAGTATAGGGATGAGATAGAATCTGCACTGCTTTCTGATTTACAAATATGTCCTTTGTGCACTTTAACACCCTTATGAGCTTACTATGAAATTACCTTTCCACATCCTCCTGCTTTCCTTGTTTTTGTTTCTTGCTACCATTTCTACAGCTTCGGCACAAAGGGATCCGACATCGTTGAAGGCTGGGGTCAGCTTTGTATGGCTGTCAGACTACGATAGTCAGGGTCTGATGTTTAGTAACAAATTGAGCCACTACTTTACAAAAAATATAACAGTAGGGATGAACGTTGGGTTGCTTTCAGCTTTCCGGTACGACGATCTTAAAGAAATTTACTCTGTGCAGAATACCTTTCTGATGGCTACGTTAGAAGGAAGCATTGATATGATTAACAACGAATCTGTGATATTCAGAGTCGGCGGCGGACCTGGGGTTAGATACAGAGCTGAGATAAATTCTGATGCGGAAGATACTGGCACAGTAGATGGTTCTGTCATCCATATCAAAAGTAATGATTTTGGATTTAACGGCTACCTGGAGAATGACTTTAATATTTTACGAAATGGTGTGGCTGGCGGAAGGATAGATTACTTTTACTATACCAGCGGAACACCAGTGTTGGCGTTGGGTTTTCATATCGGTTTCAAGTTCTGATATTAAATGCGTTAAAAGCAAAAAGGGGAGCCTGTTTCAGGCTCCCCTTTTTGCTTTATGTCCACTCGTTATGGATAAACCTTCCACTTTGCTCCACATCTTCCACTTTATCCCACTTTGCCTGTGGGAATCTATATAAAATACTATATATACTATATCATTGAAGATAAAGTGTTGTATTTCAAGCATTTAATTGTTTGGTGGGTCGTATTTTAGAGAAAAATAGAGAGCATTGCAAAAAAACTTATACCCAATATATAGCGTTAGTGGTGTGGATAATGTGGATAAGTGGGGTGGATAACCATAATTTATCCACAAAGTGGTAAAAAGTGGTAGATAGTGGTTGTGAGAAATCACTGAATCGCTACATTTGTAAAGTCCGAATACCATACGGACCAAACTGCTATTGTTATGAACTTCCTCTCTGGCGAGTATGAATGCAAGATTGACCCAAAGGGAAGATTGGTTTTACCTGCAAAGATAAAATCAAACTTGCCGGAGGCTTCTGGCAATCATGTGGTGCTGATGCGGGGGTTTGAGCCTTGTTTGGTTTTGTACCCTAAAGCAGAGTGGAAGGTGATTTATGATAAGGTAGCAGGCTTAAATGAGTTTAATGAGGAGTACCGTCACTTTCAGCGTAACTTCTTTCGTGGCAACACGGAGATAGAATTAGACGGAGCAGGCCGGTTCATTGTGCCAAAAACGATGGCGCGTTTTGCCTCGCTAGAGAAAGAGGCAATTGTAGTGGGGTTGGGTAACCGTGTTGAAATCTGGAATCCGGATCAGTATGAAGAGTTCCTGATAAAGGATCAGCAGAATTTCTCACAACTAGCTCAAAAGTTTTTGGGTGATAAACCGGCAGAAGAGCCATTGATTTAATGGAATACCATCGTCCAGTCTTGTTTGAGGAATCGGTTGATGCATTGGATATCAAACCGGATGGCATTTATGTTGATGTGACCTTTGGGGGTGGCGGACATTCTGCTTCCATCGTGAGTAAGCTTACAACCGGTAAGCTTTACAGTTTTGACCAGGACAAGGACGCAGAGGAGCAGTCGAAGAAAATTGATAGTCCTAACTTTCAATTTGTTCGGGCAAACTTCAGAGATCTGAAGAAGTATCTGCGCCTCTACCGCGTTAAAGAAGTGGATGGTATATTGGCAGATCTGGGAGTTTCATCCCATCAGTTCGATGTGCCGGAGAGGGGTTTCTCTACCCGCTTTGAGGGGCCGCTTGATATGCGGATGAATGCCGAGACCGGGATGACTGCCGAAGAGGTGCTGGAGACTTATTCGGAAGAGCAACTGCACAGGATTTTCGGGATCTATGGAGAGGTGAAAAATGCCAAGACTTTAGCCCGGACAATAGTGGAAAAACGGGCGAGGGGTGCTTTTCAATCCATTGGTGATTTTAAGAAGGCTATCAGCTCCTGCACACCAAAAGGGAAAGAGAATAAATACCTGGCGCAGGTATTTCAGGCGCTTCGCATAGAAGTGAATGATGAGATGAAGGCGCTCGAAGAGATGCTGGAGCAAGCGGCGGAGGTTCTGAAGCCAGGGGGTAGGTTAGTGGTGATTTCATACCATTCTCTTGAGGACAGACTGGTGAAGAATTTCATAGCAAAAGGTAAATTCTTCGGAGAAGTAGAAAAGGACCTTTACGGTAATGAAATAAAGCCTCTTGAGGCAGTAACCAGAAAACCGATTGTACCATCAGAGCAGGAACTACTTGAAAACAGCCGCTCCAGAAGTGCTAAACTCAGGATAGCAGAGAAAAGGAAATAAGATGATTGAATGCTGGGCTAGAAAATAGCCTGTAAATAACAGTAAATACTATGGCTTCTAACGTTATGACTAAGCAAGCAGGCACATCGGGGGTAAACTCGGTGCGCATGAAGCCAGAGCAGAAGTCTGAGAAGCCTAAGAAAAAAGGCTTCAGCCTGTTTAAAATATTAGATAAGTATACCAACGTTGATGCGTTGTTCGAAGAAGGGGTGCCGCTAAAGTACTTGCCTTATATATTGTACCTTACCCTTATTACCCTCTTCTATATCGGTAATACCCACTTCGCCGAGAAGACCATTCGTAGGATTGATAAAATCAAAATAGAAACGGAAGATCTTCGTGCAGACTATACCACGCTAAAGTCTGACTATATGGAGGCTAGTAAGCAATCCGAGGTAGCTCGTAACGTAGAGCCTCTCGGCCTTGTTGAGAGTTCATCACCACCCTACCAGGTTATAGTGCCGGCTGATGAATATTAAGAAGTCCATAGTGGTCCGGGTGCGGGTAGCCTTTTTGGCTGTCTGCCTTTTTGCATGTGCTATTGTGTACAAAGTAGTGCACATACAGTTCATGGAAGGGGCGCGTTGGAAAAAGATATCCAAGGAACGCCGAATCCGGTATCAGCCTGTCTATGCCACAAGAGGGAATATCTATTCCGATAACGGAAGTATTCTGGCTACCTCTCTGCCTTTTTACCGTGTAGCATTTGACCCAACTGTTTCGGATGCTGCTTTGTTTAACGCTGGCGTAGATTCCCTGGCAATGCTTTTGTCACGCTTCTATGGTGATAAATCAGAGGATTACTATAGGAGAAAGATAAAAAATGCCCGTCACGCAGGCAGAAGGTATATCCGGCTTAACAGTGAGCAGATTAATTACCAGGATAAGAAGATGATGCTGAAATGGCCCATCTTCAGAGCTGGTAAGAACAAAGGCGGGGTGATTTTTGAGAAGGTAGAGAAGCGGTTTAAACCTTTTGGCCTGCTGGCTGAGCGTACAATTGGCTTCATTAATGAAGACAAGAACGGTGCGGGACTTGAGTACAGCTTTAACAATGATTTGGCAGGTACAGACGGTGAGGCACTGTTTGAACGTATTGCCGGCGGTAATAAGCCTATCTATGATGGTACTGAAGTAAAGCCGCAACATGGCTATGATATTCAGACAACACTTGATATCAATTTGCAGGACGTAGCTGAGAATGCCTTGTATAAAGCTTTGGAAAGAACAAACGCTGAATATGGCTGCGTCATTATGATGGAAGTGAAGACAGGCGAGATAAAAGCTATGGCTAACTTGGGTAAGACTAAGGGTGGTTACATAGAAGATTATAACTATGCGGTTGGTAGCCAGGGGCGCACAGAGCCGGGGTCCACTTTTAAACTGGCTTCTATGATGGCCTTGTTTGAGCACGCTCCACAGGTAAGCCTGACAGATACCATAGATACAGGGGATGGCAGGTATCGTATAAAGAATACTACCATGACTGATGCAAAACATGGTGGTTATGGCAAGTTAGCTGTGCATGAGATTTTTGAGAAGTCATCTAACATTGGCGTTGCCAAACTAATGGAGCAGTACTTCAATGGTAATCAAAGGGCCTATGTGGAGTACCTGAACAAGTTCGGACTTAACTCAACTCTTGGGTTTCAGATGGAAGGGGAGGCCCGGCCGTATATGAAGCATCCGCAGGATAAGAACTGGTACGGCACAACTCTTACTTCCATGGCTATTGGGTATGAAACCAAGCTCTCGCCGCTTCAGACGCTGGCTTTCTACAATGCCGTAGCCAACAACGGAGTTAAAATCCAACCTATAATTGTAAAGGAGATACGAAAGTCAGACAAGGTGATACAATCCTTTAAGACAAGAGTATTGAATGAAAAAATTTGCTCCGACGAAACCCTGGAGAAATTAAAAACAATGCTGGAAGGTGTTGTAGCACAGGGTACAGCTAAGAACATATACAACACAGACTACAAAGTAGCAGGCAAAACCGGAACAGCCCGTAAGGTGAAGAACGGCCGCTATGTAATGGAGTATTCAACTTCCTTTGCAGGCTATTTCCCGGCTGATAACCCGAAGTATAGCTGCATTGTGATAATTGACAGTCCGAAAGGGGTAAACGTGTATGGGGGAGATGTGGCTGCGCCGGTGTTTAAGGAGTTGGCTGATAAAGCCTATGCCAGAGACCTGGCAATGCATAAGTCGTTACGTGCACGCGTGGCGCCAAACAAAGATAGCATGCCAGGCGTAGCGGCAGGAAACCAGGATGATCTGGCTTATATCTGCAATAAGATTGGCATCAGTAACCACCCGAATGGGTCAGACGAAGAGTGGGTAAAAGTCGAACCACAGCGTCGCTCACTAAACTTTAAACCAAATCCGGTTTTAATCAATAAAGTGCCTGATGTGAAGGGTATGACATTGCGCGATGCATTATTCATACTTGGTAATCAGAATCTGAAAGTAAGAGTGGAAGGGGTTGGAAAGCGGGTGCAGAGACAATCGCTGTTACCAGGCACTGATATTACAAAAAACGCTAGAATAACAATTGAATTAAGCTAATGCAGTTGCTGCAAAACATATTAGAAGGAGTAGAAGTGCTTGACATCAAAGGTGACGTAAAGGTGCCCATTGATACCATCACGTTTGATTCTCGTCAAGTAAAAGAAGGAACAGCCTTTGTGGCTGTGCGTGGAGTACAGGCTGACGGACATGAATACATACCAAAGGCTGAAGAGGCACGCGCATCGGCTATCGTATGTGAAGCTCTGCCAGATGTGTTGCAGCAGGATATAGCATATGTGCTGGTTGGTGACTCTGGAGAGGCCTTAGGTAAAATGGCGTCTGCTTTTTACGGACATCCTTCCAAAAAGCTGAACCTTGTTGGGGTAACCGGTACGAATGGTAAAACCACTTCAGTTACGCTTTTGCACAAGCTTTTCCGTGAGTTGGGTTATCATGTAGGTATGATATCAACGGTGCAGAACCAGATAAACGAAAACGTAATTCCTTCTACCCACACTACGCCTGATGCGGTAAAGCTAAATGAGTTGCTGGCACAGATGGTAAAGGCCGGCTGTTCATACTGCTTTATGGAGGTCAGTTCACATGCTATGGTGCAGAAGCGCGTAGCTGGGGTGCAGTTCAAAGGGGGGGTGTTCACAAATATATCGCACGATCACCTGGACTACCACAAGACTTTTGATGAGTATATAAAAGCTAAGAAGCTGTTTTTCGACGGTTTACCGAAGGGGGCTTTTGCACTTGTAAATGCTGATGATAAGCGTGGCCCCGTAATGGTGCAAAATACAAAAGCCGATATTCATTACTACGCCTTACGAAAGGCTGTAGAATTCAAAGGGCGTATCATAGACAATACCATTCAGGGACTTCACATGGAAGTGGATGGCCATGAAATATGGTGTAAGTTGATAGGCGCATTCAATGCCTACAACTTGCTGGGCGCTTACGGTGTTGCGGTACTTTTAGAGGAAGATCCGGTGGAAACGCTGACAGTCCTTTCCAGCTTAAGTTCAGCCGCGGGCCGTTTTGATTACATTGTTTCTGATTCACAAATCACGGGCATTGTTGACTATGCTCATACGCCAGATGCGCTGGAAAATGTGCTGACAACAATTCAGCAGATCAGAAATCCAACACAAAAGGTAATTACGCTGGTGGGATGCGGCGGGAACAGGGATGCCGCTAAGCGTCCGTTGATGGCGGATATTGCTTGCCGGTACAGTGATAAGGTAATTCTTACCTCTGATAACCCTCGTTTTGAAGAACCACAGGCAATTCTGGAGGATATGCAGAAAGGGGTAAAGCCGCTTGATTTTAAGAAGACCTTATCTGTGCTGGATAGAAAAGAAGCAATAAAGACTGCCTGTATGCTAGCAGAGCCAAACGATATTATTCTTATAGCCGGTAAAGGACATGAGACTTACCAGGAAATTAAAGGCGTTAAATATGACTTTGATGATAAACAGGTATTGCGGGAGATGTTTAAGCAGTTAGGAAAATAGTTAATAGTATAAAATAAGCCGAAGAAAACAGAATAGTAAGTAAATGCTCTATCACCTCTTTACATACCTGGATCGTGAGTTCGATTTTATCGGGGCTGGTGTATTTCAATACATCTCCTTCAGGGCAGGTATGGCTACTCTTTTATCGCTGCTGATTGCGATGATTTTTGGCGGCAAGCTTATTAAAATGCTGCAGCGTAAGCAGGTTGGCGAGAGCATACGCGACTTAGGGCTGGAGGGACAGCTTGAAAAGAAAGGAACGCCTACTATGGGTGGCCTGATCATTATTCTGGCGATCCTGGTGCCTACACTGTTGTTTGCACGTCTTGATAATATTTACATCATCCTGATGCTGGTTTCTACCATCTGGTTAGGGTTGATTGGCTTTCTGGATGATTATATCAAAGTTTTCAAGAAGAATAAAGAAGGGTTGGCCGGCCGTTTCAAGGTGATGGGGCAGATAGGTCTGGGTTTGATTGTTGGCCTCACCCTTTACTTTAATGATGATGTAGTGGTGCGCCAGTACATTTTCGCTGATGGAACCACCTCTGCGGTTAATGCTTCCAGCAGGTGGACGGATGTACATAGTATGATCACAACCATTCCGTTCCGAAAGAACAATGAACTGGATTACTGTAACCTGTTTTCTTTTGCAGGACCATTATTCCAGGATTGGTCCTGTTACTTGTATATTCCATTTGTGATCCTGGTAATTACAGCGGTTTCGAATGGGGCAAACATTACAGACGGAATAGATGGACTGGCGGCAGGAACTTCTGCTATTATAGGTATGACACTGGCATTCTTTGCCTACCTGTCCGGTAACACCATTTTCGCGGATTACCTGGATATCATGTTTATACCGAACTCAGGAGAGCTGGCTATATTTTGTCTAGCCTTCGTAGGGGCATGCGTGGGCTTCCTGTGGTATAACACATACCCGGCGCAGGTGTTTATGGGCGATACAGGCAGTTTAGCAATAGGAGGTATCATTGCAGTGCTTGCGCTCATCGTGCGTAAGGAACTGTTGATACCAATTCTCTGCGGGATATTTTTGGTAGAAAACCTGTCGGTAATGCTGCAGGTGAGCTATTTTAAGTATACAAAAAAGAAGTATGGCGAAGGGCGACGGATCTTTAAGATGTCGCCGCTGCACCACCATTACCAGAAACTGGGCTACCATGAGTCTAAAATTGTAGGGCGTTTCTGGATTGTGGGTATCATGCTGGCCATTTTAACATTGGCAACACTGAAACTTCGCTAATAACCAATTGGGCAAAAAATGAAAATAGCAATACTAGGAGCAGGGGAAAGTGGAGTCGGAGCAGCTTTGCTGGCGCAAGCAAAGGGGCTGGAGGTATTTGTTTCTGATATGGGGCAGATAAAAGAGCAGTATAAAGCCAAGCTGGCTACTGCTGCTATTCCTTTTGAAGAGGGGAAGCATACCTTTGAACGTATTCTGGATGCAGATCAGATTGTTAAAAGTCCAGGTATCCCTGATAAAGCCCCTATCATTCAGGAGGCTATTAAAAAAGGTGTTGCAGTTATCTCGGAAATAGAATTTGCCGGCAGGTACACAGATGCGAAATTTATTGGCATAACTGGTACAAATGGTAAAACTACTACGACCCTTCTAACCTACCACCTGCTGAAAAGTGCTGGTTTAAATGTGGGGCTGGCAGGAAACATTGGGGAGAGTCTTGCCGAAAAAGTAATTGAAAACAAGTACGAGTACTACGTGCTGGAGCTGAGTAGTTTTCAGTTAGATAACATGTATCAGTTTAAGGCGCATGTTGCTGTACTGCTTAACATCACCCCAGATCACTTGGATAGGTATGAGTACAGCATGGACAAATATGCCGCCTCTAAGCTGCGGGTAGCGCAGAATATGACTGGAGCTGACTTCTTTGTGTTCAATGCAGATGATGAAAACATCGCGAAGGCATTTAAATCAGAGGCTTTTGCTGGAACTGCGGTTCCGTTTAGCCTGAAAGGTGCGGAAGGAGTCAGAGTGTACTTTGAAGATAAGCATATCAAAGTGACGGAGAAGTTTTATGAAGGCACTGTTGATACATCAAAGTCTGGACTGATCGGAAAACACAACCAGTACAATACCATGGCAGCTGTTGCGGTGGCTAAACTTCTCGGGGTTGAAGACAAGCAAATTGAGCAGGCACTGGAAACCTTTGAAAATGCTGAGCACCGTTTGCAGCAGGTGGGGGTAGCGAAAGAGGTAACGTATATCAATGACTCTAAAGCTACCAATGTAGAGGCAGTTTGGTATGCATTGGACGGTATTAAGCAGCCCATCATCTGGATTGCCGGAGGTGTGGATAAGGGAAATGACTATAGCACTTTAGTAGATCTGGCACGGGAAAAGGTAAAAGTGCTGATCTGCCTGGGTAAAGATAATGAGAAACTGAAGCAGGCATTTGGACGAGTTATACCAATCATTGCCGAAACCACTTCCATGGATTATGCTGTGCGGCTAAGCCGTTCACTGGCAACTCCTGGAGATGTCGTGTTACTATCGCCGGCATGCGCCAGCTTTGATCTGTTTAACAATTATGAGCACCGTGGACAGCGTTTTAAGGAGGCTGTAGAGAAAATAGTTTTGAAGAAATAAATTTAAGCATAACCGGTTTAGCCAAAGGTTTATGATAAAGGAGTGGTTACAGCAGAACCTGAAAGGAGATGCAGTGCTTTGGGGCATTGTGTTCGCCTTTTCGCTAATCAGCGTGGCAGTAGTTTATTCTGCGACAGGTACGCTTGCATACAGAAACAGAGACGGCAATACGGAATACTTCCTGTTCAAGCATTCGTCCCTGATTCTGTTGGGGCTTGCCTGTATGTGGGTGGCTCATAAAGTGCACTATCGCTACTACTCCCGGTTATCATTGTTTGCGCTTATACTGTCGGCACCACTTCTTTTGATTACTTATTTCTTTGGCTCAAATATTAATGAAGCAAGCCGTTGGGTAACCATTCCGGTAGTCGAACTCACGTTTCAGCCTTCTGACCTGGCAAAGCTTGCCCTGATTTCTTACCTGGCAAGCATGCTTTCTAAAAAACAGAAAGAGCTTGAAAACTGGCAGCGAACACTTGTTCCTATGCTAGTTTGGACTGTTGCAATTTGTGGACTTATTGCCCTAACGAACACGTCTACGGCAGTACTGCTTTTCCTGACATGCATGTTGCTGATGTTTATCGGGCGGGTTCCTTTCAAGTACCTGATTTCAGTTATTTTGATTGGTACAGTAGTAGGAGGTATTGCGCTAGCTGCCGGTCAGCGCCTTGACACAGCCGTGAGCAGGGTAGAAGATTTCATGGATCCGAATAAAACTGCCTTCCAGTTAGAGCAGTCTTACATTGCTATTGCTACTGGGGGAGTCGTGGGCAAAGGTCCGGGTAACAGTGACCAGCGAGATATATTGCCTCACCCATACTCGGACTTTATTTATGCTATTATCCTGGAAGAATATGGATTGTTAGGAGGGGTGGCTGTGTTGTTCTTATACCTGGCCTTGCTGTACAGGGGACTTGTGACGGTGCAAAAGAGTAATGGGGCCTTTGCCGGCCTGCTATCCGCCGGGTTGAGTTTTAGTCTAGTTATCCAGGGGATGATTAATATGGGAGTAGCCGTTGGTCTTGGTCCTATTACAGGTCTGCCGCTGCCTTTGCTGAGCATGGGAGGAACCTCTCTGATTTTTACAGGAATATCCCTAGGGATTATACTTAGTGTGAGCCGCAGTGATGAAGAGTTAAAGCGTGAAGCATTAGGTGAAAATATTTCTACACCAGTGAAAGCTCCTGTTAATGCCTGATAAGCAAAGACCATATCGCGTAATAATCAGTGGTGGTGGCACCGGCGGGCACATTTATCCTGCTGTGGCCATTGCAAATCAACTGAAAGCCTTAAATCCAGCAACAGAAATTCTGTTTGTTGGGGCAAAGGGGCGGATGGAGATGACACGTGTTCCGGAAGCTGGTTACAAGATTATCGGCCTTTGGATCAGTGGGATACAGCGCCGTTTGACGATGGATAACCTGTCTTTCCCATTGAAGGTTATTTCCAGTGTGCGGGCATCACATAAAATCATAAAGGATTTTAAGCCTGATGCAGTAGTTGGTGTGGGAGGGTATGCAAGCGGTCCGCTGTTGTATGCGGCTACAGCCCGTAACGTGCCATCGCTTATTCAGGAGCAGAATTCTTATGCTGGCATAACCAATAAACTGCTTGCAAAGCGAGTTAATAAAGTATGTGTGGCCTACCCAAATATGGAGGAGTTCTTTCCTGCTGACAAGTTAGTGCTAACGGGAAACCCTGTACGCAGTGACATTATGGACAGCGCAAAAAAGCGGGACGAGGCTCTGGCGCATTTTGGCTTAGACAATAATAAAAAAACAATATTGATTATTGGGGGCAGCCTTGGTGCCAGAACCATTAATCAAAGTATAGCAGCTGGTGTGGAACGCATAGCAAAAGCTGGTTACCAGTTAGTCTGGCAAACAGGTAAAGCGTTTTATGAGGAAGCGCTTGCAATTGAAGAGAAATATAAAGGGCAAGGCGTTCGGACGTTTGACTTTATAAAGAGAATGGACCTTGCTTATGCTGTAGCTGATGTGGTGATTTCCAGGGCGGGCGCTTTGTCAATTTCAGAATTGTCATTAGCAGGTAAGCCGTCTATATTGGTGCCTTCACCGAACGTGGCAGAAGATCATCAGACAAAAAATGCCATGGCCTTAGTGCAGCAGCATGCAGCTGTACTTGTACGTGACATTGATGCACAGCAGGAACTTGTGAATGCTGTACTTGAATTGGCAAAAAATGAGGAAGAGCAGCGTCAATTAAGTGACAACATTCTTAAAATGGCCAGGCCACATGCCGCTGCAGATATTGTAAATGAGTTAATAAAGCTGATCAGGTGAAACTGGAAGATTATACATATATCTACTTCTTAGGAATTGGTGGTATTGGCATGAGTGCCATTGCCCGCTGGTTCAACGCGAAGGGGTACCCTGTTTGGGGTTATGATAAAACGCGTACGCCGCTTTGCGAAGCACTGGAGCAGGAGGGGATACGTGTGCATTATGAAGACAATGTAAATCTGCTGCCACAAGAGATACTGGAGAATAAGGAACAGACGCTGGTTGTGCTCACCCCTGCTATTCCTGCAGAGCATACCGAATGGGCTTACCTGAAGGATAAGGGGTACACTATAAAAAAACGTTCTCAAGTACTGGGTATCATTACCTCTGCTGCCTTCACGGTCGCAGTGGCGGGTACACATGGTAAAACAACCACATCTTCCATCGTTACCCATCTGTTGCACCATGCAGGAGTGGATTGTTCTGCTTTTTTGGGTGGTATTTCTACTAACCTGAACTCTAACCTGTTGATTGGTGAAGGAGGTGTTGAAAAGGAAATAATAGTGGTGGAGGCCGATGAGTATGATCGCTCATTCCTAACCCTGTTTCCGGATATTGCAATCGTAACTTCCGCAGATCCAGATCATTTAGATATTTATGGTGACAGAGCGGAACTGATCCGTACTTTCCAGAGGTTCATTAGCCAGATTAAGCCTGGTGGTTACCTCTTCTTGCACGAGGATACAGATCCGGTTTTGACAGACTTAGTACAGGAAGGGGTGCACGTAATCAAGTACAGTTTAAACAAAGGTCAGGCGCATGTTCAGAACTTGAGCATCGATGGCCGGTGGTTTAAGTTTGATTCTGTAAGTCCCTTTGGTAACATTGGATCACTACAGCTTGGTTTGCCCGGTTTCCACAATGTGGAGAATACATTAGCGGCTATACTTGTTGCCCAGGCACTTAAGGTGCCGCAGCAAGAAATAACTTCCGGAGTTGAGACATTTTCGGGAGTGAAAAGGCGCTTTGAGTTTGTTTTTGAGGGGGAGGGCAAGGTGTACATCGACGACTACGCACACCATCCAAAAGAAATAGAGGCATTCATGACCTCCCTACGTGCTCTATACCCAAACAAGCGGATAAAGGTACTATTTCAGCCACATCTCTATAGCCGTACAAGAGACTTTGCAGAAGAGTTCGCAGAGAGCCTGAGTAAGGCAGATGAGTTGGTGTTGCTGGACATTTATCCGGCACGTGAGAAGCCTATTCCAGGAGTATCCTCTGAGATGATTCTGGAGCGGGTGCAATGTGATGTAAAAGAAATATTGCCAAAAGAAAATATAATTGAAAATCTCTTCAAAAACGGAGATTTTGATGTACTGGCTACAGTTGGAGCCGGTGATATAGACATGCTGGTAAAGCCTATCAGAAATTTTTTAGAAAAAGAACGTCATGGGCTTGAATAGTAAAATAAAATCTTTAATTTTTGCAGGTTGTAGCATTGTCACAATCGGAGCACTTGCAGGTTTTGCATCTTCTAGGCAAAATGAAAAAATCTGTAAAAAAGTGTCAATAAAAATTGATAATGAGTACAACAATTACTTTATTGGGGATAGGGAAGTTAGAGACCTTTTAACTCGCGAAGGCGAGCGTAAATTAGAGGGTTTACCCAACCGCGCTATTGACCTCAAAAACCTCGAGAAACGCATTGAAGCGAATAAGTTCGTGAACGATGCAGAAGTTTACCGGGGACTCGATGGAAACATTCATGTTAAAGTAAAACAGAACAGGCCTATTGCAAGACTTATACGATCAGATCAAGATGTATACATTGATGTGGAGGGACACACACTTCCTCTCTCTGACAGATACACCGCTCGTGTAATACCAGTCACAAAATCGGCTTTGATTAAATCCCTTGATGATGAGTTCTTTCAGGATTCAACGGGACAGGACTATCTTTCCTTACTGCAGTTTATTGAAAACGACCGGTTCTGGAAAGCACAGCTTGCACAGATGCATATCGACGGCAAGGGCAAGATTACTTTTTTACCCCAGGTTGGAGACCATACCATTGAGTTTGGTAAGCCGGTAAGGGTTGAGGCAAAATTCAGGAAACTGATGATCTTTTATAAGGAAGTGCTGCCTGTAATGGGCTGGGACAAATATAAAAGAGTTAATGTAGAGTACGAAGATCAGATTATTTGTGAATAATAAACAGGATATGCAGAACGACAAAATAGTAGTAGGCTTGGACATTGGCACCACCAAAGTTTGCGCACTTGTTGGTCGGAAGAATGAGTTTGGGAAGCTGGAGATACTGGGGATGGGTAAGGCTGCATCTGAGGGTGTGGTACGCGGCATAGTTAGTAACATCGATAAAACGGTAGATGCTATCCGGAAAGCTATCCATCAGGCCGAGGAGCAATCCGGAATAAACATCGGAGTGGTAAACGTTGGCATTGCAGGGCAGCATATCAAAAGCTTGCAACACAATGGCAGCATTACACGGCAGGTAACGGATCATGAAATTACTGTAGAGGATGTGAACCGTCTTACTAACGACATGTATCGTTTGGTAACTCCTCCGGGCAGTGAAATCATCCACGTAATGCCGCAGGAGTATAAAGTAGATTTTGAGGAAGGCATTGTTGATCCGGTTGGAATGTCTGGCGTGCGCCTGGAGGGAAACTTTCACATTATCACGGCACAGTCTAACGCCATCAACAACATCAACAAGTGTATCACACGTGCCGGTCTTACAATAGACAACCTGATTCTGGAGCCTTTAGCATCATGCATGTCGGTGTTAAGCGACGAGGAGAAGGAAGCGGGTGTAGCCTTGGTGGATATTGGCGGTGGTACAACGGATTTGGCGATTTTCAAAGACAATATAATTCGCCATACAGCTGTTCTACCATTTGGTGGTAACATCATAACTTCCGATATTAAGCAAGGATGCATGGTAATGCAAAACCAGGCGGAACAGCTTAAAGTGAAGTTTGGAAAGGCAATAGCCGATGAAGCTTCTGAAAACGAGATTGTTTCAATCCCTGGCCTGCGTGACCGCACACCAAAAGAGATTTCGTTAAAGAACCTTGCTTATATCATTGAGGCAAGAATGGAAGAAATTGTAGAGCTGGTATATGCCGAGATTGTTCGTTCCGGCTATGCTAACAGCCTTGCGGCCGGTATAGTTATTACAGGGGGCGGTGCGCAACTACAAAACCTGGTGCAGCTGGTGGAATACATCACCGGTATGGATACGCGAATCGGTTATCCTAATGAGCACCTGGGTAAATCAAAGATTGATGCTGTTAAGAGCCCGATGTATGCTACGAGCGTAGGTTTGGTGCTGGCAGGCTATCATTCTATTGAGCAACTTGCTGCCGGTTATTCAGAAACACCGGAGCATACAGAGTACCAGAAGCCAGTTCAGAAAACAGCCAAAGAAAAAGAAAGCAATGGCGGCCTGTTTAGAATGATCAAAGGCTTCTTAACAGACGACATAGACGACAAACAAAGTTATTAACCCATTAAGAGCAGGAGAAATTAGCATGACTTCAATGTACACTTTTGACTTACCATCTAGCAGTAAGTCCATCATTAAGGTGATTGGCGTCGGGGGCGGTGGAAGCAACGCTGTAAATCATATGTATAGCCAAGGCATCAAAGATGTTGAGTTTATCATATGTAATACCGATGCACAAGCCTTAAAAAGCAGCAGCGTACCTAATAAACTAGGTATTGGCCAGAACCTTACCGAAGGTCTGGGTGCAGGGGCGAATCCTGAAAAAGGCAAACACGCTGCCTTGGAAAGCAAGGAAGAAATAAGGGAGATGCTGAGCTCTGACACTAAAATGGTGTTTATTACAGCAGGAATGGGTGGTGGTACCGGTACAGGTGCTGCACCAGTCATTGCCAAAGTTGCCAAAGAGCTCGGTATACTTACAGTAGGTATCGTTACAGCTCCTTTTGCTTTTGAGGGAAAGAAGAAGAAGATAGCTGCTGAGAACGGTGTAAAAGAACTAAGCGAGAACTGCGATACTATTCTGGTGATCCTGAATGATAAGCTGCGCGAGATGTTCGGTAACCTTACTATCCGTGAGGCCTTTGCCAAAGCTGATAACGTATTGACTACAGCCGCTAAGTCTATCGCGGAGATTATTACTGTTACTGCTGAGGTTAACGTGGACTTTGAGGACGTGAAAACGGTAATGAAAGACTCTGGCGCTGCAGTTATGGGTTCTGCAACTACAGAGGGTGAAGGCCGTGCCTTACGTGCTGCTGAAGAAGCCCTTTCTTCTCCGTTACTTAACAACACAGATATTCATGGTGCTCAGAAAATTCTTCTTTCAATCATGTCTGGTGAGCAGGCGGAGTTGGAAATGGATGAGTTAACTGAAATCACAGAGTATATACAAGACAAAGCTGGTCAGGAAGCTGAAGTTATCTTCGGCCATGGTATTGATTCATCTTTAGGACAGAGCATCCGGGTTACAGTAATTGCCACTGGTTTTGCTAGTAATGCCGAAAGCATCATAGAGCCAAAGAAAACAGTATTTGATTTAGATAGCCAAAAAAAAATAGAGTCGACCGAGCCAGCTAAAGTAGAGCAGGCTGAAGTTGCCGCTTTTGTTTCGAAGCCGGTTGTTGCTCCTATTGCTACTCCACAGCCATCTTCACCAGTTCAGCCACAGCAGCATAACAACAATTATGAGCAGCAGCCTGTTCATAGACCAGTTGAGCAGCCACAGCGTATTGTTTTCGAGCTGGATGGAAGTTCACAGCATGATACTACTGCTTCTTATGAAGAGGAGAAACGTACTGCAGCTCGTGAAGCAGACAGGCTAGCTGAGGAGCGTGAGCTGATGCAGCGTCGTGCTGAAGAGCGTCGTGAGCGCCTGCGCATGCTCAGCTCTGAAATTACTTCTGAAGCTATTAAGGAGAAACTGGATGTGCCTGCGTACCTACGTCGTAACGTAGCACTTGAAAAAGTGTCTCATTCATCGGAGCGTAACATTTCACGTTTCAACCTGAACGATGACAATGAAATACTAGGAGACAACCGTTTCCTGCATGATAATGTAGATTAGTAAGTCTGATCAGGAACATAAAGGAGGGGCCGTAGCTAATTACTACGGCCCCTCCTTTTTTATAGTATGTGCAGTTTGCTAAATAAAACTTTACCGTTTAAAATTTAAGGAACTGCTCAATATGTTGTTCCAGTAGTTCCTGGTATAGCTTGTTTGTAATGCTTGTACCATCAAAGTTCTTTTCGATATGAGCAAGTTTAAGCTTCATGGCCATCGTATGCATTCCCAGGTAATTTAAAATGTCAGTCAGGTGGCTCAACGATAAGCCGCTTCCCTGCATGCCTGAAGATATCCCGATTAAAGCTCCTTTCTTGTCTTTGAAAGTATTAGGGTAAGTAAGCCCGTCAATAAATGCCTTTAAGACGCCAGGAAAAGAGGAGTTATACTCCGGAACTACGAAAACAAACTTGTCAGAGGTAGCTATCATATTGCTCAACTTGTTGAATTGGGCATTTTTTCCAACATTATCATAAAGTGCTGAAACTGTAAAGTCAGATGGCAGCTCTGCAAGGTCTAGTATTTGGAAGGCTTCTCCTCGCTCCTCGAGTAAACCAGCGTAAAGTTTAACTATGGCTATTGAATTTGAGTCAGGTCTGTTAGTGCCTGATATGAGTGTGATCATAGGTGATAATTGATTTTATAACTTAACAGCAATAAAACATTTAGGTTCTTATTATTTGTAATGCTGTCAAATGTAAATAAAAAAGGCGAGGAGCTTTGTTGCAGCCTCGCCTTCTCTGTTAGTTACTACTAGAATGCTTATGACGCTACGTTCTCGGAAGTCAACTTTGCGCCAAGATACTCACGGTTAAGCATTGCAATATTCTCAAGGGATATACCTACAGGGCATTCAGCTGCGCAGGCACCCGTGTTAGTACATGCACCAAATCCTTCAAAGTCCATTTGCGCTACCATGTTTTCTGCACGTGTCTTGCGTTCAGTCTTACCTTGTGGTAACATTGCAAGCTGTGATACTTTAGCAGAAACAAACAGCATAGCAGAAGCATTTTTACAGGCTGCCACACAGGCACCACAACCGATACAAGTTGCTGCATCAAAAGCCTTGTCTGCAATAGATTTAGGAATTGGAATTTCGTTAGCGTCTGGCACACCACCTGTGTTCACAGAGATATAACCACCAGCCTGCTGTATACGATCAAATGCAGAACGATCAACTACCAGGTCTTTGTGCACTGGAAAAGCAGCAGCTCTCCATGGTTCAATAGTAATGGTGTCACCATGCTTAAAGTGACGCATGTGCAGCTGACAAGTTGTAGTTCCTCTTTCCGGACCATGTGCACGACCGTTGATGAACAGGCTGCACATACCGCAAATACCTTCACGGCAGTCGTGGTCAAAAGCAATTGGCTCTTCACCAGCTCGTAGCAGGTCCTCGTTCAATACATCCAGCATCTCCAGAAACGACATGTCAGGAGAAATGCCTTTAACAGGATATGTAACCAGCGCTCCAGCTGTTTCTCTATTTTTTTGGCGCCAAACCCTCAATGTCAGGTCCATTGGTTTAGCATTTGGATTACTTCCAGCCATTTTATTTCAAATTAGAAAGTATAAATCATGAATTAGAAATTATCAGAACTGATGCCTCTTTTAGAACAAACTTCCCGGGCTATTCAACTCTGATTGTGAATTTCTAGTCTTTAATTATCATCAATTATTTGTAGCTACGCTGTGTTAGCTTCACGTTTTCAAACTTCAGCTCTTCCTTATGTAGGATAGGGTCATTACCTACGCCTGTGAATTCCCAGGCAGCCACATAAGTATAATTTTCATCATCGCGAAGAGCTTCGTTTTCCGGGGTTTGGTATTCTTCACGGAAGTGACCACCGCATGATTCATTTCTGTTCAGGGCATCATCAACCATTAGTTCTCCAAGCTCCAGGAAGTCAGCTACTCTGTTAGCTTTCTCCAGTGTCTGGTTCAATTCTTCCCCAACTCCGGTAACTTTAACATCGCGCCAGAATTCATCACGTAGTTTGCGGATTTCGCCTTTAGCAAATTTAAGTCCTTCTGCAGTACGGGCCATTCCGCAGTAGTCCCACATCAGCAATCCAAGAGCCTTGTGGAAATCGTCTACAGTACGCGTTCCTTTGATAGACAGCAAGAGGTTGTTTTTCTCAATAACGGCCTGCTCTGCTTCTTTGAATGCCGGGTGATCTACGCTTACTTTATCATATTTCTGGTTTGCCAGGTAATCACCTATCGTGTAAGGCAACACGAAATAGCCATCAGCTAAACCTTGCATCAGTGCCGATGCACCTAAACGGTTAGCACCATGATCAGAGAAGTTAGCTTCACCGGCAGCATAAAGACCTGGTACATTGGTCATTAGGTTATAATCTACCCAAAGACCGCCCATGGTGTAGTGTACAGCCGGGTAAATACGCATTGGTCTTTCGTATGGGTTCTCGTCTGTGATCTTTGCGTACATCTCAAAGAGGTTACCATACTTCGCAGCAATTGCTGGCTGACCATCACGCTTGATAGCATCTGCAAAGTCAAGATACACCGCTAGTCCTGATGAACCTACACCACGTCCTTCGTCGCAAACTAATTTGGCGTTACGAGAAGCCACATCGCGTGGAACAAGGTTACCGAAAGCTGGATATTTACGCTCCAGGTAGTAATCACGGTCTCCTTCTGCAATATCATTAACAGTGATTTCGCCTTTCCTTAGCCTTTCTGCAATTTCTTTTGTTTTAGGCACCCAAACACGTCCGTCGTTACGAAGTGACTCAGACATAAGGGTTAGCTTAGACTGGTACTCACCGGATACAGGAATACAGGTAGGGTGTATTTGCGTAAAGCAAGGGTTTGCAAACAAAGCCCCTTTCTTATGTGCTCTCCAGGCTGCCGTAGCATTTGAACCCATGGCATTAGTTGAAAGGAAGAATACGTTACCGTAGCCACCTGTTGCTAAGACCACTGCGTGCGCGCTGTGCGACTCAATCTTGCCTGTGATAAGGTTACGAACCACAATACCTCTTGCCTGGCCATCTACAATAACAAGGTCAAGCATCTCTGTACGTGGGTACATTTTTACCTTGCCGTAAGCAATCTGGCGGTTCAGGGCAGAGTATGCTCCTAAAAGAAGCTGCTGCCCCGTCTGGCCGCGTGCGTAGAAGGTACGGGATACCTGAGCACCACCAAATGAACGGTTAGCAAGAAGGCCGCCATACTCACGCGCGAAAGGTACCCCCTGTGCTACGCACTGGTCGATAATGTTAACTGATACCTGTGCCAGGCGGTAAACGTTAGCTTCACGGGCACGGTAGTCACCACCCTTAATTGTGTCGTAAAAAAGACGGTGTACTGAGTCGCCGTCGTTCTGATAGTTTTTAGCAGCATTTATACCACCCTGTGCCGCAATAGAGTGTGCACGACGAGGAGTGTCCTGAAAACAGAAAGCTTTTACATTGTAGCCAAGCTCTCCGAAAGTGGCAGCAGCAGATGCACCAGCAAGGCCAGTACCAACTACAATGATATCGTATTTACGCTTGTTTGCCGGGTTAACCAGCTTCACATTAAATTTATGTTTATCCCATTTCTCCGCTAACGGGCCTTCAGGAATTTTCGAATCTAATATCATAGTAAACTATAGCAGTTTGTTATAATTCAAAGAAAAAGAAAAAGTACAGAGGAATAATAGCAAAGCCAAGGCAGATTATTACTGAAAAGGCATATCCAAACTTCTGAATGAATGGCGTGTACTTCTTATGCGTAAGACCAAGAGTCTGAAACGCACTCTGGAACCCGTGAATAAGGTGATAAGCAAGCGCGATCATAGAAATCACGTAGATTGCCACATACCACCAGATCTGGAAAGACTGTACCACTCTTAGGTAAAGGTTATCATAGCTGGCACCTTCTATTACAATGCCTTCTAAACCACCGAATCTTGCAGGAACAAAGAAATTCCACAGGTGGATGATCAGGAACACAAGGATAACTGTTCCTAGTAAACCCATGTTACGGGAAGACCAGGTGCTGTTTTCCTGAGGATGCTGCTCTGCATAATCGATTGGACGAGCCGCTTTGTTTTTACGTGTTAAAACGATCGCATCGTAAATGTGGAAAAGGAATCCCAGTACAAGTACAATCTCCATGAAGCGGATAACAAAGTTATTCGCCATAAAATGAGAGTAAAGATTGAACGCTGCGCCTCCATCATCGTTAAAGAGTTGTAGGTTTCCCACAAGGTGAACTACAAGGAAAGAGATCAGAAAAAGACCCGTGATCGACATAATGATCTTGCGTCCGATTGTACTGGAAAACGTCTTAGTAAACCAATTCATCTGTATTAGTTATAGATTATTAATGAAGCATTTTTTAATTCTCAAAGGTAGTGGCAGACCTTTTATAAAACAATTTTAGGTTAATATTTTGAATCAATCTAAATTGGCATGCGTAGGATTGAAAACCACCTATATTTTAACCTACTTTTCTTACAATTGTTGACAATAAATTCAAACTTTTTTAGTTTAATATATAACTGATTTTTGCCAAACCCTATTTATATGCCAAACTGTTTACGCACTAGGTATCTGCTGCATGGGGGTCTGCTCTGGGTGTTATTGTTGCTGTTGGGAACATTAACAGATGCACAGGCCACACACATTAGAGCAGGAGATATTGTAGCCAAACGGGATACTACGCCAAACCCTAACCCGTTTCGTTTCTTCTTCACAATGAAAATCTATACTGACAGGGCTTCACAGGCTGATGACCCGACAGTACAAATTAACACGGGAGCTGGCACAATTCTTACAGTACCAAAGTTTTCGCATGCTGAAATAGGTGACCCTGCAGACCTGGTAGATGTGGAGGTTTATAAGTGGGAGTATACTTATCCTGCTGCCGGAAGCTATACCACCTCCTGGACAGGTATCAACCGGAACCCTAACATTCTGAACGTTACCCCACCCTCAGATCAGCTGACCTTTTACATTGCTACAACAATAAACATAAACCCGCTGAGAGGCTTTAATAGTACACCAGTGCTAACTGTTGCACCAGTGGATTTAGCTGCCGTAGGTCGGGTTTTTGTGCATAACCCTGGTGCATACGATGCAGACGGTGATAGCCTTGCCTTTAAACTTCGTGTGCCTTTACAAAGAGTAGGTGGAGTTGGAACGGGTAACCCTACACCAGTGCCCGGATATGTATTACCCCACCTGCGATTCACGGGTGCCGGCTGTACAACTTCCTCAGGTACAGGTAGTGCTTTTCTAACCCTCGATGTTACCGATGGGCAGCTGGTTTGGGACTCGCCCTGTAGGCAGGGAGAGTATAATATTGCCTTTGTAGTGGAGGAATGGCGGGTATCGGAGAATGGCGCGATAAAAATTGGCGAGGTAGTCCGGGATATGCAGATTATTGTAAAGGAAACGCCAAACAGACCTCCAAAGCTGGAACCAAAGGATACCTGTATTGTAGCAGGCACTACACTTACAGACATTGTGCGTGCGACAGACCCGGATAAAGACTTTATTAAATTAACCGCATCTAGTGGTATCCTTCCTCCGGCAACGTTTACACAAACTGTAAACAATGCAGGTACTGCTGCCGGGCGTTTCAGCTGGTCCACCAGTTGCAATGATGTGCGGGAGCGCCCTTACCAGGTTGTTTTTAAAGCTGAAGACATCAGACCACCAAGTGAAACAGATCTGGCTGACCTTCAGCCATGGAACATAACGGTTGTTGGTCCTCCTCCTCAGAATCTCCTTGCAACCGGGGCCGACCGGAATGTTACGCTCACCTGGGACCCATATATTTGTCAGAATGCCTCTACTATTCGTATTTATCGGCGAGAGGGGCCATCCGGATTTGTGCCTGATCATTGTGAGACCGGAGTGCCAGCCAGTACAGGTTATGTTCTGATAGGTGAAGTAGATGCCGGTGAGGTTACTTTTTTTGATGATAACAAGGGTGCCGGTCTGAAAGCGGGAGTAGAATACTGTTACATTATTTATGCAGAATTTCCTTCACCTGCCAGAGGTAAGAGTTTGGCATCAAATGAGACATGTATTGCGGTAGATCAGGACATCCCGTATTTAACCAATGTTACAGTTGACAGAACAGATGTAACAAATGGTCAGATCACAGTGAAGTGGACTCAGCCGCGCAACGTTGAAAAGCTTACACCGCCACTCGAGTATCGTCTCTTCCGCAAGGAGGGCATACAACCAGGAGGTGGCTATGTGGAGGTTAAGAGAACCCGTACCTTGTCTGATACAACTTTTGTAGATGCAGGGCTTAATACTGTAGAGAAAGCTTACCGCTATAAATTAGAGTTCTTCCAGGCACCAGCTCCGGGTGGACAGCCTACTGCCTTACGCGACAGCACAGAAGCATCCAGTGTTTTCTTAACTGTTGCACCTCCGGCAGGAGACCAAAAAGAACTTGTGCTGAACTGGACCTATAACGTGCCCTGGAATAACATAACGGGTAAGCATCGTATTTATCGTGCAGTAAATGGTACCGGAAACTTTACCTTGATAGACAGTGTGACAGCAACGGCTACAAGTGGCACTTACACGGATAAAGGTACTTTTGGCGGAGTTGCCTTGCAGCGCGGAGTAGAATATTGCTACTATGTGCAAACAGTTGGCTCATATGATATCAAAGGTTTGCCAAAACCGCTGCTAAACAATAGCCAGAGGGTCTGTGCTACCTTGCCTAAGGATGTGTGTGCGCCAATTTTAAGTATACAGCAACTTGACTGCGAGGTGTTCAATCAGAACCCTACAGAGCCGCCTTATCAGAATGTGCTGACGTGGGAGCCTCAAATAACAGGCGATTGTACGGCTGAAATAGACTTTTATACAGTTTACTTTAAAGCTTCGGCAGAGGCTGAGTACATTGAAATCGGTAGAACCGAGGAGACTACTTTCATACACTCAGGACTTCAATCCTTTGCAGGATGTTACCAGGTGACCGCCACGGATGTAAACGGAAGGCAAAGCCCTCGCAGCAATGAGGTGTGTAACGACAATTGTATTAGCTTTATGCTGCCAAACATCATCACTCCAAACGGGGATGGTAAGAACGATGTGTTCCGCCCGGACAAAAAGACTTCTTTTATCAAGAGCTCTAACTTTAAAGTGTTTAACCGTTGGGGTGTGTTGGTGTACCAGAAAAAAGCCGATGGAGGAGGTGATGACGTGTACATTAACTGGCCAGGTGTAGATAACGAGGGCAACAGATTAACAGACGGTACTTACTATTATGAAGTTGAGGTAGAGTTCTTTACACTTGATCCATCAAAAGCCAGATCGAAGTATAAAGGCTGGGTTGAGATAGTAAGATAAGAAGTTTAAAGAATGCAGAGCTTTACAAAAGACATAGAAAAGCTAAGAACAAGAGCCATCGTTTTTTACGATGGCTCTTGCGGCTTTTGTCAGGCAAGCGTACAGTTTGTGTTGAGGTATAACACAGATCAGAATTTATACTTTGCTCCTCTAGAATCTGGTGTGTTAGAGGCTGTAGTGCCTCCGGAGAAAATTCCTGCTCCTTTACCAGACTCTATTTTGTTTTACGAGCACGGAAAACTCCTTACAGAGTCAGAGGCAATCCTTCATATTGCCCGGTATCTTAAATTTCCATTCTCCCTGTTTTCAAATTTCCGCTTTATTCCTTTATCTTTCCGCAATTTTGTGTACCGGTTCATAGCCCGACACCGCTATAAAATTGCCGGGCAGAGAGAAGTTTGTATGCTGCCAAGTCCTGAACAAAGGAGGAGGTTTATCTAAGTCTGCATACCTTATTCTCATGTGGAAAGTACAGCTTTAAGGGCAGAGGTTTTGCCACAGCAGCTCTACTTTGCCAATTGTAACTAAGTAACCAGCAATCAATAAAATAAATTAACTAGCAAATGAAGAAGGCATACGTTTTCCCGGGACAGGGTTCACAGTTTGTGGGTATGGGTAAGGATCTATATGAGCAGCATGAAGAAGCAAAACAGCTGTTCGATAAGGCAAACGAGATCCTGGGTTTCAACATCACCGAGATCATGTTTAATGGTACGGATGAAGAACTGAAGCAGACAAAAGTTACACAGCCAGCTATATTTCTTCACTCTGTAGCACAGGCAGTCGTAGCGAAGGATTTTAACCCGGATATGGTAGCAGGGCATTCGCTTGGTGAGTTCTCGGCCTTGGTAGCCAGCAAAGTGCTGAGCTTTGAAGACGGTTTGCGTCTTGTGTCGAAGCGTGCGCTTGCTATGCAGGCAGCCTGCGAGGCTAATCCTTCTACAATGGCTGCTATTCTTGGCCTGGAAGACGATAAAGTAGAGGAGGTATGTGCCTCTATAGATGAGGTTGTCGTGGCAGCTAACTATAACTGTCCGGGCCAGCTTGTTATCTCCGGTTCAAACAAAGGAATCGAGATCGCCTGTGAAAAAATGAAAGAAGCAGGCGCCAAACGCGCTTTGCCACTTCCGGTAGGTGGTGCATTCCATTCACCGCTTATGAAGCCGGCAGAGGAAGAGCTAGCAAAAGCAATAGAAGAAACTAAGTTCTCTGAAGGCATCTGCCCGATTTATCAAAACGTGGATGCCATGCCACACACAGAACCTGCTGAGATAAAGCAAAACCTGATTAAGCAGCTTACAGCCCCGGTACGATGGACACAATCTGTACAGCAGATGATCTCCGATGGAGCCACTCACTTTGTGGAGTGCGGACCGGGCAAAGTGTTGCAAGGTTTAGTGAAGAAAATTGATCGCAATGCAGAGGTGAGTTCTGCTGAGTAGTTCCCATACATCCAAAGTGCCCTCTCCGGTAAAGGCCAGAGAGGGCACTTTCTTTTTAGGGCTTCTTATGCCTTAGGTGCTTCTACAGGCACCTGTGTAGCAACATTTAGCTGGTACAGCAAAAGTTCTTCTTCATCATTGGGTATTTTAACCATTGTGATGTATTTAAGACCCAGCTTTTCCAGAAGCTTTTGCGAGGCAGTATTTTCTTTTGTAGTGATAGCGCAGATCTGATCTATGTTAAAGCAGCTGAAAGCGGCTTCTTTTATTTTGTTTGCGGCCTCAAAGGCATATCCATTCTTTTCATACTGCGGAAGAAAGGCAAAGCCAATGTCAATGCCGTCTAATCCCACCCTGTCATAAAGGCCACAAGTACCTAACTTTACACCATCTGATTTTCGGATAATAGTGTAGTTGGAGTATCCCAGCCTTTCTAATTGCGGCATCATCCTGTTCTTGATGTATGCTTCAGCATCTTTTAAAGAGTTTACTTTTCTGTCTCCTATAAATTGCAGCCATTTTGGCGTGTTCAGGAGCTCATAAATAAAAGAAGCATCTTCATAAGCAGTTGGCCTTATGATTAGCCGCTCCGTCTCGAATGATCTAAAAGTGGTCATGGTATTTTCGTAAGGAGGTATACCGTTTAAATTATAGTTTTAGTTCTTTCACCTCTAATGTGTCAGGACACTCTTTCAGCAACTGGATGACTCTTTTATTCAGCAGAGGGTGTTCTATACCTGGAGCAATCTCAGCCAAAGGTAAAAGTGTAAATCTACGCAGGTGTAGCTGTGGATGGGGAATTGTAAGCCTTTGTGTCTGCAGTACCAGGTCGCCGTAAAAGAGGATATCTATGTCAATCACACGGGAACCCCAATGCTCCTGCCGGATACGTCCGAGGTCGTGCTCTATCAGGTTAATGTTTTGCAGGACTTTATCAGGGGAAAGGTCCGTTTCTACTTCCAGTACCTGGTTTAAAAAATTTGGCTGATCGGTCTTTCCCCAGGCAGCGGTTTCATATATTTTAGAAGTGTCTGTTATACCACCTACCCGAGCTGCAACAGACTCTCTGGCCTGTTGTAAATAAGTTGTGCGGTCGCCCAGGTTGCCGCCCAATAACAAGTATACCTTAGGCATGCCGGTGAAAGAAGTCAATGGTTAAATCAGCTGCTGCATGTGCTGCCTTTGGAAGTTCTTCATGCTCGTAAGGATGGTGGCCTCCAAACGAATGGTCCGCCTCTGGTAGCAGGTGCATTTCAGCATCAGGTTTCCAGTTTTTCAAGTCATGAGCCATCTGAGTAGGTAAAGTCTCATCTTCCTCCCCGTGCAACAGTAGTAGCGGCTGCTTCACTCGCTTCACAACTGTTGGTATATCAAGCCGGTATTTGTTCTCGATGAAGTTTTCCACTATCTGATAATACAGCGGCATCTCGATGCCAGTGCGGGCATTCTGCACGTACTGAACTCCTCTTTCCTTCCACTCATCCATCTGGAGCTCATCCCAACGGTTGTCATACCTGTTCACGGCCGCCCAGGTGGCTACGGCCTTTACCCGAGGCTCCTCAGCGGCCTTTAATATTACAGCACCTCCACCACGGCTATGTCCAACAAGGTAGATCCGGTTTAAATCTAGTTCCTGCTTTTCAATGGGAGGATTGTCGGAGTGAAGTAGCTCAATCAGCGCCTGCATGTCATCTAGCTCCAGGCTGAAGTTGTTTTGCCCGAACGCTTCTATGTCATGCATGTCAGAATAATTATCTACAGAAGTACCGTTGTAGGCGAAATTAAATTTAATGAAAACGAATCCTTGTTTAGCGAAGTAAGTAGCCAGGTGGTTAAAGTGCCCCCAGTCTTTAAACCCCTTGAAGCCATGGGCAAAGATTACGATGGGTTTTGAATTACTATCGGGCCAATAGGTAGCATCAGCAGTAAAAGGGCGTCCATGGTCTGGATATACTACAAAGTCTACTTTCATCTGTATGATGGTTATGGGTATAAGTAGCTAAAGAATTTAATGTAAGTAAGGTTTACTGTTTACCAAAACGGGCAGTAAAGAAAAAATGATGAACAATTTTAGCGAACAGCAATTTAATAATTAAACGCGGTTTTGCTAACACACGTTTGGAAACCACTTTTGCAGGCTGTAATATTGTAGACTTAACACATGAGCATCAGCCTAAAGGATATACAAGCACCCATTGCGCCCGAGATGGAGCTGTTCGAAAAGAAGTTCAGGGCCTCGATGAAAACGAGAGTTTTGCTTCTGGATCGGATCATGAGCTATATCGTGAAGCGCAAAGGAAAGCAGATGCGTCCGATGTTCGTGTTTTTTACTGCCAAGCTCTTCCACGAGAAAATCGACGAGCCTACTTATAGGGGGGCTGCACTTATCGAACTACTGCACACTGCCACGCTGGTTCATGATGATGTGGTGGATGATGCCAACTACCGTCGTGGGTTCTTCTCTGTAAATGCTCTCTGGAAAAATAAGATCGCTGTTCTGGTAGGTGATTACCTGCTTTCCAAGGGATTGCTCCTCTCATTGCAGAATGATGATTACGAGCTGCTTAAGATCGTGTCTAATGCAGTGAAGGAAATGAGTGAGGGAGAGCTGCTGCAGATTGAGAAAGCCCGAAAGCTGGATATTAACGAAAGCATCTATTTTGACATTATCCGTCAGAAAACCGCTTCCCTGATTGCTTCCTGTTGTGCGGTTGGAGCAGCCTCTGCAGGTGCTTCTAAAGAAGATATAGAGAAGGCCCGTTTATTTGGCGAAAAGGTTGGAATTGCTTTTCAGATCAAAGACGATCTTTTTGACTATGGCACAGCCGAGATTGGTAAGCCTTTAGGAATTGATATCAAAGAGAAGAAAATGACCCTGCCGCTTATCCATGCCCTTCGCGAGGCTGACTGGATAACGAAGCGCCGTGTAATTTATAATGTAAAGAACAACAACGGGGATAATAAGCGGGTGCAGCAGGTAATTGAATTTGTAAAAAGCTCCGGCGGTATTGATTATACGATTGAGCTTATGAACCGGTACCATGCCGAGGCCCTGGCCATTCTACATACTTTCCCGGAGTCCCCTTCACGCACCTCCCTGGAGCAACTCATTGCCTATACTATTGAGCGGGAGAAATAGCACCTAATAGTATTTCATCATTTTTCAAGGAGGCTAAGTCAGTATTAAATGCCTTTCTCTCGCTTGGAGAGCAAGTTTTTGATTGTAGCAGAAGTTAGAAAAGTTGTAAACCTAAACCAGAATTTTGTAATGCAGTAGACAAGTGCAGAAGGTAGTTTTGCTCAACCAAAATAACTATGAAATGAGCCTGAACACGAACACCTGGAACCGCTTGCGGTATACATTGTACCTACCCGTTTACGACCTGATTGCAGATCGCGTCTTTCGTAAATACCGTAAACGCTCCGTTGATCTTTTAGCCGCCAAACCCGCCGATGCCATACTTTTACTTGGCGCCGGAACCGGTTTGGATCTACCTTATCTAAAAGGCTACACGAACCTTACTGCCATTGATATTACACCCGGCATGATTGCCAGGCTGAAGGAGAGGGCAGAGGAGTTACAGGTGCCTGTTAACGCACAGGTGATGAACGGCCAGCAACTTGTATTTGCGGACAACAGTTTCGATGCGGTTATACTTCACCTTATACTTGCCGTTATTCCGGACCCAGTAGCCTGTATAAAAGAGGTGGAACGGGTGCTAAAGCCAGGTGGCACTGTGATGGTGTTCGATAAGTTTTTACCCGATGGACAGAAGCCTTCGCTGCTTCGCCGTTTTTTGAATCAGATTGCCAGCACCCTCTTTTCCGATATTAACCGTAGCATCGGCAGCATTATCAGTCACACCTCGCTACGGCAGGAATTAAATGAGCCAGCAGCACTAGGAGGTACATTTAGGTTAATCAGGTTAAGGAAGAGGGAAGAGTAAGAATTTTACTGTAGTCCTGGTTGCACTCATTGCTGCAAACAAAGAAGCCGTTACTTCTTCAGTAGCGGCTTCTGCTTTGTCTAGCATGTAACAACTTATGTTACTTCTCCGCCAGCAGCTGCTCCATGGTTTTGTTAAAATCAGCTACCCACTCTTCGTAATACTTACCAGTGCCGGGGCCAGAGAAACCAGTGTGTATCTTGCGTACTTTCCCGTCACGGCCAATGAAGATGGTAGTCGGGAAAGAGAGTACGTGATTGAGTGCTGGCAGGGCTTTAGCGGCCACTTCTTTATCCGCTATACCACCATAAAGCAAGTCATACTCAATGTTGAAACGTTCCTGCATTTTCTTCAGTCTTGGCACAGCCTGTTCGTATCCTGGGGTTCTTTCGAAGCCTAAGCCAATTATCTCCAGGCCTCGGTCCTTGTTCTTTGTATAGTAAGGCGCCAGGAATTTAGTTTCGTCCATGCAATTAGGGCACCATGAGCCTAGCAGCTGCACCAGTACTACTTTACCCTTATACTTTTCATCCGAAAGCGATACCTGCTTACCGTTCACATCAGGGAAGGTAAACGACAGCGACTCATAACCCGGCTTCAGGTAAGTCAGCTCATCCGCCTTGGCCAGTTCAGCATTCTCGTTGCGTTTAGCAGTCCAGGTTTCATGGTCGTAGAGGCCGGCAAAGTACTCGCCTTTTATTGTGTTCTCCTCACTCGGTGAAGCCGTGAAAAGGTAATCGTGGTTGCCATCAAAAGTAGATAGTTTGAGTTGGTTGCCTTCTACTTGTCCCTCCAGGTAACGATAATCGCCGGTTTCAGTAAGGAAAGTGCCTGTTACGTAATTGTCTTTTTGCTTGAACACGCCAATAGCAGGGTAAGTTTTGCCGTCTTTTTTCGTGAAGGCTACTTCCCACTTTCCATCAAAATTATAAGTGGCTGGGTCCGGGTTTTCCTTAAAGCGATTGCTTTTGCCATGCTCCGCCGTAAAAGGGACAGAGTAGCGCTTGTCCAGGTCATTGCGGGTAAAGCGCCCGGCCATCTTGTCGCCGCTTACTTTCGCTATCAAATCGGCATCAAAAATATGTAGTCTGATCTTTACCGAATCGCTTTCCGTTTTGATGTCATCCACCAGAATGCGCTCTTCGCCATTTATCAGGTATAAAACGGTACTGTCGCCTTTTGCTTCGGCTTCCATGATAAATGGAATTTCCTGGCCCTGAGCCTGCAAAGCTACACGCCAAGGTCCCGGCTTGATTGTATGATTAGTGGATGTGGAAGAAGTACAGGAAGTTATAACTTGCGTTAATGCCAACGCCAACAACAAAATTAGCCTGGCAGGGGTATTAAATAAATATCTGTTCATAAGGCAAAGTTAGGACAAAGCGTATGCAAAAGCTACTTTCAGCGAAAGACTGCGCTTTTGAATTAGACATACAGTATATTCATCCTGACGAATGTTGTTCAAAATACCTTATATTTCGTACATTTGTGAACTTTATAAAGAAGAGTTTAAAACACTAACAATAGCAAAACTATGGCATTTGATTTAGAAATGATCAAGGCAGTTTATGCCGGCATGGAAGAGCGTGTGTCTGCTGCACGTACAAAAGTTGGCAGGCCGCTTACCCTGACAGAAAAGATCCTGTACTCACACCTTTATGAGGGTCCTGCCAGAGGAGCACATGAGCGTGGCCAGTCTTACGTAGACTTCGCACCGGACAGGGTAGCCATGCAGGATGCCACGGCACAAATGGCCTTGCTTCAGTTCATGCAAGCTGGTAAAGCCCAAGCGGCTGTACCTTCTACTGTGCATTGCGATCACCTGATCCAGGCGCGCGTAGGTGCTGATTCTGACCTGCAGGACGCATACACTGAAAACAAAGAGGTATATGATTTCCTTGCTTCAGTTTCAAACAAATATGGTATCGGCTTCTGGAAGCCAGGTGCGGGTATTATACACCAGGTAGTTCTGGAGAACTATGCGTTCCCGGGCGGTATGATGATCGGTACTGACTCGCACACACCAAATGCTGGTGGTCTGGGTATGGTAGCGATTGGTGTTGGTGGTGCTGATGCCGTAGACGTGATGGCAGGTATGCCTTGGGAGCTAAAATTCCCGAAAGTGATCGGTGTAAAGCTGACCGGTAAAATGAGCGGATGGACCTCACCTAAGGACGTAATCCTGAAAGTGGCTGGTATCCTTACAGTAAAAGGTGGTACTGGTGCTATTGTGGAGTATTTTGGGGAAGGTGCTGAGTCTATGTCTTGTACTGGTAAAGGTACAATTTGTAACATGGGTGCTGAGATCGGTGCGACTACATCTGTTTTCGCTTATGACAACAGCATGCGTGCTTATCTGAACTCAACCAAGCGTGAGGAAGTAGTAGAACTGGCTGACGAAGTTGCGCAACATCTGCGTGCCGATGATGAAGTGTACGCTGACCCTGCTTCATTCTATGATCAGCTGATTGAGATCGATCTGTCTACACTGGAGCCACACGTAAACGGACCATTCACACCAGATGCAGCCTGGCCAATTTCTCAGTTTGCTGCTGTAGTTAAAGAGCACAACTGGCCAGCAAAACTGGAGGTAGGTTTGATCGGTTCTTGTACAAACTCTTCTTACGAGGATATCACACGTGCTGCTTCTATTGCAAAGCAAGCTGTTGATAAGAACCTGACTGCCCAAGCAGAATTCACGATCACGCCTGGCTCTGAAATGGTACGCTACACAACTGCCCGCGATGGCTTGCTAGATACTTTTGCTGAGATGGGTGGTGTGGTGTTGGCAAACGCTTGCGGTCCGTGTATCGGTCAGTGGGCTCGTCACACAGATGATCCAACGCGTAAGAACTCTATCATCACTTCATTCAACCGTAACTTTGCAAAGCGTAATGATGGTAACCCGAACACACATGCGTTCGTGGCATCACCGGAAATTGTAACTGCTTTCGCTATTGCCGGTGATCTGACCTTTAACCCATTGACAGATACGCTTACTACCAAAGATGGCCAGCAGGTAAAACTGGATGAGCCAAGAGGTGTTGAGCTGCCAGCTAAAGGTTTTGCGGTTGAGGATGCTGGTTATATTGCTCCGGCAGAAGACGGTAGTAAAGTAGAGGTTGCTGTTGATCCGAAGTCTGACCGTCTGCAGTTACTGGAGGGCTTTAAGCCTTGGGAAGGTACTGATCTGAAAGGCTTGAAGCTGCTGATCAAAGCGCAGGGCAAATGTACAACTGACCACATTTCTATGGCTGGTCCGTGGTTAAAGTACCGTGGTCACCTGGATAACATTTCTAATAACATGTTGATCGGTGCTATCAACGCTTTCAACGGTGAGTCTAACAGCGTGTATAACGATATGACCCGTGGTTACGATGCAGTACCAGCTACAGCACGTACCTACAAGGCTGCTAATATCGGTACAGTGGTAGTAGGTGACGAAAACTATGGCGAGGGTTCATCTCGTGAGCATGCTGCCATGGAACCACGCCATTTAGGTGTTCGTGCGGTTATTGTGAAGTCTTTCGCGCGTATCCACGAAACTAACCTGAAGAAGCAAGGTATGTTAGCCCTTACATTCGCAAACAAAGCGGATTATGACCTGATTGAGGAGACAGATACATTTGATATCCTTGGTCTTGAAGACTTCCAGGAGGGTAAGCCACTTAAAGTTGTGTTAACGCACAAAGATGGCAGCCAGGATAGCTTTACAGTAAACCATACTTACAACCAAGGACAAATTGCCTGGTTTAAAGCTGGTTCAGCCCTTAACCTGATCCGTTTACAGCAGAAGCAAGCAGCTAACGCTTAACAATTAGCTGAATAAAATAAAAAGGGCCTTTCCATTCGGAGAGGCCCTTTTTATTTAGATACTTAAAGATTATCACTGCCGTAAACAATGATCGGTTTTATTTCTTTGTTACTATGATTCGTTTGATGAACGAGGTGTTATTATACGAAATCTTTGCCAGGTACACTCCTGCAGGCAACACAGACAGATCAGCTACTAATTCACCACTCTTTTGCTCCAGCCTTGGTTTAATATTTCTACCTGTTATGTCTAATATAGAAACCTGCGGCATTGCTTGCGGAGTCAAATGGTTATTTCCTGTATAGCGGATGTAAAGCTGCCCGGAAGTTGGATTAGGGTATAATACAAAATACGGGTCTTCTGTACCTGTCACTCCTGTTGGAGAGGCAGCCTTTACCTCAACCACCTTTGTTACAGAAGCTTCTGTACAGCCAAATCTGTCTACTACAGTTAAACTGACCGGGTAAGAACCTGGTTCATTAAAAGTATAATCAAAGTTCTTTTCAGTAAAAGGTGTTACACCTCCATAGTCCCAGCGCCATTCTTTGCTATTTGTGCTGTTGTTTATGAAGGCAACAGGTTGGCCTGCAAAAATTTCTGTTGGCTCATAAGTGAAGTCAGCTGCAGGAGCCAATGGTAAAGAAAAAGTAGCAGGTGCTGCAGCACTTTCAAATACAGAGTCTATACCTGCGGCGTAAATTGTTGTTTGCTGTGAAAAGTTTTCCAGCGTGTAAGACGGGCCAGTGGCTAATAAGGTCTGCTTCTGCGAATCAGCATAGAAATTGAATCTGGTGCCCCTTTCCGGAGTCCAGGTGACGTTTGTGCCTGCACAGGCAGTGTCAGCTAGTGCTACAGGCGTTTGACTGGTTCTGAAGCTGATATATTTTTGTTGTGCAGCAGCAGCATTCTGTTTCAACGCTGGCAAGTTATCCGCAACAAGCATGGCAAAGGCCACTATTTTTGTTTCACCGGGAGCCAGGTTATTAACGGTGGCACCAACTACATGCGAAACATTATTTCCACCCTGAATTCCTGCTGTTTTGCGCCTTATACCATTGGCTAGCGTCCTGTATTTCTCAGCTGTAGTGAAATCATCTTCTATCACAAGATTATCATCGTTTGCTCCCAGGTTATCGATAGCGTAATAGCTCGGACTGTCGTTAGTAAGGAGCTTAAAGCCGGCATAAGGAAGCGGTCTCGAAACATGATGTACATAACCCAATCTGTTTTCGTCATCCCAATTCGCGACATTTAAATTATGTTCGCCAATGTCCCAATCTGCAAACACACCAGCGTGAAGGTTTTGAAAAGGAGTATCGGTAGTGTTCTTTATATGATACTCCAGAATAACGAAGTTCTGGTTTGCCGCATCTTGCCACGCATAGGAAATCTGCTTGACCTGCACACCTACTTTAGCCTCATCAGGTGAAGTATGTCCATCATGCATAAGCGATCTAATTTCCTGCGTAGCAAGAGGGGTGTTGAGGTGGCGCTTAGCAATACTTACAGGAATAAAATCCTCGTCATTCTTCCACATTTGTGAACGAAGATTATCAGACACCTGTGTAGCTGATGTAGAGATCATCAACCCACCTTCAAACAGGAGAGGGTTACCTTTTTTATATTTTATACCTTCACCCTGTGTAAAGTTAAATCCATTGTATCCAAAGTTTCCTTTGCTGTTAACAGTTACCTCCAGGTTATTGGCATCAAGCGCAACATAATCCGGGTTTACCATTACTACAAAGTACTGAAAGTCCTCATAGGTACCATCTTTATAAGACAGGCGGAATGGTATCAGGGTGTTGGCAGGTGTGTTTTCTGCTACGCTAAAAGTAAACAGAGAACCTGTGTTAGCTTTGCTTGACATCGTGCCCATGCTACCAGCGGCAAGTCTGTTTTGTGTTATAGTAACATAAGGAGAGGAACTTGTAAGGGTAATAGCTAAATTGGAAACAGGATCAAGGTAATTTTTAAAAATAGCGTTTATAGACGCCTGTGAACCGGCAGGAGGGGCATATTTACTTTCAAGTTCAAAAGAAATGCACCTAACGGACTTCAGCTGCTGTTGCTTTAATGCTCTTTTTATGTTCACGCGTCCCCGACCAAGCATCTCAAAGTACTGCTGATTACCTGCCAGACCGTAAATGTTATCAGTGGTAACCCGCAGGCGTTCGATTACCTGCCAGGCATTAAGTTCGGGATACTTTGATCTAACTAAAGCAGCGCAGGCTGCTACAATTGGAGAGCCAAAGGATGTCCCATTGGCGTTTCCATACCCTGCATCGCCAGCTGGTGAAGCTGTGTAGACACTCCTGCTTGGAGCGGCCAAATCTATATTATAACTGTGGGTGTAACCAGAGTGTTTTACATCTTTTGAATCTGTACCTCCAACGGAAAGCACATTAGCATAAGAAGCAGGATAAATGTCTACATAACCAGGTGTATTGCCACCTGCGGCAACAATAACTGCATCTTTTTCTAATACCGCATAATTTATTATATCCTGCTCATACTGAGAGAATCCTTGACCACCCCAGGATAGATTGATGACCTTACATCCTTTGTCAGCGGCATAGACAATCGCTTCGTAGCCGCCAAAGCCACCCTGTGGAGTCGAATTGAAAACTTTTAGTGGTAAGAACTTAATGTTATAGCCAACACCTGCCATACCAACTGAGTTATTAGCCGCCGCCGCCGCCGCTGCCGCCACACTTGTGCCATGGCCGCCATATAATTGGTTATCAACCACATCATTGTCCCAGTCGCCAAAGTCCCATCCGGCGAAGTTATCAACGTATCCATCGCCATCATTGTCCAGGCCATCAATAGGATCTCTATAATTTCTCTTGACTTTGGTATCAAGATCCTGATGAGTCAGGCGAAATCCAGTGTCCAATACGCCTATTACTACGTTTGTGTCTCCTTTTTCAACTCCCCAAGCTTCATATGCGCCTATCAGCTTAAGGTAAAACTGGGTAGTCAAGGTAGAATCAGCGGCTGGGTCATTGGGCTGGTGCAAGGGAACACGCTCATAAAGCGGCTCCACGTAGTCCACCTGGCCAGTAGCAAGCAGTAAGTTCTTTACTTTTTCAAAACTTAGCTGAGGAGAATATTTTAGCTCATAAATTCTGCTTAGCTCAGGACTGCCAGCTCTTCGGGCATTTTGAGATACATTTACATGCGGAAACTTTCTTTTTACACCTGCTGCCCCAACTCTCTGGAGAGTCAGTTGCAAAGCCTCACTGGAAGTGCGCTGGTGTTCATCCTGTTGCTTTAGTTTATAAACAACGGTGTATGGTTTTGTTGCTGTTCCTACGCCTTTGGCTTTTTGGGCAAATAAGAAAGGTGCATGTAAAAGAAGGGCAAAGAAGAGATATAGAAACCGCCTCAGCATCGTTCTGTCTGTAAACATTTAATCAGTGGCTCGTAAAGTTTTGAGTTAGACCATTTGATGGAGGCTTTTGATGGCAAAAAGATGCCAACTAATCTCAAAGATAAATTGAAATTCAATAGCAGCTCCCGAAAATTTTAGTTTTTTTACGTAACTTTCAGGGACAAAGTCGAAAAATATAGGAAAATAATTATATAAAACTGGAACTATGAAATTAGACTTGCTTAACAAGCACCAGGACGCAATCAACACAGCTGTGAAAGCTATACACGAGAGAACGTTCTTCGCCCATTACCCTGAAAATCCTTCTCCTGAAATTTATGGAGAAAACGCCGATAAAGAAGGCCGTGAAAAGTACAAGGCTCACCTGAACAGTAAGTTTGATGAGTTGCTGCAGAAAGACCCTGAGCAATGGGTAGGCCAGGAGGAGTCTCCTTACGAGCAGCAGGCCCTGAACGTTAAATACCCTTTCTTCTCACCTGAAACATTAGTAAACAGAGCAGAAGAAGCTTACCATCAGTGGCGCAAAGTAAAGCCTGCTGATCGTGCAGCGCTACTTGTGGAATCGTTGGAGAGGGTAAAGACTCGTTTCTTTGAAGTGGCCTATGCCACCATGCATACAACGGGACAGGCTTACATGATGTCTTTCCAGGCATCCGGTCCTCATGCGGCTGACAGGGCCTTGGAGGCTATAGCAGCCGGTTTTGAGGAGCAGACCCGTTTTCCGGAGGCAACGGAGTGGGAGAAGCCAATGGGCAAATATAACCTGAAGCTGAATAAAACATGGAAAGCAGTTCCGAAAGGTGTAGCGCTTGTGATTGGCTGCTCTACTTTCCCTACCTGGAATTCGGTGCCGGGAATGTACGCCAGCCTGGTTACAGGTAACCCTGTGATTGTGAAGCCGCATCCAAAAGCAGTATTGCCGATTGCCATTTTCGTGGCAGAAGTTCAGAAAGTGTTGGAGGAGAATGGTCTGAACCCGAACATTTGCCAGTTGGCAGTTGATGCAGATGATCGCCTGATCACTAAAGACCTGGCAGAGCATCCGAAAGTAAAATTGATTGACTACACGGGAGGTACTGAGTTTGGTAACTACGTGGAAGGCCTGAAAGGGAAAACTGTGTTTACAGAGAAAACTGGAGTTAACTCTATTATCCTGGACTCTGTGGAGGATCTGGATAAAGTGGCGCAGAATTTGGCTTTCTCCGTAAGCTTGTACTCCGGACAGATGTGTACGGCTCCTCAAAACTTCTTTATTCCTGAAAGAGGTATCAAAGTAGGTGGTGAGCAGGTACCTTTCGATGATGTAGTAAAGAAATTAACTGATGCCGTGACAGGTTTGGTTAACAATCCTAAAGCTGCTCCACACATTTTAGGTGCTATACAAAATCCGGCTACAGCAGAGCGTGTAAAAAGTGCGTCTTCTGTAAAGGGTAAAGAGGTGCTTAGTACCTGCGACTTTGACCACCCGATGTTTGCCAATGCCCGCACTTGCACACCAGTTGTGTATGAAGTAGATGCTTCTGAAAAAGAGAGCTATAGCAGGGAATTATTCGGTCCAATCATGTTGATCATCAAAACAAAAGATACAGATCAGTCCATTGAGCTGGCAAAGGAGATGGCTATGGAGTATGGCGCAATTTCCTGCGGAGCTTATACTACAAACTCTGAAGTGAAGGAGAAAATAATGGATGAAATGAGTTTGGCTGGTACACCGGTATCTTTCAACCTGACAGGTGGAATCTATGTGAATCAGAATGCTAGTTTCTCCGATTTCCATGTTACAGGTGGTAATCCGGCAGGTAATGCTTCTTTTACAAACCCTGAATTTGTAATTAAAAGGTTTACGTGGGTAGGCTTTAGAGAGCCTGCACTTGGTTAATACTGAAACAGAAACAAAAATCCCGGTCCATTAAATGGCCCGGGATTTTTGTTTCCTAAATATCTTCTGATTTTTACTTTATGATATTGTCCGCATCGTTGTGCAGGTTGTTAATATTGTTGTGCAGGTCCTGCCACTTTTGCTGCGTATCATCGGACTCATTCATTTTGCTGGCGATAAGTTCGCGCTTTCTTTCAAGAGCAGCAATGTGTTCGTGGTAGGTATTGTTAGAGTCCGCAGTAGTAGCGTTGATACGGCCACGCAACGTTTTGATTTTACTATCCAGTTCTTCCAGGCTTTTCTGTACCTCTTCACGGGTAAGGTGATTTGGAGCCCTCATGTTTTCAGGTTTCAAATTATAAGTATCCATAGGTGTTGTATTAAATCAAACTTTTTCAAAAAGCTTCTTTTTGTTTAGATACATGAAATTGTATCAAAAGGATTTAAGCTTCAACCCTATAGTATCTTTGGGTGAGTAAAACAGAACCTGCTCAATTAGTTAAAGATGCAACTAGGGCGATACCTTACAGTTGTTTAGGTGCAGATTTAATAATGATGGGAAGCTATTGTTTGTTTATAACAAAAGACGATATTTGTACTATCAAACAAGAAGAGGGTACAATTTTATACCCATTTTAAAAGAGTCAGGAAGAAAAGGATGGATGTTTACAATGAACCCCTGGAACTGGTGATGTTAGTAGATGATGATAACACTACTAATTATCTGAATGAACGGTTGCTGCGGGAAATGAAAGTAGCGAAGAAGTTCGTAATAGTGAAGAATGGGAGGGAGGCTATAGATTATCTTAAATCGGCTGCTGCTGGTACAGAAGGTGTTATCTCTCCGAACTTGATCTTTCTGGATATTAAAATGCCAGTGATGGATGGCTTTTCTTTTTTGGATGAGTATCAGAAAGAGGGTCTTGATGCATCTGATCAGGTGATTATCCTCATGCTTACTTCTTCAGCAAGTTTCTATGATCTGGAGAGACTCAGAAATTATAAGAAGGTGAAAAAGCACTATTCAAAAGCACTCACAAAACACGATGTTCGTGAATTAATGGAAACTTACTTTTCCTCTAAAAAATAAAAAAGAAGGGCTGGAACACAGCCCTTCTTTTTTATTCTTCATTGTCTTTTACCAGATCATCCGCCGGCCAGGTAAATAAGAACCTGCTGCCACGACCATTCGATTCTACCCACACGTTGCCCCCTTTTTCTGTCACGATCTTCTTCACGATCGACAGTCCCAAACCTGTGCTACCCGCTAGTCCGTTGTTGATTCCCCGCTCAAACATATTAAATATTTGAGGCTGGTATTCATCTCCAATGCCAGGCCCATTGTCTTCCACCGAAAATAAAAGACGGTCAGGGTGTCGCTCATAATTGATAGTAATGTTCCCCTGCTCCGGAGCATCATGATACTTCACAGCATTTCCGATTAAGTTACCTAGCACCTGTTCCATGTAAATTGCCTGGGTGTACAGGTTTGGTAAATCAGATTGAACTTCAACATGAAATCCTGGAGGAAGCTTAAGGGAAGCTATAACCTGCTGAAGCAACGTGTTCATTTCTACAAATCTTCGTTGGATATCATGGTGGCCAGCTAAAGAATAGGTTAGTATGCCTGTTATAAGCTTGTCCATTTTATCTGTTTGTTCACGCAGCATGGGCAGCAGCACATTTACTTCATCCGCCTGATTTGAAAGTATGCTGGTTTCTAACGCTGCACTTATCCCATCAATGTTCTGTAGCGGCGCCCGGAGGTCATGTGACACTGTGTGTGCAAAAGCATCTAATTCATCATTGATTTTTTGCAGGAGGCGGTTCTTTTCATTCCGTTCATCCAACAACTTGCTGACCTCTGTGTTTGACTGTTGTAGTTTTATGTTCAGCCTTTTAATTTCCTGCAATTGCTGCTCTGCTTCCAGGTTCCGGATACGAAGTTGCTCCAGCAGTTCCAATAATTGCATGTTCTGTTTTTTTAGTTCGGCATAAGGCGAAATATTGGTCTCCTGCTCAAACTCATATGTCCATTGGTCTAGTACAGCTTTGGTTACAAGTGTCGCTTTAGCAGGAATCTTACGGCGTAGGATAACCTTAGTGCCTTTTTCAGACTCTGTTTCTATATGAAACTGATCAACAAGTTTTTTTGAATTAATAATGCCTGATCCACGGCTGTTACCAAACTTGTTGGTTTGTTTGAGAATAAGATCAAGATTACCGATGCCACGCCCTCTATCGCTGATAACAGCTTCAAGAAAATTGACACCTGCTTCTTCTAAAAAGTTAAAATGAATGATGCCACTGCCTACATACTCCACTACATTGCGACATATCTCAGAAACGGCTGTTGCAAATTTAGTTTGATTGCCAAGAGCAACCCCCAGCCTTTCAGATAACTGTATTGCCCTCTTGTAAGCAAGCACAACGTCTAGTTCATTATTAATATTTATTTTAAGAATGTTCCGTAGCATAGCTAACTACAATTTTGCTTTACACACTACTACAAGGGTATCATCGGTATGGCGGCTGTGATCTAAATAAAGTACGGATGCAATGGTTGTAGGGTGGTGCCGTAGTAGGTTTGTATATTTATTTAAGTCCCAACGCGACTTAATACCATCTGAGTGCAGCACCAGCGTTTTGTTTCGTACCCACTCCAGTTGCTGATTGTTTAGCGTTGTGGGTATGTTATGACCAAGTATACCGTTATAAGAAATTATGTTTTTATACTGTGCACCCAACAAGGAGGCCTCCATTGTAAAAAGCTTACCGCTGATATTGCCAATACCGCAATACTCTATTGTATTATTGTGAATAGTTGCTGCAAGCCCGACAGCACCACGCGTCTTTTTAATGCTATTATGGATTGCACGCATTCTATTAGCAGGATCCAGGCTTAGATGTTCTCTAAAAGCTTTTGTAGCCTGTTGAGATGCTTCATGAGCATGAGCGCCGTGTCCAAGTCCGTCCAATACCAAAAGGTCGGTGCGGGTGTTAGATATAGAAATATCAAAACCATCTCCACAAAAGATTTCTTTGGACAAAGGAACCATGATAAAGCCAACCTCCAACTTCGGAGACGGCTGTACAATTTTTGTTGCAGGCTTGCCTTTGGATATATGAACAAGTACTACTGTGCCAAATCCTGGAAGTGTATATAGGTCAAACAGGGAAGACTGCCTTTTTATAGCACCCAAACCCTCGCCAGCAGAACCATAAGTGGAAACACCATCTTCCTGCATCCGCACTGGTTCATCCATTCCAGGTCCTTTATCCAGACTTATTATTTCAAGCGTGTCTATTGGTTGCCCTATTGGCCGTACAAGAATTTCACCTCCCTGGGGGGAGAATTTTATAAGATTTGTAACTAGTTCAGAGACAGCAATGTTTATTTTGCCTATTTCAACCTCAGAAAATCCCCAATCTAACGCTAGTTTAGCTATATCACGTTTTGTAATACTTACAAAACTTCTGTCAGGTATGGCAAAACGTAAGTGATGATTAGCGCCCATGTTTCCAGTGAATTACAGTAACTATAGTGCCAGAACCAGGCGCACTTTTAAGATCAAATTCATTTACAAGCCTTTTAGCGCCAGGTAAACCAAGCCCCAGGCTTTTGCCTGTAGTAAAACCATCCTGCATGGCCAGACTTATATCAGCTATACCAGGGCCCTCATCTATAAAAGTAAGCCTTACACCAGTTTGAGCGCTCTTGCTAATGATTTCAAGAACAACTTTGCCGCCATTAGCATACTTAAGCATGTTACGAACCAGTTCACTGGCAGCTGTTATAAGTTTTGTCTGGTTTACCAGACTCATGCCAATTTTAACTGCAAATTCTCTTACTCTGTTTCTGAAAGGTACTACATCCTGTTCCCGTACGATTTGCATCGTGTCTTTAGTCATTACAATCATCGGGCTCTTCCTCATCGTCTTCTGTTGAGTCAGGTTGCGAACCAATCATGGTTTGCAAAAGCTCCATGCCTCTTTCTACATTTAGTGCCGTATGCACTCCCTGTAAGGTAAGGCCAAGTTCGACCAAGGTAATAGCCACAGCCGGCTGCATGCCAACTACTACAGTTTCTGCATCCATAATACGAGACATAGATGCAATATTTCCGAGTATACGACCCATAAATGAGTCGACAATACTTACAGCTGATATATCGATAAGTACACCTCTTGCTTCGGTTTTACTTACCATAGAGATCAGGTCATTTTCAAGATTAAGGGCCAGCCTATCATACAAGTCTATCTGTATAGTAACAAGTAGGTAAGGCCCCATCTTTAGAATAGGGATTCTTTCCATCTTAAATATTATCTGGCCCAGCCAGTGCCTGTGTTCTTATTTATTTTTCTCACCTCAACGTTTCGCATGCTAAAGGCTAGTTGTAAAGCGCTAGCAAGGCTTGCTTTTGTTTTGATGTTAGACAAATCGATACCCAGGTGAACGATTGTTTGTGCAATCTCAGCACGAATTCCGCTGATGATACATTCTGCACCCATCAGTCTAGTTGCACTAACAGTTTTAATCAAATGCTGTGCAACCAGTGAGTCTACTGCAGGTACACCGGAAATGTCCAGAATAGCTATAGTACTTCCTGTGTTAACAATCTCCTGTAGCAGGTTCTCCATTACTATCTGGGTGCGCGCGCTGTCTAGTGTTCCTATGATCGGAAGCGCAAGTATGCCATCCCAAACCCGGATAACAGGCGTTGAAATTTCATTGATCTCGTCTGTTTGCCGGATAATAACTTCCTCACGGCCTTTGATAAAAGTCTCGAAGGTAATAATGCTTAGTTGATCGAGCAGGTTATTGATTGTGCTGATCTCTTTGTAAAGAACCTCCGGTTGATCGCTGTATTCTTTCTCCATTACAGTCTGTATAGCTTGTTTCAAGCTCAATACATACATGCCGGTTTCGCGTGGGCTAAACCCCTGTCGGGCACGTGTAATCGAAACATCACTTAAAATCTCAGTTATCTGGTCGAATTCAGATGCATAGATGTTATCTGTGTTACCAGACTTTACGGCACGCGCAAGTGCATCTAATAATTCATCGGACTGCTTTAACAGTTCGTCATTCGTCATCAGGTCATCTCGAAATGTGCTATCCTTTAATTGGTTTTGCATCCAGATTTCAAGTATTTTCTTTTTTTGCTTTTGCAAGAGTTTAGATGTAGTGTCCATGTTGTCAGGAATGAACGGGTGTAGGTAGTTATTAAAGTAATAGATTGTAGTATAGCCTAAGGCACAGCTGCGAGTAGGAATAGTCTAAAGGTAGTTAAATAATGTTATAAGAGCTGATAAATTATAGATGATTAACTTTTATACCAAACTTCCTTATGCTTTATGTGTAACAAAAATCACGCTGTGAGACCAATCGGAGTAATACTACCGTATCCTAAATCCCCCTTAATTGTGGGTGATGGTTACATATAGTAGGTCTGCATTTGTTTGGCTAAATTATATTACATGAAACTTTATGTAGCTGCGTATATTAACAAGCTGATCTAAGTAAATTTTAAAGAAAAAAAACTAGTAACCGATTCAAAATATGGAATGGATCTTTGAAAGAAGGCTTTATGGACGAAAATATAGCTACTGAAGTTTTTAAAGAATACATGCATGTTTCTAGTAAAGTAGGATTTACTTATGATGTAGAAACAGGCAGGTTTGTTTTTTTGAGTGATGGATTTGAAAAAGTGTGGCAGCTTTCAAAACAAGATGCCCTGCGCAATCCTTCCCTTCTGTTAAGTACTATTCATGCGGAGGATATTGATTATTTAACAAATGAATACCAGGATATTTTGAAAGGTAAGCCAGGAGAAAACATCGAGTTTAGGATCAGACAGGACAATGGGGAGGTAAAGTGGTTATTAACTCATGTCATGCTATTTAATGGCGACAATGGGCAATGCCTGATAACAGGAGTAGTGGATGATATAACTACATTAAAAAATAATATCAGCACCCTCCAAAAGTTTGCAGCAAAAAAGAATGCCATCCTGGAAGTGCTGTCTCACGACCTTGCAGGTCCGCTTGCCAATATTAAAAATCTTTCCGGGCAGCTTACCAAACATCTGGATGACTACAAAAGTGAGGATATTACTAATATCTTGCGCATAATTTATGAGAGCAGTGCCCGTAGTGTGAGGCTGATCAGAGACTTTGTAGATCAGGAGTTCATTGAGTCAACTAATCCTGGCTTAATAAAGATCAGGATGAATCTGGTTGAAAAGCTAAAGGAGATTGTAGAGGAATATGTAGAAGCAGAAAGTTTGATCAAAAAGAAGGTAAAGTTTATACCTTCCAGCAAACGAATTTATGTTTACATAGACCAGGGGAAGTTTATGCAGGTTATAAACAACCTGATTTCCAATGGCATCAAATTTACCCATGATGGAGGCAATATTACCATTGAACTTATCGAACAAGAGGACACGGTAATGATATTGGTGACTGACGATGGGGTAGGAATACCTGTGGAGCACCAGAGCGAGCTATTTGAAAAGTTTACCAAGGCAAGGCGGCAAGGGCTAAAAGGGGAGCCAACTGTCGGTTTGGGCATGTCCATTATCAAAACAATAGTGGAGTGGCACGGTGGCAGGATCTGGTTCAAAAGCAAAGAAAATGAAGGCACTACTTTCTATATAGAGTTACCTAAAAAGTAACGGTCATATAGGCGCAGTATATCGATAAGCTGTAAGGTTAGTTCTTGTAAAATCAAATTAGTTCATTAAGTTCATACAGCACAAAAGCCTGACAGTTACCTGCCAGGCCTTCAGAATAAGTTACAAACTAATCTTTATACCTCCGTTAATCACCCTGCCATCTACCGGCGCATAGATTTCATTGAAAACAGGACTTGTTATGCTGCCACTAAAGATGCTGTCAAACCTGCTTTGCCTGGTGTCAAATATGTTCTCGAAGTTCAGGAACAGGGAAAACTTAGGAAACATTTTCTCAATCATTACCCCGTTTATCCAATAATCACGTCCTTTGCTGCCATCGGTGAGCCTTTGCGGACTAAAATAATAGGCTTCCAATCCTATTCTAAAATTGTCTTCCTTCTCCAGCATCAACACATTGTTCACCCTGTGCTTTGGAGTTAAAGGCATGTTACTAACGATGCCATTATAATGCTGCCGTGCATCGGTGTAAGTATAGCCAAGAAATAGTTTCACCCACTCATAGCCAAACTTTATGTTAGTCTCTACTCCTTTCGTATCAATGTAACCGTTTGCATTGCGGAACTCATAGAGGTTATCAGGCCGTAGCGTGAGGATCAAGGGGTTATCGAGGTAAGTGTAAAAGAACATGTGGTTGATGCTGAAGGTGATCTTTTCACCGATAAGCGTGCTGTAATTGATATCTGCGTTACCACCTATAGATGTCTCAGCTGCTGTCTGGCTGGCGTTGAGAGGTAGAATGTTTCGGAAGGTAACATTCTCTGCCTCCTGGGTAAAGATGGTAGGGGTTTTGTAGCCCATGCCCCCTCCGACACGGGAGGATAGGTTTTCGCTTATCCTGAAGAGAGCAGAAACTCTTGGCAGTACAAATAACCCTTTCGACTTATTGGCTGGCTCAGGTGTTACATAATCAGTACGTAGCCCTGTCTCCAGTGAGAGCCACTCGGTGGGTGTGAAGGTGTTCTGCGCAAAGGCTCCGATAATGGTGCTGTTATAATCGCGTGCACCTGCGGTACCTTCATTTTGCTCTGAGAACTTATCAGTCCAGATGTTTGTGCCGAAAATCCACTCCAGCCTGTCTCTGTTGAGGGAATATGTTACCTCGCTAAAGCTGGAAGTCTGGTTACCTTCAAAATTATAATCCGGAACGGCTATGTCTCTTTTGAAAAAGCTAAGGCTGTTTTTAACTGAGAGGATACCGTCATCTGAAAGTATGTGCTCCAGGTTGAATTGAGTAGATAGCCGTTTTGTGTTATTCAGTTCAAAATAGTAGTTGCCTTCGCTGTTGTCTATGTAGCGAAGATCCCCTCCCAGACGTTCTTCCTGTGAGGCATTTACTCCCAGGTAAAGCTGGGTCTGGTCACTTGGGTAGAAATATATGCGTGGGTTAACAGTGTACCTTTCAAATTCGGGAATAGCAGAGAAGCCTATATCAGCCGGATCATAAGCCTTGTTGCTGTTTCTTGATGCAAAAACCGTTACCCCAAATTTGCCAAACTTCTTGCCATAGAAGCTACTTAAATCCCAGCCTCCGGCACTTGTAGCATTAGCCATAAAGCTTAGTTCACCTTCTTCTGTTGGTCTTTTGGTGATAAGGTTGACCAGTCCTGCTATGGCACCGCCACCGTAAAGGGTAGAGGAACTTCCCTTTATAACTTCTACCTGATACAGGTTAAGCGGTGGTATCTGCATAATGCTAAGCCCACTCGAGAAGCCGGCATACAATGGAAAACCGTCCTGAAGAATTTGTGTGTAACGCCCGTCGAGCCCCTGTATCCGGATATTTGCGTTAGCACTGATCGCAGAAGTTTGCTGTGTCTGAATGCCTGTGCTCTCACTTAGCAACATTCTGATATCTCCAGGTTTCATATTCGCTTTTTCACCGAGCTCTTCCAGTGTGATGGCCTCCACGCGTGTAGGAATATCTTCAATGGTGCGGCTGCTACGCGTAGTAGAAATTACCACTTCCTCCAGTTCTTCTCCGGCAGGCTCCAATTGAATAACTAATGGAGCAGCTTGATTGAGAGGGAAGGTTAATGTCTCCTGCCTGTCCTGGTACCCGACATAGCTGAACAGGATTACCTGCTGTCCGTCGGGAATTCCATTCAGAATTAATGCTCCATTGGCATCAGAGCTGGCACCAACAGTGGTGCCTTTAATTGAGGCTGTAGCTCCTATAAGAGGTGCCTGCGTTTCGCTGTCTTTGATGATAGCTTTTAAAGTGTTTTGGCTAAAAGCCAGTGTATTGCTCAGGAAGAAGAGCAATACAAATACGTATTTCTTCATTTTACTTAGATAATGCTGAATAACAGTTTTGCGCAGTATGGTTGTAAAGCGCAGCTAATGTGAAAAAAGCACGGGTGTTATATCAGCCTATCTTTGGTGGTTGCCAAATTGCGTGATGGAAGCTTGAGAAGAAAGAAGCAGGTTGTCTAGTGTAAACAAGTGGTTTAGTAGCCTCAAATACTGCCTCTGCGATGGAAGGACCTGCTAATGTAAAGCCGATACAGGCAGCACAACTATAGAAAGGAGAACATACTTCTCCTTCTTGTGTGTGATCATCTGGAGCGTTTTGTTCAGTTATACTTTTTTCGTCTGTACAGCTGTCGGTTGGGCAGCAGGGCAGCACTGAAATTATACCTATCAGTAGGGCTAGTATGGTAGTTAGCACTTTCACTGTGCAAATATACAAATCGTTTCCTTGTTTGTAAAATGAGCATGAGTAGGCATGAGCCAGTTTAGGAGATGGGCTGCCTTAAATCTGAATCATCTCAAGCGAATTTCTACCTCTGCAACAGAAAAGCAAAATAGTAAAAGCGGCACAAATAAAGCTGACCGGCGTACAAATTAGCTGAATCATTAAATAAGGATGTCATGATAAAGCGTTTCTGTATTTTTTACTTCTTAGTGCTGGTTTTTATTTTCGGTTGCTCACCTGTAATACACACAAGTTCTGAGGCTGCCGAAGGATTTGATTTATCAGAATATGAGACTTTTGCCTTCTATGAAACAGATGCTTCGCGAAGTGGTATTGGCGCAGGATATAATACGCAGGTAGACTACATAAAAGAAGAAATTGCCAAACAACTGGAGCAGCGGGGGCTAAGACGTACTACTGACAACCCTGATTTGTTGGTAAACCTTGGCATAGTGGTAAGAGATACTACACAGACAAGGGAAACTAACATCCTGACAGATCCGCCTTTTTATGTGGGGCAGCGGCGCTACACCTGGAAGAGTGAGGATGTTGTGGTCAGGCGCTACAAGGCCGGAACCATTTCGGTGCACCTGGTAGACCATGAAAGGAATGAATTGGTCTGGCAGGGAGCGGCAGAGGGAGCTGTGGAAAAGAAAACAGAAGAAGTGAGGGAGCAGATTCAGAAGGGAATGGAGAAGCTTTTTAAGGAAATAGATCAATAAGCCTGAAAAATGCGTAACGCCAGTGTATGGTATTTTACCAACAGCACTGGCGTTACGCATTTTTCAGTCGGAGTGGCGGGATTCGAACCCACGACCTCCAGCACCCCATGCTGGCGCGATACCAGGCTACGCTACACCCCGAATTTTAAGCAAATATAAGTACTGGACGAAAATTTAAAAGAGAATTCAGGTGATTTAATCAGCCTGCTAACACAGGTTTAGTTTTACTCTTTCAGCCAATCCAGTGCCTCCGTCATAGAGGCAAAATTCTGGAGTTCGAAAGGTAATGCAGTAGATTCCTGCAGATGTTTCAGATTTCCCTGTGCGGTCTTTTCTACTGTAACGCTTGGCGACTGTATCCGTGCAACTTTCTGAACCCGTGTTCGGGTAAGGCCAGAAGCCAGATAAACTGCCACTTCCCTGCTTTCCTCATCACTTACCGATATCAGTGTACTGGTTGAGTCCAGCAACAGTTTCTTCACATCATAATTTTTTATTATATCAATCATGATGTCTATGCTATGCTTTATCTCAGGCAGAAGAAAATCATGTAAGTCGGGATACTTTACATCTAATATGTCTGTAGCAGGATTGTAATCTAATTTTAAAATACTGTTTTCAAACAGGATCATCTTGTAAATAACTTGAGTTAGTGTAAGAGTACGGAAGTTTTGATGCTATTGATATTCTGTTGCAAGCAGAAGACCAAAGATAAATTCAATCGTTCCTATTGGATAAAGGGAAGCTAGCTTTTCATAAGCAGCTCTAAGCAAAAACGCTGATCACCATGATAGAGATCAGCGTTTTTGTTTGGTTGTGCACCCGAGAGGATTCGAACCCCTAACCCTCGGAGCCGAAATCCGATATTCTATCCAATTGAACTACGGGTGCAGAATGTTTGCAAAAATAGGAAGTATGGCAACAAAAGGAAACTTTAACCTCGAAAAATATCGCTTTATTATTTATTAAGCTATTTTTTTACTTGTAAGGCCTTATATGTCAAAACATTCCTCTTCTTTCAGTAGTTATACTTACTACCATCTTGCAAGATAAATAAAAATTAGTAACCTATGGAAAAACTGTATACGGCAGAAGTAACTGCTACTGGAGGACGTAAAGGTCATGTTACATCATCAGATGGAGTGCTTGATATGCCACTGGCACTACCAGAGGGGTTAGGCGGTGAAAAAGGAAGAACCAATCCTGAGCAATTGTTTGCAGCCGGCTATGCAGCCTGTTTTCAAAGTGCTTTATTAGTGGTAGCAGGTAAGCATCATGAGCGCCTGAATCCTGAGTCTACTGTTACAGCTCACGTAGATTTGAATAGGGTTGAATCAGGAAAATATGGGCTTACCGTTAAGCTGGCTGTTGACCTAAAAGGTATGGACAAAGAGAAGGCGGAGCAGTTTGTGGAAGAAGCACACCAAATCTGTCCTTACTCTATAGGAGTACAGGGGAATATTGATGTACAACTGGAAGTGGTTTAGTATATTAGCATTAACCATATAAAACAGAAAAGGCTGCCAATTTTGGCAGCCTTTTCTGTTTTATGATTTTGTTGAATTAAGCTTCAGCTAAAACCTGCTTTACTTTTTCAGCAGCTTCTTTCAGAACTACCGCTGAGTAAACCTTAAGGCCAGACTCATCAATGATGCGAGCACCTTCTTCAGCGTTTGTACCTTGCAGACGAACAATGATCGGAACATTGATATTACCGATATTCTTGTAAGCTTCCACAACACCGTTAGCCACTCTGTCGCAACGAACGATACCACCAAAGATGTTAATCAGAATAGCCTTTACGTTCGGGTCTTTCAGGATGATACGGAAACCAGCTTCAACAGTCTGTGCGTTTGCCCCACCACCCACGTCAAGGAAGTTAGCAGGCTCACCGCCAGAAAGCTTGATGATGTCCATCGTAGCCATTGCCAGACCAGCACCGTTTACCATACAGCCAACGTTACCGTCAAGCTTCACATAGTTCAGGTTGTGCTCACCTGCTTCAACCTCCAAAGGATCTTCCTCCGAGATATCGCGCAGGGCTGCCAGGTTCTTATGACGGAACAGGGCATTGTCATCTAAATCAACTTTCGCATCAACAGCAAGGATCTTGTTGTCTGAAGTCTTCAACACAGGGTTGATCTCAAACATAGAAGAATCAGTTTCAACATACGCCTTGTAAAGGTTGGTTACAAACTTTACCATCTCCTTGAAAGCCTCGCCTTCTAAACCGAAAGCGAAAGCTACCTTACGAGCCTGAAAGCCTTGCAGTCCAACTGCAGGATCTATCCACTCTTTGATGATCTTCTCCGGAGACTTCTCAGCTACTTCTTCGATGTCCATACCACCTTCAGTAGATGCCATGATCACGTTTCTGCCTTTCGCGCGGTCCAGCAGGATGCTCAGATAGAACTCTTTTGGCTCAGAGTCACCAGGATAATAAACGTCCTGTGCAACAAGAACTTTCTGTACCAGCTTTCCTTCCGGGCCAGTCTGGTGCGTTACCAGCGTCATACCCAGGATCTGGTCAGCTATTTCTTTAACCTGGTCCAGGTTTTTCGCCAGCTTAACGCCGCCACCTTTACCACGGCCACCTGCATGTATCTGTGCTTTGATCACATGCCAGCTTGTACCTGTTTCCTCAGTAAGTTTTTTAGCAGCTTCAACTGCCTGCTCTGGCGTTTCAGCTACAATACCCTCCTGGATACGTACGCCATAGCTCTTTAAAATGTCTTTAGCCTGATATTCGTGTATGTTCATGCTTTCAGTTTTAATGGACGCACGAAAGTACGCCTTTATCGCCTTAAATTCAAGTAATGGATTTTTAAAATATTGTCTTTGCCTTGCCCGCTTTCCTTACTGCTGTAACGGAGTAGTATGTTAATGAGTATTAACAAATATTAATTAATGAAGATAGCTTCAGATATGAGAGAGAACTATGCAAAACATTCATAGATACGCAAAGCGGGTCACCATAGCTGCCTTTATTGTGCTGCTTATTGCCACCATCTTTTACACGTTCAACCGCCACCTGTATTTTTTCTTACTAGTATTTGCGGGTATACTGCTGGCTGTGCTGCTCTCTGGTATTACTAATTGGTTCGTGAACAAGCTTCATGTCAGGAGAGAAGTTGGACTATTGATCTCCTCAATCCTCTTTTTCGGTTCTATAATCGGAGCCTTTTGGTTACTAGCACCAACGGTGGGCAAGCAGGTGCAGGAAATGCGCAGTACTGTTCCGGAGGTAGTAACACAGCTGGAGGGATGGCTCAGCCAGTATGGCTGGGGACAAAAGATTGTGGAGCAGATGCCAAATGACATGAGCAAGGTGCTTCCCCAGCAACAGGCGCTGTTCTCCAGACTTTCAGGTGTTGTTTCTTCCACGCTTAGTTTTCTGGCTGATCTTCTGATTGTTATTATAACAGGATTGTTCTTTGCCGCTAATCCTCCCTTATACACCCGGGGAGTTGCCAAGCTGTTCCCTGTGAGGTACAGATCACGGGTGCTGGAGGTGCTTCAGAAGTGCTATGAAACGTTGAAGCTTTGGCTGGTCGGCATGTTGGCCGCTATGACCATCATTGGCATAAGTACAGCTATCGGTTACAGCCTGATTGGTTTAAATTTGGCGTTTGCCCTGGCATTCATAGCCTTTCTTTTTGCCTTCATACCCAACATAGGTCCCTGGATAGCCGGTATTCCTGTGGTGCTGGTAAGTTTAACGCAAGGGCCTCAGATGGTGCTTTATAGCTTACTGGTGTATGGTGGTATTCAGCTTGTAGAAAGCTATTGGATTACTCCTATCATCTTTCAGAAAACAGTAGACCTGCCGCCGGCACTGTTGCTTTTTGTGCAGGTGCTGTTTGGTATAGTGCAGGGTGGGTTAGGGCTGCTGCTTGCTGCCCCGATCTTAGCTGTTATAATAGTGGTGGTAGACGAGTTTTACGTAAAGGATTTTTTGGAATCAGATCTGCAGGCGCCATCTGTTGAGACTAAGAGTGGCTGATGTAACAGGGCTAAACTGCTACACCATTGCCTTTTGTAACACGGCAGGTTATTGCTGAGTATCTCTAGAAGAAAACTGACTTAAAATAGAAAGCCACACCTATGATGAATATATACATGTACGCCAAAAGAGTTGCCATTGCAGCTTTCATCCTGCTGCTGATGGTCCTGGGTTTTTACCTTGTCGGGTGGCATCTATATTTCTTTCTGTTAATTTTTGCCGCTGTTTTAGTGGCAGTCATGTTCTGCGGCATTACAACCTGGATTGTGGATAAAACACAAATGAACCGGGGGCTTGCCTTGTTTCTGTCTGTGATATTAGTGTTTGGAGTGATTATCGGCGCTTTCTGGCTTATAGCTCCAACGGTGGCGGACCAGTTTGAGCAGATGCGGAGCAGTATTCCTAAGGGTATTAAACAGGTGCAGGAATGGCTAAGCCAGTATGGATGGGGGAATACGCTGCTGCAAAAAGTGCCTGATGATCTCTCTTTATCTGGGCTTATGTCCGGTCAGGCAACCTCGTTTTTGTCTAGTCCGGGTTCATTGTTCTCAAAGGTAACAGGTTGGATATCATCCACCTTTAGCTTTGTGATTGATTTTTTTATTGTGTTGATTACGGCGCTGTTTTTTGCTGCCTCTCCAAAACTATACACTGAAGGATTTGCCAGCCTATTTCCACTCCGAAACCAGGATCGTGTACTGGATTTGCTGGACGAGCTATACAAGACGATTAAAAAGTGGCTGGTGGCGGTGCTGATTTCCATGACAGTGGTAGGTGTAACCACGGTCATTGCTTTCAAGATAATAGGTATTCCGATGGCATATGCCCTGGGGGTACTGGCTTTCTTTTTTGAGTTTGTACCTAACATCGGACCATGGCTCGCGGGTATTCCAGCGGTACTGATCGGCTTAACGCAAAGTACGCAGACAGCCATTATTGTAGCCGTCGTTTATTTTGGAATTCAGCTGCTTGAGAGCTATGTGTTTATGCCACTGATCTTTAAACGGGCTATTGATCTGCCACCTGCTTTGCTTCTCTTTTTCCAGGTATTGCTCGGTATTCTAGCTGGTGCTCTAGGCTTATTGCTTGCTGCGCCTCTTCTAGCCGTAATAATGGTTGTAGTAAGGGAGCTTTGGGTTAAAGATGTGATAAGAGCTGAACCTGTTGATGCGGCTGAAGAGCACATAGGGAATAGCGAAGATCAGGGGGGAAGAACCCGGCTGATTAGAAGGAAAATCGTCAGGAAAAGCTAAAGGCTGTTTTATTGAGCTGTGGTGTAGAAGTATTAAGGTATGTTTTGTAGCTTTGACAGTTTAATATATTCCTCTACATACTCACCTACATATATTCGTTGTGCTGCAGGTAACTAACATCCATAAAAAATACGGTTCGCTGGAGGTTCTGAAAGGTATAGATATGTCTATAGCTGCCGGCGAAGTAGTTTCTATAGTAGGGGCTTCCGGTGCCGGTAAAAGTACTCTGCTTCACATCTTAGGAACCCTGGATACAGCCGATTCCGGTGAGGTAATTTTTGAAGGACGGAACATTGCTAAACTTAATGCCACGGATATGGCCAGGTTCCGGAACAGGCATATTGGCTTTATCTTTCAGTTCCATAACCTGCTCCCTGAGTTCACTGCCTTAGAAAATGCCAGCTTACCAGGCCTGCTAGCCGGAAGACCTGAGAAAGAGGTAAAGGAACAGGCTGAGAATCTGCTCGACATGCTTGGCCTCACAAGCCGCCTGCACCATAAACCGTCTGAACTGTCGGGTGGGGAGCAGCAGCGTACAGCAGTTGCCAGGGCATTGATTAATTCTCCTCAGATTATCTTTGCCGATGAGCCAAGCGGTAACCTGGACTCCAAGAATGCACAGGAACTGCATGACATATTCTTCCGCCTTCGTAGTGAGTTCAACCAAACCTTCGTCATCGTTACCCACAATGAGCAGCTGGCAGAAATGGCAGACCGGACACTGGTAATGAAGGACGGAATGATTGTGCAGGAGTCGCACATCATTTAAAGCAAATACCCCATCCTGCTGTATTTCTATTCTCCCTGCCAATTACAGGGGGCGCTGCTTATATGCATTTGCTTCGTTAGGCTTTAAGTAAAACTCCCTTACCTAAACCTCATTTCTTACGTACTAATTCTTTACCCTTTGCACAATTTTTAGCTATTGGCGATAGCTGGAGCAGTGGCGTAAAACTTGATGAAAAATATTTTGTAAGTAACTGATAATCAGTTAAATAAAACAGATATTTTTTTTGATTTTTTGCACTATTTGCTGTACAGCTATGTTTGATATATGTACAACAAACATGAAAGCTAATTTATTATGAATCAACCAAATAAAGAGACGAAGGTGCAAAAGAAACCGAAGGTCGAAAGCTACGACATAGCCAAGTCTGACGAAACACTTCATTTGGCTGTTGATCTGGCAAAATTTATAAAAGAAAACAAGTTATACCAGAATATACAGGGTAAGGAGTATGTAAACGTAGAGGGTTGGCAGTATGCCGGTTCGCGTTTAGGTATTTTGCCTGTAGTGGAACATGTGGTTAACATCAGTACAGACGATGAGATCAAATACCAGGCAAAGGTTAATTTGCTTGACCTGCGCAGTCAGCAGGTAGTAGGCGCTGGTTTTGCGATTTGCTCTAACCGTGAGCAGGGTAAAAAGTATTATCAGGAGTTTGCAATTGCCTCTATGGCGCAGACCAGGGCAATCGGTAAAGCTTATCGTAATATTCTGGCCTGGGTTATTCGTGCTGCCGGTTATGAACCAACTCCTTCTGAGGAAATGGATTATGGCGGCAACGAGCAAGCAGCCAAGCCTGCGGTGCCAACTGAAAAGAAAGCTACTATGAAATCGGCTGCTGCTGCAGAAGCAAAAGCTGAAGCTGAAGAGCTAAGTACCAGTGTACGATATGCCTCTGCAAAGCAGAAGGAAGAGATCATCAGCTTGCTGAACAATCCGACAATCACACGTCAGGAAAAGACGAAGATGCTCTTGAACATCAACCGTTTTGACGAGGAGCGTGCGGCACAGGCAATCGAGAAACTGAAAAAAGTTATCGAGGATCGTGAAGACGGTCAGTCAGCTGCAGCTTAATTAATGTTTGATTACCAGTAGTTATGGCCCCGCTTCGAAAGAAGTGGGGCTTTTTTTGTGTCTGAATTCTGCTGTGTATCCTTTATCTTCGCACAAAAGCACTCTCCTTGCAAGACATCCGGCACATACTCAAAACTTACTGGGGCTATGACACCTTCAGGCCTTTACAGGAGGATATTATCTATTCAGTGCTGGGAGGGCATGATACACTGGCCCTGCTACCTACTGGTGGAGGAAAGTCCGTGTGCTTTCAGGTGCCTGCCATTGCCCTGGATGGTCTTTGCCTGGTAATAACCCCACTGATCGCCCTGATGAAGGACCAGGTAGCGCAACTAAAGCAACGTGGTATAAATGCAGTAGCTATTTATTCTGGGATGAGCCGCCGGGAAATCGATGTTACCCTGGATAACTGCGTGTATGGCAATGTGAAGTTTCTGTACTTGTCACCAGAGCGTTTGCTTACAGATCTGTTCCAGGAGCGGGTTAAAAGAATGAAGATTAGCTTGCTGGCCGTGGATGAAGCACACTGTATTTCGCAGTGGGGGTATGACTTCCGGCCTCCCTACCTGCAACTAGCGGAGCTGAGGGAGGTACTTTCCGGTGTTCCTGTAATTGCCTTAACTGCCACTGCCACCGAAGAGGTAAAACAAGACATCCAGCAGAAACTCAAGTTTCCGAAGGCTAATGTATTTCAAAAGAGCTTCGCGCGCTCCAACCTGTCCTATTCCTGCCTCTACACTGAAAACAAGACAAATCGGTTATTGGAGATACTACAGCGCATGCCAGGGCAAAGTATTGTGTATGTGCGCAGCCGCAGGCAAACGGTTGAAATGGCCAAATTCCTGCAAAGCCGGCTCATTTCGGCAGCAGCATATCATGCAGGGCTTAAGTTTGAGGACCGAAGCGCTGTGCAGCAAGCCTGGATAGACGACAAAGTACGGGTAATGGTGGCTACCAATGCTTTCGGAATGGGTATTGATAAGCCGGATGTGCGGCTGGTAGTGCACCTTGACCTGCCGGAGAGCCTGGAAGCTTACTACCAGGAAGCAGGTCGTGCAGGAAGGGATGAGAAATATGCTTATGCTACCATACTCTTTGGGCCAAACGATACTGCTGAGCTAATAAGCAAGATTGAGGATGCGCATCCACCTGTCGACTTTATCAGGAGAGTATATCAATGCCTGGCAAACTATTACCAGTTAGCAGTCGGCAGTGGATTCATGAGCAGCTTCGATTTTGATCTTGCTTCCTTTGCAAAAAACTATAAACTACCCGCTCTCCAGGCGCACCATGCTGTGAAACGGCTTGAGTCGGAGGGGTATGTACAGTTGAATGAAGGGTGTTATGCTCCGTCAAGGCTAAACCTGGCAATGGATAATACCGCGCTATACGATTTTCAGTTAAAGAACCCGGACCACGACAAGCTTATCCAGATGATACTTCGGATATATGGAGGAGAAGCTTTTGCTTCATTTGTGAAAATATCCGAGAGTAAAATGGCGCAACAGCTTAAGATTCAGGAACAGGAGTTGCGCCGTAAGCTGGAATACCTGCATAAATTGCAGGTGCTGGTATATGAGCCGCAGCGCGATTCACCTCAGATCACTTTTACCAAACCCCGTGAAGGTGCAGGTTCTTTGCCTCTGAACATAAACAAGCTAAACCAGCTGCGCGAGAGGGCAGAGGTACAGGCAAAAGAGATGGCCCGCTACGTAGAAACAAATAACAGGTGCCGTACCCAGCTACTGTTGGAATACTTCGGGGAGATAACTGATGCGCGTTGCCGCGTATGTGATTTCTGTCTTGCTGAGCGGAAAAAGGAGCGGGAAGAAAAGGACGAAAGTCGTCTGCGTGATAAAGTGCTGGAGCTGGTAAAAGAAAAGCCTTATTTACCCAGAGATCTGGTAAGCCTGTTCGAGCCAAAGCACTCAGAGGCGGTCTCTGTACTTATTCGTGAAATGGTAGATTTGGGTAATCTGAAGTATAAAGAATCAGGTCAGTTAATGTTAGGGTAACCTGTTTTCCTGTTTAACGTGTTCTTTGTACAAAGCTTTGTAGTGATACTTGTTTCTGTAAATGATCTACTTCCTGTCTCTGTTGCCGATTATTGTTCTTGTAGCGCTTTCGCTCCTCAGAGGGGTGAAGGAGGCAGTGACAGTGGGTTGGCTGGTGACAACCCTCCTTTTTTTCTTCTGGGGAGCAGACATTAATCAATATCTTGGTGCGCTGGGAGTATCTATGCTTACGACCATTAACATCCTCATGATTGTGCTTGGGGCTGTATTTCTGTACAATATAATGCAGCACACGGGAATGATAGAGCAAATTAGTCATTCTCTGGACAGGCTGCATCCGTCTAAAGAGATACGCTTTTTCCTGCTTGCGTTGGGGCTTACTGCTTTTTTCGAAGGTGTGGCCGGTTTCGGTACACCAGGAGCCATTGTACCGCTCATTCTTGTGGCTTTGGGTTTCGGGGCAATTCTGTCGGTGTCGGTGGTGCTGCTGTTTGATGGACTGGTAGCTTTGTTTGGAGCTGTTGGAACCCCTGTTTTAACGGGGTTACAGGTGCCGCTTGGCCTTTCTGAAAGTCAGGTTTACAACATAGCTATCACCGCAGCCCTACTTGTTGCACTGGCAGGTGTGTTGGTGCTGCTGCTGGTATTCCGGATGGTAACAAGGGAGCATGGCCTGTTGGAGCATAGAAAAGAGGTACTCCTCCTGTATACTTTTTTTGCTGTACCCTTTTGCTTTTTTGCGTGGCTTGTTCCTGAGCTGGCAACTGTACTGGGTTCATTAACCATGCTGGGGCTTTCAGTGCTTTATTTGGGGCGGGGCAAAAGGCCGGTTAATTTAAAGCCATGGCTACCCTATGCCGTGCTGGCGTTTTTACTCTTATTGCCAAAGCTTTGGGAGCCTTTAAAAGGTTGGATAGGCATGGAGCTTGTTTTTCCGGGGATGTTCGGTACAACTATTGACGGCGCAATCAAACCACTGCAATCGCCGTTGCTGCCTTTTTTAGTAGTAGGTATGGGAGTTGCTTTCTTTAAGAAAAGTGAGTCGCTCTATCTGGGTGAACTACTAATGAAGATCGGGAGAGTGTTTGTAGTGCTTTTCCCTTCGGTTGCAATTGCACAGCTTATGATTCACTCCGGTGTCACACAGCCATCTATGGTGCGCTATATTGCAGAGCTGATGAGCTCACTTGGCACTGCCTATGTAGTAGTAGCTCCCTTTATCGGGGTGTTGGGCGCTTTCATCACTGGCAGCACCACGATTTCTAACATTGTGTTCGGTGCGTCTCAGTTAGAAACCGCTGTTGCTTTAAACATTGAACCTGTAACCATGTTAGCGCTTCAGTTATCGGGAGCCTCTATGGGGAATGCCATCTGCCTTTTTAACATCATTGCGGCAGCTTCTGTTGCCAACATAAAAGAGTATCGCTTAATACTCTCTAACAACATGGGACCTACATTACTGGCCACTTTGTTGGTGGGCCTGCTTGGGATGGTCCTGTTCTTTTTATAGTAACAAAAAAGCCCCTCTGCAAAATAGAGGGGCTTAAGATTAGTTAGTGTTATAGATTTGCTAGTTGTAAAGTGTATTTTGTTAAGCAGAAAGCTTAGCTCCTTTATGAGCATGTATCACAGCCTCAGAAAACCGCTCCATTTCTTCCAGTTGCGGACTGCACTGCAGTAAGAAGAAATCAACCCCAACTGCCTCAAATGCAGCAATTCTATCCTGCACCTTTGCCGGAGTGCCTACTAAACCGGAGCGCAAGCCACGGTTAGATACAGAGTACTCCTGTAGTGAGAGTTGCCCTTCCAATTGAGTGCCTGCCAGCCATTGCTGGTAGTTATCAAATCCTGCAGCTGTATTGTTTACATCAGTGATGCGTGCGAGCTCCTTTTTTACTTCCAGTTCATTATCACGGACTATACTATAAGCTGCCACACCAAATTTCATCGGAGGCAGACCCAGTGCTTCTCTTCTTTCTCGCATGTTGGCAATGCGCCTGCCTATGAGTTCAGGAGAGTCCCCGTGCATTACGTATCCATCGCATTGGCTCGATATCAGAGCCTTAGCGGCTTCTGACTCACCTCCAGCGTAGATGAATGGCTTCTTAACCGGCTTGGGCTGCAGTATGTTATCCTCTACATTATAATAGTTGCCATTGTAAGAAAAGTGGTCTTTTGCCCAAACGCTTGTTACTATATCGAGCCACTCTTTCGTACGGGCGTACCGATCGTCGTGCTGCTCAAAGTGAATACCATACTTTGTCGCTTCATCGCGCCACCAGGAGGAAACTACATTAAGTGAAAGCCTGCCTCCACTTATGTTAGCGATATTCGCGGCCTGCTTCGCCAGGATGGCAGGATTGTGAAAAGTTGGTCGCACTGCCACCATTATCTCTAGTTGCTCTGTTACAGCAGCCAGAGCTGCCGCTGTTGACCAGGCATCCAGCGATGGTGCTTCTTTGCCTTTGATGTCGTTCAGGTACAGCTCAGCAATAAGGGACAAGCTGTACCCCCAGTCTTCGCTGCGCTGTGCCAGCTTTTTTACATAATTCCAGGAAGTGTCCATGCCTTCGTCAGGCACGTTGCGGAGCCAGCCTCCAAAAACGGGTAACCAATATCCGAATTCCATTTTATACCTCCTGTAGTTTAAGTTGAGCTTTAGTTTCCAGGAAATCCACCAGACGTGCATGCGGGTTGAAGCCAATCACGTTCACTGCGTCTGCCACAAAATTGGAAAGGGCATTCACGTCGTAATAATATAATTGCCCATCGCGGTCGTCGATGATGTATTCTATGCCACCTACATCTATGCCTGATGACTGTACAATCAACTCAATAGCATTAATCACTTCCTGTGAGGGTGTAAACCCTTCTACCTTCATTCCATTTTTCGGAGCATCAATGGCGCAGGCATTTCTCACCAGTTCTTTACCACCTGTTGTCTGGCAGATGTCGGCAGGGCAGAGGTTAAAGCTTTCACCGGTAGTATATACCTTTATGGCGTAAAGGTATTTCCCTCCCAAAGTCTCTACTCTGTTAATGTGACCGTCGCGGGCAGGAATAAACTCCTGTACAAGAGCCGTATGATCAATGCCCAGTTTCACATCACCGGCTGCAACTGCCGAAGCAAGTTCTTCCGGTGAATCGTAGCGCACGATGCCCGCACCGCTTCCGCCAATATTAGCTTTTACAACCACCGGGTAACGCAAAGCTTCGGCTGTTGCCACTGCCTGTGAGGCATGGTTGATAACACGCGACTTAGGGTAGGGCAAGCCAAGTTTTTCCAACAGGGTTAGCTGTAGTGCTTTTGATGCCTCATACTGAAATGCTTTATAGCCATTTACTACAGGCACTCCCTTAGCTTCTAAATGTGCCAGCAGGCCAAGTGTGTAAAAGATGCCGTTCTCATTGTTGCGCAGGTAAGCCGATGGGCTCATGCGGTTAAAGAAGGCGCTGTAAGGTACCTCCTTCTCTGCCAGGTCATAAGAATGTACAGCAGCGTTCAGGCGCACATAAGGAATGCCCCGTGCATCCAGTTCGTTGAACAACGGCTTAAACCATTCCTGGTGCTCATGAAAAATGGCAACCGGTTTTATAGATGATGATGTTGACATAAAATTGTTTTTTCAGGTATAGGTGTAGTGTTACAGGTGATGTAAAATCACCGGGTTAAAACAATAACAATAGGTATAGGTGAGTAGTGAACAACCTCCACCCATGCCCGTTTGAAAAGGGTATAGTAGGAAAGAGAGCCATATCTGCACAAGCAAAAAGGCTACAGTAGTTCAGGGAATTGCAAAAGATTTATTACTGCGATGTTCTAAAGCGCAGCAAATACCAGAATAATTGCAGTTGAACTAACAACAACAGCAACAACAACAGGTTATAACAGAAGACAGCGAATAAACGCCAAATGATGATTGGTTGAAAATGTTTGCCGGAGCGGCAGTAAGCTGGTAAGCTGAAATTTCCATTTTTGTGAATTTATATCCCCTAATTATTTTAGGCAGGAATTAGCACCTGGTACCAAGACTGGTTGCTAGAAGTTCATAGAGCCTGTTCTCTCCCTTCTTCTTTATAAATCAAATCCTTGTGAGGATAATTGACTTTACGATGACAAAGGTCGTAGCTAATTTTTAGAAAAGCAAATATTATAAGATAAATAATGTAGGTACATGTAAAAAAGTGCGAGGCAGCAGCTTATTGAGTCTTTCTGCTTCTGCGCAGGGTGTACAGGTATAGGCTCTCCACCTTCTCACGTGCCCAGGGTGTTTTGCGCAAAAACGTTAAACTTGATTTTATACTTGGGTTACTCTTAAAGCAGTTGATGTTGATTTTATGGCTGAGCTCCTCCCAACCATAATAATCCACGAGGTGTTCCAGTATCGCCTGCAGGGTTTTACCATGCAGCGGGTTGTTCTTTTGTACTTCTGCCATAGGGTGCAAAATTAAGTAAATATCCCGACTCCTGCTTATAAAGGACTCCCCCTTACTGCTCGTTGTGCGGCGGTATAAAAGTTACTTCAACTATTTTCCCATCCTTCACACGGTATACGGCAATGGCATCCGTCCGGGGTTTGTCTTTCACTCGCTGTACCTTCTCATGGTCAATAACCACGTCTCCGGCAATAATTCTGTTAACCACCTCGCAATGTAAGTCAGGAGTGGCGGCAAACATGGCTCCATATCTTTTGCGCAGTTCTTCCTTCCCCTGGTAGGTTAAAACTCCCGGCTGCCGATAAACCTTCACACTATCGCTGAAAGCCTGTACAAAGGTGTCAATATCACGGTTGTTATAGCCTTCCAATTGTAATTTTACGGGAGCTTCTACAGAGGGAGTTGGAGACTGGTTTTGGCTTTGTGCTGACATTACAGTAAGTATAAACAGAACAACAAGTGTAAAATGCTTCATATAGGTAATTGTAGGAGAACCACTGCAAGATAAAGTATAAAACAGAAAATCCTGGTGCTTAGGTTTAGCTGTCTGATTAAAAATCAAAACATGAAGATCCCAATTAGCTATAAAAACAAATCTGATTGGGGTTTTATAACGAGATGCCTTAACTTTAAAAACTATATCTGCTGCATAAGTATGCAGCTTACTGTTTATCTAACTTTAAACTACCTTCTTACTCATGCTAAAGTCTTACAAGGTTATAAGCTTAGGTTTGCTTATGGCACTTACACAGGCTTCCTGTTCCAGTACTAAAACCGCTACTTCTCAAAAAGGAACGGCTAGTAGTGTGGAAGCAGAAAAGCCAAAGCCTTCTAAAAACGGCATCAAAAGCTATGGTGAAGTTATTACAAAAGATGCAAAATCAGATGCCGGTGTTTTCACAGTTCATAAAGTAGCAGATAAGTATTACTACGAAATACCTGATACGTTGCTAAACCGCGACTTTTTGTGGATCAGCAGGTTTGCTAATCTTCCTTCCGGCCTTGGCGGGGGGTATGTGAATGCAGGTTCTTCTGTGAATGAGCAGATGGTAGAGTGGCAGAAAGTAGACAATAAGATCGTACTGAAAACGAAATCTTATAGTGCTATAGCAGCAGACTCCCTTCCGATCAACCTGTCAGTGAAGGCTAATAATTACCAGCCTACCCTGTATGCTTTCGACATTGCCGCTTTTTCAAAAGATTCCAGTGCCTATGTAATTGATGTTACAAAGTTTTTCCTGAGTGACATCAAAGCAATCAGTGGATTGGACTCAGATATGCGCAAGAACTATAAGGTAAGTAAGCTGGATGATAACCGAAGCTTCATCAACAGTGTGAAGAGCTTTCCGCTGAACATCGAGGTGAAGCAGGACTTTACTTACGATGCTGCAGAGCCACCTTCAAACTCTGAAACTGGTGCCATCAGCCTGATGATGAACCAGTCGATGGTGCTGCTGCCTAAAGTGCCGATGCAACCACGCATGTACGACGACCGCGTGGGTTACTTTAATATTCGCCAGATTGACTACGGATCGGAGGCCTACAAAGCGGACGAGAAATCTTTTGTTCGTAGATGGAGATTAGTGCCAAAGGATATGGCTGCCTACAAGCGGGGTGAGTTAGTTGAGCCGGTGAAGCCAATTGTTTACTACCTGGATCCTGCTACTCCGGAAAAGCTGCGCCCCTACATAAAAGCAGGGGTGGAGCAATGGAATAAAGCCTTCGAAACTGCGGGCTTCAAAAATGCCATACTTGCAAAAGACCCGCCAACAAAAGAGGAAGACCCGGATTTCAGCCCGGAGGATGTACGTTACTCGGTAATTCGTTACGTTGCCAGCACTACCCGAAATGCCATGGGGCCGAGCGTGTCTGATCCTCGCTCCGGCGAAATCATTGAAAGTGATATTATCTGGTACCACAACCACCTTCGCTCTTACAGAAACAGGTACTTGTTGGAGACAGGTGCAGCTAACCCGAGTGCCCGCACCCTGAATACACCCATGGAAGACCTGGGTGAGATGATGCTGGAAGTGATTACCCACGAAGTAGGGCATGCGTTAGGCTTACCACACAACATGAAAGCCAGCTTTGCCTACGATACAGACTCCCTTCGCTCCGGTACCTTTACGCAGGAGTATGGTATTGCTGCTACCATCATGGACTATGCCCGTTACAACTACGTAGCGCAGCCTGGTGACAAAGATATTCGTTTCGTGCGCCAGTTAGGTCCTTATGACCATTATGCCATTAACTGGGGTTATCGTTACCTGCCGGATGCCAAAAGCCCGGAGGAAGAGATTCCTACACTTTCCAAATGGATAGAAGCTACCAATAACGACCCTGTTTACCAGTTCGGAAGCGGCAGCGGTGGGTATGATCCTGCAAGCCAGACAGAGGGTATTGGTGATGATCCGATCAAAGCAAGTACCTACGGCCTAAGGAATCTGAAACTGGTAGCGCCACAACTCACAAAATGGACAGCAGTAGAAACGAATGACTACAATGACCTGGACGAGCTTTACGGTGAGCTGCTAGGGGTGTGGAGCCGCTACATCGGCCACGTTGTAACAAACGTTGGCGGGGTGTATGAGAACCGCCTGAAGCCAAATCAGAAAGGTTTTGTGTATACGCCGGTGCCGGCTAAAATGCAGGCGGCATCTATTAACTGGGTGCTGGACAATGCCTTTGCCTCTCCGGAGTGGCTGCATCATTCCCAGATCAGCAGAAATATTCACCATGCTAGCCACGTGGAGGGTATCAGAAGTCTGCAGGTACGCCACCTGAACAACCTGCTTTCTGCCGATAGAATGGCTCGCCTGATGGAGAATGAGGTTAACAACGTAGACTACAATGCATTGGATATGGTAAGCCAGTTGCAGCGAGGTATCTGGAGTGAAATATACAGCGGCAAGAACATTGATATCTACCGCCGGAATTTACAGAAAGCTTACCTGGACCGCATGAACTTCCTGATCAATGAGGAGCCGTCCAGAAGCAGTCGCTTTGGAACACCCGTTGATCTGAGCCAGTCTGATATCCGTTCTATTGCCAGGGGAGAGCTGGTGAAGCTGGAAAAGCAGTTAAAAGCCGTAAGAGCTAGGAATACCAACCAACTGACAAAATACCACATAGAGGATGCATTAGTCCGTATCAAGAACATTTTAGAAGCTGAGAAAGCCTGATTATTGTTCACTTACCATAAAAGAGCCCCTGTTGCAGGGGCTTTTTTTATGACCACTCCGCTGCATATTTTAACTGCCCTTAGTTTGTTTTGCACTCATCGTTGAATCTCGTCTTTATCAGGAAAAATTGAAACTTCTGAGGATAAGGAATGAGTTGAGGGATCGTTATTTCACTTTCATGAATCCTGCTTCAGGCAAACCAGGACATTTTTGTTAGTCTTTTGCCGGAGAAGTGAGGTTTTGTTACTTCTTGATATTGTTCTGATGAAATTATCTTTACGCTGTAAGAGAGGGCTGTTTTTAGCAGTTGTTGGCTTAAGTATGTGTTTTGTGGCTAAGGCACAGAATTCTAAGTTTGAAGTGGGAGCACATGGAAGTGCCTTTATTTATCAAGGTGATTTAACTCCTTCTGCACTTGGATCCATAGAGACAACAAGGGGTGGCTTTGGGGTATTTGGCAGTGTGAAAATGGTTGGGCCACTGGCGCTAAGGATAAATCTGGCAAAGGGCAGCCTGAGCGGTGATGACTCAAAGTATGCTAATCCATCCTGGCGCAGGGAACGCAATTTCAAGTTTAATACTCCTGTTACTGAAGTATCTGCTCAGGTTGTCTGGAACATTGTGAACGTGGGCAATTTTATACGTAATGTTAATCTGACTCCTTATGTATTGGGAGGCTTCGGTAATACCAGGCTGAATATTGAGCGTGATTTTTCTGAAACCCAGTTTAAACAATCTGCTGGTCTGGATGAAGATCTGGCACATCCCCTTCCGAACAATATTCCGGTTGCCCTGGCAGGAGGCGGTCTCCGTTATGCTGTTTCTCCTACACTTTCAGTAAACGCAGAGGCCTCTTATCGTTTTGCCTCCTTCACCGATTACCTGGATGGTTTCAGTAAGTCTGGCAACCCTGATAAAGATGACCATTACTATATCACCTCCTTAGGATTGATCTATAGCATTCCTCAGAGCAAAGGCAACAGAAACAGGCGCAAGAAGCCGACTTGTCCGGCGTATCAGTAAAAGCAGCAGTACAGGGTATCCAGATGCCAAGCGGTGCGTATAGGTGCTCTATGATAGAAGAACTGATCATCAGAACCCTATGTGATACCCTCCCCTCTAAGCCTGCAGATGCTGTCTTTCTGTTCGGCCAGACAGAAGATAACCAGCAGTCTGTTTTCGGTACGTCCGTGGATCTGTACAGAAATAGAAAGGTAAATAAGCTTTTATTCCTTCAGACAGAAGCTATGAGCGGCTATCCAGGGTTTGAAGTATGGAAAAAGGAGCTTGTAAGGTTAGAAGTGGGAGAGGCCATTGAGCCTGTTCTGCTTTCACGGGAAAGGGAGCAGCTTAACACTCGTATCGAAGCAGAGGCCATGGTACTTCATGCCAGGGAAAAAGAGTATCAGCAAATAGTTGTAACAGCCTCGCCTTTTCAGCAACCACGTGCCTTTATGGCGGCAGTAACTGCTGCCCTTGAGTTTTACCCATCCCTCAAGTTGTATAGTTCTCCTGGAAAAGTCCTGGATTGGAACGAAGAGGTAAAGCACTCACAGGGAAAGGTAAAAGGTACCCGCGCCGGCCTTATTCCTGGAGAGATGGAGCGAATACAAAAATACAATGCCAAAGGCGACCTGGCAGAAGTGCACACAGTGCTTGGATACCTGAGCAGGAGAGAGGCAGGTAAGTTATAATTGCTTTCTGCAGGATTAAAGTTCGGGTGGTGTAATCCTTTCCCTTACTTCCAGCCTGTTTACTGTTAACGTATCAATTTCCAGTTCATCAATTCTAAGCTTTCGTACCCGGGAATCAGCTACAGCCATTTTACCTATGGCTATAGTACCGATAGCGATAGCGCCGACAGCCAGCGCACCACAGGCAAAAGCTCCCACTGCCAAAGCGCCCGATGAAAGTGCACCAGCGGCTACTTTTTTTACTTTAAGGTTCTTGTTCTTTAGTTTTAAGGTTTTCTTCATAGCTGCAAGTAAATATTAAACCAACATCGAATGTTCTAATAAACGGGAAGATGATACAGATGTTGATGAAATTTTGCGGATTAGGCAGCTTTGACTGAGTAGAAAAGTATATTGCAACTGCTTGCCAGGCACATAATTGTAAACAGACGGTTCTAAAATGCCGCAGCCCCTGCTAGATGTAAGCAAGGGCTGCGGAAGGGTATAAAAGGTAACTTATTTTACTGTTTGCTGATAAGCATTCTTCTCCCAGAGTACCTTGCCATCTTTGTTTTCAATTTTGATGCCGGCAAACTCATCTTTATTTCCAAAGACCCCACTGTTGGCCTCTGCCCTGCCCAGGAGCATGCGTCCTCCTTCATAGGCTATCTGCATGCCCTTTGTGCCATCCTCCAGCAGGAACAGGTGCAACGCTTCGCCTACATTCGGATCGTCCATGCCAAACACAACGCGGTACTTTTCTTCCTGTGTTTTCGAAATACCTAAACCACCGCGCTCATAACCTTCATCGTCGTTAAAAGAGAAGCCGGCTGCTTTTACAAGGCGCTTGCCTGTGTTTGGGTCCCCAACATTTTCTGCTAATACCAGTTTATCATAACCTTGTTCGTTCAGGAAGATGATGCCGTTTTCGCCATGCTCATAAGTAGCGTAATTCTTCATGTACTTTTCACCGCCCATGCTCTTGGCCCAGGTTTCGCGCACTTTTTCAGGATTCGTTCTGACTCTGTCTTTAGAAGGAGGGATGGTTGCACCGATCAAAATCCTGTCGCGCCCCAGGCTGTCTTCGATAATAATGCCTTTAGCCCGGATCACATCACTTTTCTTAGAGGACATGCTGAGCATCATGAAAGCCATGAAGAAGGTGCTGCTGATGACAGCATAGTACTTTAGCCAACTGAGCTGGCGTTTTACCTGGGTTAGTTCTTTTTCCATAGTTTTAGAAGTATTGTTTCTGCTACCTTTAAAAGGCATGTAAGGTAGATGCAGAAAGTATACTTCAGGTTGCTTCTGAAAAAGGAAAAAACTAAATGTGACTATCGACTAATCTTCGTAAAATTCTATAATGGCTCCAAAGTAGGCTTCGTCCCAGCCTTCCACAATGTCTTCATAGTCTTCGTCAGGAATATTGGTGTGTCTTAACTCGGCGGAAGTGCCATACTTGTGGGGGTGCAGCTTGATGGTAACAACAGAAGGCTCCTCCTGCTCTCCGAAATACCACTGCTGCTCTATCTTTTTTCCTTCTTCAAAGGCCAGGTTCTTTCCGACTATACTTCCCTCAAACAGCTCAAACTCAGTACCCGGCTCTGCCGACATAACTGCTTTTTCGCCTGACCAGAGTTGAATGGTAAGAGGATTGGTTAGAGCTGCATATACTTCTTCAGGTGAAGCTGGTATAATGTAATATTTCTTGTAGTCTTTCATGGGTATATTTTCTGCAAAGTAAATGATATTGGTACACATGTCAGGCTTTTTTAGGCTCACCTTTTGTTACCAATGCCAGGTATTCCTTTGGTGTCATGCTTTCAAAAGTCTTAAACACCCTTTGGAATGTTGCCAGGGAGTTAAAGCCTGAGTCATAGGCAATACCGGCAATAGTCAGGGATTGGTTTTCAGGTTTAGCCATCCTTTGCTTTACCTCTTCAATCCTATAGTAGTTTACAAACTCATTAAAACCTTTCTGCATGTGCTGGTTCAAAACAGCAGAGATCGTTTTCGGGCTTAACCGGACATGATCCGCCAGTTTGTTTACACTCAGATCAGTTTCCAGATACAGTTTGTCCTGCTCCATGGCTTTTACCAGGGCCTTTTCACATTCTTGTAGCGTGTCAGCAGGAATGCTTTCAAAGAAAGCATTCGAATTACTTTGGGTTTCTACATGTACCACTTTTATCCGGTAGAAACCAGTAATTCCAAGCCAATAAATAAACAGCACTTGCAGTACTTCTATAGGATAGTAATAGTTATTGTTAGTTGCTTTTACAACAACCGGGTAAATGGTAGTAGCAGCCCATGCTGTCCCCAAAATGAGCATACAGATAAAAAGGGACCTCATCCACTTAAAAGCCTCCTGCTCTTCAGGTGTTACATTATCCAGCTCTTTCTGGTAAAGCCAGATCTCACGGGAAGACAGGGACAGGTAGAGCCAGAAAATGACCACGCTCAAGTTGTCAGAGACGACAGTATGTAAATTATCCAGGTCTGCACTCCAAAGTTCTACATAGGTGCCGCTTGTATTTAAAACAGCAATACCCAGAATGATCAGCCTTATCAGGAACATGAAAGCAACAATGGCAAAATGTTTTGCTATCAGCTCTCTGGTAAGTGATTCCGGGCGTGTGAAGGATCTGAGGTAGAGATATAGGCAGGGGCCTAAACCATAAATCAGTACGTTTGAAAACAGGTTGAAAAAATAGTGGTAGTGCGTAAAAGCAGAACTCCAGCTAAATGTTTCTAACCCATTATATACCAAAATCAGCAGTAAAAGCGCCAGGAAATAGTTCTTGCCTGTAGTTTGCTCAACAGGTTTGGAGAAAAACAGCACCAGGCTAAGAATAAGGCCCTGTAATGCACCGAAAAGGATAATAATATCAAAAAAGTTTAAGTACATGTTTTCCAATCAAGTGCTCAGGAACTGCAACAAGTAAGATAATAATCTACTATGATTTCTTAAGTATCCGAAACATAGGGACTATAATTTATAAGAAATTCAGGAGAAAATTAAGAAGCAGCTAAGTTTTGATTGCTTTTTAGAGTGAATCAACGCCTCAGCGCTTTAGTAGAAGCTGAATACTTTATGTCCAATTTATTCAAACTAGTGGGTAATTATTTGGAAGGCAATAAGATAACCTTTTGCAGCTAGTCAAGTTCAAAAGAATACGTTCTATTGTAAACCTGAAAGATTAAACACTATGAAAGCGATTGTAATAACTGAACCAGGGGGAGTTGAAAAGCTTAAAGTACAGGATGTGGAAAAGCCCTCTCCAAAGAAAAATGAGGTGTTGGTGCGAGTACATGCTTTGAGCGTAAATCCCGTTGACACTAAAGTGCGGGAGGGAAAAGGGCTTTATGAAAAGCTGAAGGAGGACTCACCTGTTATTCTAGGCTGGGATATCTCTGGTACAGTGGAGGCTGTAGGAGAGGATGTAAGCTATTTTAAGGAGGGTGACGAGGTGTTTGGGATGGTTAACTTCCCTGGTCATGGCAAAGCCTACGCTGAGTATGTAGTGGCGCCGGAGGATCACCTGGCGCATAAACCTGCCAACATACCCCACCACGAAGCAGCTGCTGCTACTTTAGCTGCTTTAACAGCCTGGCAGGTGCTGGTGCATGAGGCAGGAATAAAAGCCGGCCAACGTGTTCTCATTCATGCAGCTGCGGGTGGGGTAGGTCATTTTGCCGTTCAGATAGCACGGTATTTTAAGGCTTCTGTAATCGGTACAGCCTCTGCCGAGAACCATGATTTTATTCGGAATATGGGGGCTGATGAGCAGATTGACTACCATGCGTACAACCCTGCCGAGGTCGTGATGGATGCTGACATTGTACTGGACTCTTTGGGAGAGGAAAACACAAGGAATTCACTAAAAGCCCTGAAAAACGGAGGTAAAATCATTTCTATACTCGGAGGTGCTAAAGAAGGAGTTCAGGAAGAGGCAAAGAAGCGCAACATAGAAGCGAAGAACTACCTGGTGCATTCCAGCGGCGAGGATCAGAGCCAGATTGCGGAACTGATGCGGGATGGGCATATACGGCCACATGTCTCGCATGTTTATGAGTTTGAAGATATGGCCGAGGCCCATAAGCAGATTGAAACCCGCAAGACGAATGGAAAGGTTGTTGTAAATGTGATTTAACAGTGATCATCAAAAAACGCCTGCTATGTAAAAGACAGCAGGCGTTTTTCTTTAGTAAAAGCTCCAGCCAAGGAGCTTCAGCGTAGATAAACAGGGTTCTATAAGTCCTGCTTTTCAACTTTTACCTTTTTTAGATACCACTCATCTTCATCAATAACAGGAGTTTGCTTTGAGTTAACAATAACAGGTTTATTAGAGAGCTCAAGCCGTTGAACACCGCTGTCCGTTCTTACATCCATAGGCAACGAGAAGTTTATGTTCGGTATCTGGACAGTATATGTCTCATCCCCGGTTTGCTTCACCAGCACTTCAGGCAATTTGGTTGTGCGCAGGTACATGTCAAACACAGGCGTGATGTTATGATCTGTGTTCACATTGATATAGTTCTGCAGATCAAATGTTTTTATCTGATTCTCATACGTATAGGCAGGATCGGTTACAAAGTTTTTGATTGTTTTGAAAAAGACCTCATCCCCCAGGATGTAGCGGAGTGTATGCATTACATAAGCTCCTTTGGTATAGATGTCGCCGTGGTAGGCCTCATCAGATGAAGCGAATTCTTTTACAATAACAGGCTTTTGGTTGCGGATATTCCTGCCTACTTGTTTTACCTGATCCAGGTAAGCTTTATGCCCCCCGTGTTCCTCTATGAAAAGCCAGTCGCCGTAGGTAGTCAAGCCTTCCTGTACCCAAAAATCAGCCCAGTCTTTTACACTTACTTTATTACCCCACCATTCATGCCCGAGTTCGTGGTACAGCAGCCAGTCATGGGTAGTAGTGTCAACTTTAGTAAATTTGTAGTTGTTGCCATAGGCATTTATTGTCTGGTGCTCCATGCCCAGGTAAGGCGTCTCTACAATGCCGATCTTATCTTTCCAGAAAGGAAACTCCCCGAAATATTTTTCCTGCGTTTTTACGCTGTTTTCAAGAACCGCCATAAGCTCCGGTGCTTTGGATTCATTCTGCTTTAGAAGGTAAAGAACCATTGGTACTTTGTTTCCATTTACAGTGGTATATTCCTTCTGAGCTACAGCAAAGTCACCAACTGTAAAGTTTATGCCATAGTTATTGATAGGGTAATCGGTTTTCCAGTGATAAGTGATGTTATTACCTTTCTGTTCTTTTGAGATCAGAACTCCGTTGGCTGCCACTTGGTATGGTGCTGGTACAGTAATGAACTGCTCCACACCTTCGTCAGGTTCATCGGATGGATGATCTTTGGCAGGCATGAAAATTTTAGCACCTTCGTTTTGGGAGGAGAGGCCAATCCAATGTTTCCCAGTCGCATCTTTACTAAAGGTAAAGCCACCCTGCCAGGGCGGATTTACAGCCTCCGGTGTAGTGCCAGCATAATCAACGCTTACTGTTACTCTTTCTCCTGGTTTATACTGCTCTTTTAGCTGTACAATCAATTGATCTTTTGTTCTGGTAAATTTTGCCTTTTTGCCGTTTACCCGTACCTGGCTCACTTTATATTGGTCTATCAGGTCCAGTTTTATGCGGTCGATGGGCGAAATGATTTTTACCACAGCATCTGCAGAACCCGATATCGATTTATTTTCAGGGTCTACTGCCAGGTTCAGGGTATAGTGCTTCACATCATAGGCAGCCTGTGCAGGATCCAACTGTCCTCCCCAGGTCCAGTTGTTATCCTGAGCTTGCGCATTTAAAAGTTTTATGCTGAAAAATGCGAGCAATAAGAGTTTCTTCATATGAGCAGGGTTAAAAGCTTTATACGTATCCTGTCGGAGAACTATTGAAGATAGTGAACTTATACTAAGCTAAAAAGGTGCCGGAATATTAGTATGTAAATTTGATGATTTATTTTGCCTTTTTAATGCATATATTGCTTTTGTGATTATCTTTCCTGCATGAAAGCGGCGAAGCAAATTTTTGCAGCCTGCATCGCTTTATTAGGCTTATTTTTAGCCTCTTGCGAATGCGAAGATATCTATCTGGGCGAGATAGAACTCAATGGAACTCTGGATAGCTTTGTGCCGGCTATTGAAAAGGAAGAAAACCTGACTGTTCTGTTTAATAACAAAGTAGGTAACCTGGGGTACAGAACTTCAAGAGATACTTTCCTGGAAACTGTTCCTGTGGAGAAAGCAGGTAAGAGGACACACGGTAAAGGAGCGGTTTCTGACTGCGTGGAATACTACAATGCCCAGAATAAGTGGATCGGAGCTTATTCAAATACAAACCCGCTCCCTCTGGACATAAGTATACTGTTGACTAAAAATTACAAGCCGCAAGGCTACAGTGAGATAGAGAATAAGGAAAGTGTAGATGATGTTGTTCATTTTTCGTTGGTGTACGAAACGAATTTTCCAGTGGCGGTAACTAAAGGGTCGAATACCTACAACAGTTATAAGACGGTCAGAACCTTCGCCTTCTCACTAAATCCTGACAAGCTTGTTTATAAACCGCATGATGTAAAGCAGGAGTACTTTTCAAGCATCAATCTTGATGGTGTGCAACATGAAAAAGTATATCACTTGTACCTCGCGTCGCCACAGTTTTCAGAGGATGAAGCATACTTTAACGGTTTCTATCCGCTTTCATACATCCAGGGAATCTACATCAAGGAAGGCTTCGGTCTGATCCGGGCTTATACTTCAACAAATCAGAAAATAGATTTCAGGTCACGGTAGGCTCTGCCTGAGGTTTATTTTTTGCTAGCTGTTTCACCTGAGTTAGTTGCTTCATTGACTAAAATCTTACCATGCTTAACAACAAAATCAGCTTTGTTAAATATGGCTTCAAAGTCTTTTTCTAGATCTCCCTTATAAGCTACGATGTCAGCGAAAGCATTTGGCTTTAGTACACCTAGTTTGTCTTTTGCACCTATAAAGTCAGCGGCATTGATAGTGGCGTACTGCAGTACTTTATGTGGCGGTATACCTGCATCCATATAGGCTTTAAAAACATTTTTGGCTGCATCTCCTCTAGGCATCTCAAAATCAATATAGATATCAGAGCCAAAAACAATTTTTACGTTCTGCTTCTCTGCTGACCTCAGGCGGTTATTCAGAACTTTCTTAAAGCCGTTCGCCTGCTCATCCGTCCAACCGCCTTTTTTGTGATAAGCAATGCCGATAGGGGCGACATGATAATCTGTAGGCACCAGGTACACGTTGTGCTTAGCCATCAGAGCAAGCGTAGCATCATCTATACGATAGCCGTGTTCAATACCGTCTACTCCTGCGAGAACAGCATTCGAAATAGAGGCAGGACTGTTAGCATGCGCAGTTACTTTTTTGCCAAAGCCGTGCGCCATCTCCACAATTGCCTGCATCTCTTCACGGGTAAGAGCGGTATTATTTGGTGAATTGTCGGCACATATTTTTATCAAATCGGCACCATAGTTTATATGCTCTCTTACTGCAAAGCGTGCGTCATCCGGACTTTTAATGATACGGTATTCTGTAGCTGCTTAAATGACCATAGTCGTGTGAAAGCCCTGGAAACTGGCCTCCCACAGAGCTTAAGATAGGCCCTGAAGCAAACATTCTTGGGCCTCTGACAAAGTTGTTATCAATGGCTTTTTTCAAGGAGATATCCAGAAACATGCCCGAGTTGCCCAAGTCTTTCACAGAAGTGAAACCAGCAGCCAGGTAAGATTCCAGGAACTGAACGCTTCTCAGAGAACGGTAAGCACCATCCTGTGTGGTGATGTATTCAACAGTTCCTCCGATAGTATTATTATCCTGCGCAAGATCTGTAAGTAGATGCGTGTGAGAATCAATTAATCCGGGAATGACAGTATAAGAGGAGAGATCAATAACCTTCACGTCATTTCCTGCTTTTAAATTTTTCCCGACGCCCTTTATGATATTATTTTCTACTAAAATATCCTGTGATTTGATAAAAACACCCTTTTCCGAGTCGAAAATTTTACCTGCTCTGATCAGATAAGTATCTGATTTTTGAGCGAGTAAAGTGAAGGTGCTAACAAAGAAAACTAGGAGAGTAATGAGGAGGTTTTTCATGTTTCGGTAAGACTTTAAAAGGAACATGTTCTGAAGATCCAGACACGAACCGGGATCAGAACTTAACTTAGCAAACAAGCTTCTTATCAAAGAAGTCTGTTTGCTAAGTTATAAAAAAAAAGCAACTCTACTTTATGCTTCACCTGTGCGATAGGCTTTGAATGCTAAAGGTTCTATTTCCCTGCTACTTTCTCACTAAACTTTACCGGTGGCTTACGATGCTTTGTTCCCTGTTCGTAGGAGTAAGTATATTTTATTAAAGCAGGTTCATCAAACATGCGGCCGAGGAACTGGATGCCGGCGGGTAAGTTCCCATACGTGTAACCCATCGGAACAGTAAAGGCAGGCTGACCGGTATGTGGAGCTATTATCTGGCTGTTGTCTCCTTTATATCCTTCAAAATCGCCAACCTTAGCAGGAGGGTTATTCCAGGTAGGGTAAATGATGGCGTCTACTTTGTATTGGTCCATCGCTCTCTCCACAGCATTTCTGAAAGCTATTCTTTTCGGATCCTGGTAAGCATCTCCGCAGGCAAGGGAGCCCTCTGCCCAAACAACCTGGTTCTTTTGGAAGTACTTGAGGTTTTCCTCTATGTATGGCGAGTACTTTCCCGTAGCAACAATTTCATTTAAGCTTTTTACTGGTACAGCGTCTCCCTGAGCAGAAAGGTAGTCATTTAGGTCTTTTTGAAAAACATCGCACCACTGGTCTTTGCGGAGACTATCGAAGTTGGCTATCTCAAAAGGATCTACAATTACTGCTCCTAAAGCTTTAAGGTCGGTGATGGCTTGTTCGAAAAGCACTTTTACCTGTGGATCAGGATCCTTTTCGCTCAGGGTCCGGAACACTCCGATGCGGGCCCCTCTCAGGCCATCCTTATCCAGGAACTGTGTATAGTTCTGGGGCACCTTTCCCTGGCTGTGTTTTGTGAGCGGGTCCGCAGGGTCATAACCGGCAATTACTTCAAGTACTTTTGTGGCATCCTCTACAGTTCGGGCCATAGGTCCGCCCACATCATTGCGAAGGTAAAGTGGCACAATACCATGACGACTTGTTAGGCCAAGTGTGGAGCGGAAGCCTACGAGTGCATTATGAGAAGAAGGGCCTCTGATGGAGTTGCCTGTGTCTGTACCCAGACCTACCGTGCCGAAGTTAGCGGCCACAGCGGCAGCCGTTCCCCCACTTGAGCCTGCCGGTACATGTTCCAGGTTGTAAGGGTTCAGAGTCTCACCGGCAATGGAACTGATCGATACCATAGGGCTAAAGGCCCACTCCGCCATATTGGATTTTGCAAGAACAATTGCACCGGCCTTCTTTAGCTCCCGCACCTGGTAAGCATCCTCAGCGGGTATGAATCCCTTCAGTGCCAGCGAACCGGCTGCTGTCTGCAGCTCCTCGGTGTTGTAGTTGTCTTTTACGATTACTGGAATGCAGTGCAATGGGCGCAGTCGTTTTGTCTTGTTGTACTCTTCATCCAGTTGGCGGGCTCTTGCAAGGGCATCAGGATTTGTGACTACAATGGCTTTTAGTTTCGTTGGCTGGTCATACTTTTCTATGCGGCTCAGGTAGGCAGATACCAGTTGCTGGCATGAGCAGGTTTCGTCTTTTAGGGCTTGGTGAATTTCTGAGATAGTTGCCTCCTGAAGCTCAAAGGTATCAGCTGTAGAGGAGGAAGTTGCTTCGGGGCTGCACCTGCTAAATAGCAAGAGGCAGAGAAGCAGATTTGCTACATAAGTAAGTTTCATGGGTGTAGGTGTGGATCAGTGAACGATTGTAAATATATTTCCAGAACAATATAAACAAAAATCCCCTGTCACTTTACAGTAACAGGGGATTTTCTATCTATAAAGTAACCCTTAGTAGTTGTCGCGCTCGATGGCAGCAACTCCCGGAAGGGTTTTTCCTTCCATGTATTCCAGCAAGGCACCACCACCTGTTGATACATAAGAAACCTTGTCGGCATAACCCAATTGGTTTACAGCCGCAGCAGAGTCTCCGCCTCCTATCAGGGAGTATGCTCCACGGCGAGTGGCCTCTACAACAGCTTCGGCTACAGCCTCAGTGCCTACTGAGAAGTTTGACATTTCAAAAACACCCATTGGGCCGTTCCAGAGTATTGTTTTTGAATTCGCGATTACATCCGCGTACTGCTCGCGGGCATCCGGACCAATGTCAAGACCCATCCACATCGGTTTGATATGATGGCTCAGGCAGGTGTCCACGTTTGCATCATTGCTGAACGCATCGGCAACCACGGAGTCAATTGGCAGCATCAGCTTCACTCCCTTTTCACGGGCCATGCCGATCAGGCGTTTAGCTAAATCCAGCTTGTCTGCCTCAACAAGAGAGGAGCCAACTTCACCGCCATCTGCTTTTATGAATGTATAAGACATGCCACCACCGATCAATAGGTTATCCACCTTATTCATCAGCTGTTCGATGATCATAATCTTATCAGAAATCTTTGCTCCGCCCATGATAGCTGTAAACGGACGCTCCGCATTATCCAGGATACGGCTGGCATTATCAAGCTCTGCGTGCATCACATAGCCCATAACCTTGTCGTTAGGGAAGTAACGTGCTATAACAGCAGTGGAAGCGTGCTCACGGTGGGCTGTTCCGAAGGCATCGTTCACATATACATCACCCAGCTTGGCCAGTTCCTCTGCAAACTCCGGATCACCTTTTTCCTCGGCTTTATGGAAGCGCAGGTTCTCCAGCAAAAGGATCTCACGCGGTCTTAGCTCTGCCGCCATTTGCTGCGGTTCAGGACCTACAGCGTCTGTTGAGAAGCGCACTACCGTGTCAAACTCCTCTTCCAATCTGCTAATGAGGTGGCGCAGGGAGTATTTTTCTTCTGGTCCGTTCTTAGGGCGACCAAGGTGCGACATAAGGATAACAGCACCGCCATCGTTCATTATTTTATGGATGGTTGGCACTGCCGCACGGATTCGGGTGTCGTCCGTAATGCGGTATTCATTATCAAGCGGCACGTTAAAATCAACACGCACCAATGCCTTCTTTCCGGCAAAGTTATACTGGTCTGCAGTTCTCATGAGGTAAATAAAGTTTCGTTATGCGTTACTCGTTGTTCGTTTTCTGCCGGATTTTGTTGTTGCTCTCCGGCCATAAGGCAAATATAGTGAAATGGCTATAATGTTGTAGGTTTACGATTTTGCCGCTTATTGGTTAATAGACCTTGGTGTTAAATTTGCGCACATTTGAACGTGAACGTGGTAAATGCCCGGAAACACCCGGCCAGAACTGAAAAACAAGGCTAAACAACATTTCACGCCTCATTTTAATATCTTAACTTTATACCTGTTTTATTACCTTTGCATTAATGAAAGTAGGAATAATCTTTGGAGGGCCATCGCGTGAGCGTGAGATCTCGTTTGCGGGAGGCCGTACAGTATATGATAATTTAGATAAGTCACTGTTTGAGGCAGTTCCGGTTTTCGTGGACAGCCTTGGTAACTTTATACTCCTGGACTGGCAGTACATTTACAAGGGCACTATCCGTGACTTTTACCCTCCGGTTGAGGCTCTTCCGGAAAGTGAGCATGGACTGCAGATTTACCTGGAGTCTCTGGGAGAGCTAAGTATAGCCGAACAGGATGCGATTATTGCAAAGGCAGGTAAGCGCCTGCAGCCAAACGAATTTAAAGAGCATTTTGAGTTCGCTTTCCTGGCACTGCATGGGCCTTATGGCGAAGATGGCAGCATTCAGGGACTACTGGAGTGGTACCATATCCCTTATTCCGGCTCAGGCATACTTCCTTCAGCTATTGGTATTGATAAGGCTGCGCAGAAAGAGATGCTGAAGCAGCATGGTTTCCCTACACCTGATTACAGAACAATACAGTATGCTGACTGGTCAAACCAGAGCCAGCGGCAAAGTATCTTTCATAAACTGGTAGCAGATCTAGGTTTGCCGCTGGTGTTGAAGGCCCCGCATCAGGGATCTTCTATTGGCGTCTCCATCATTAAAGAAAATGATTTTGCCGCTTTTGAGGCCGGGGTAGAACGCAGCTTCTTTACCAAGACTATCTATAAGAGCCAGTGGATGGCCTTAAGTGAAGAAAAGCAGCTGATGAGTATGAAGCAGCTTGTTGATATTCGCGAGGGAATAGGTATGCCGGTAATGCTACAGGATGGTAAAATTATTTATCACCCGGAAGAGCTGCTGAACCACATTAACCATACGTTTGACAGTTCTGCCACCGATAGCATCACCTTAACCAATGTGGAGCATGAGCAGCAGATATTGGTAGAAGCTTTCATACAAGGTAAGGAGTTCTCCTGTATTGTGGTGCAGGACGAGCAGGGGCAGCCAATTGCCCTGCCTCCAACCGAGATCGTGAAGGGCAGCGAAGTGTTTGACTATCGTTCGAAGTACCTGCCGGGTCTGAGCCGTAAGATCACACCAATTAACCTGCCAACAGAGCAGATCCAGGATATCAGGAAAGCTACCAGCAGGTTGTTTGCTGCATTTGGATTTAATGTGTATGCACGTCTGGATGGCTTTATTACCGATTCCGGGGAAATATTCCTGAACGACCCCAACACTACTTCGGGTATGTTGCCTTCGTCTTTCTTTTTTCACCAGGCAGCTGAGATCGGGCTGAACCCATCACAGTTCCTTACTTACATTATCCGCACATCGGTTGCAGAGCGCCTGAAAGCAGGAAAAGATACAGTGAAGCTGACGCGATTATTGGCTAAGCTGGACAAAGCTATAAAAGAAGAGCAGGCGCACCGTCATGATAAAATAAGAGTAGGGGTGATTATGGGAGGTTATTCTTCTGAGCGCCATATTTCAGTGGAGAGTGGCCGTAACATTTACGAGAAGCTTGCCTCATCTACAAAGTATGAGCCGCTGCCTATCTTCCTGACAGGCAGTAACGAGGAGCACCGCTTGTACATGATCCCTATTAACATCATGCTGAAGGATAATGCGGATGATATAAAGGAGAAGGTACAGTATTTCGAGAAAGGCGGAAAGCCGCACCCGGTACTGGCGCAGATTGTGCAGGAGGCCGAGAGCATTACCAGAAAGTATACAGGGCGTAGCCTGCAGGATCCTCAGCGAATAACCTATAGCCAGCTTAAAAACCTGGTGGACGTTGTGTTCATTGCCTTGCATGGTCGTCCGGGTGAGGATGGTGCTATGCAGGCGGAACTAGAGGAGCTACACATCCCTTACAACGGGTCCGGTATTCTTTCATCCAGAGTTACCATTAACAAGTATGAAACAAATGAGATACTTGCGCAGCACGGTGTGCCGGTTGCCAAGCATGCTATGGCGCTAAAGGAAGACTGGCTAAATAACTCTGATGAGTTCTTCAGGAAAATAGAGGCAGAGTTTGACTATCCCTTCATTGCGAAGCCTGCGGATGATGGATGCAGTTCAGCAGTGAAAAAGATCAAGAACAGGGCTGAGCTGGAAGCGTTCGCGAAGTTAATGTTTCGGGAAATGGAAGAGCTTGATACCGAATGTGCCAGAACTTTGTCACTTGGCTTTAAGGAGGAATTTCCGAACAAAGCCGGCTTCCTGGTAGAAACGCTGATTTCAAGAAACGGAGCAAAACATTTCTTAGAAATTACGGGTGGTTTGCTGACGAATTATAGCCCGGATGGCACAGTAAATTATGAGGTGTTTGAGGCTTCTGAAGCATTGGCCGAGGGAGAGGTGTTATCTTTGGAAGAAAAATTCCTGGCCGGAGAAGGACAAAATATTACGCCGGCGCGTTATGCTAACAACCCGGAGCGCCGCCAGAAGATTTCTGATAAGGTGAAGGAAGATCTGAAGCATGTGGCGCAGATTTTGAATATTGAGGGCTATGCGCGTATCGATGCTTTTGTGCGGGTACTGGAAAACGACGAGGTGGAAACAATCATTATTGAGGTAAACTCACTGCCAGGTATGACGCCAGCCACCTGTATCTTTCATCAGACGGCCATTAACGGTTATAAGCCTTACGACTTTATTGACCGCATTTTACAGTACGGCATCGAGCGTACAAAGAAGAAATTAGAGATATAATAAGTTAAAAAGTTAGATGGCTGCGGATCTAAACCCTTCCAGCCATTTAACAATTAAATTCACCCATGTTTAAAGCAAATTCTTTTGTAGATGTTCTAAAACATCTGGCCGTGATGGCAGCCATTGTTGCTGTTCTGGTAATTGGCTTCTTTTATGTTTACTTGCCTACTACCACTAATCATGGTGAGACGATCTCTGTTCCAAGGATAGAGGGCATGCAGTTGGCAGATGCGGAAGAGCTTCTGGAGGATCAGAACCTGCGCTATTTTATTAATGACTCTACTTATAAGCAAGACCAGAAGCCGTTCGAAATCCTGACACAGGATCCTGCTCCCGGAGCAAAAGTGAAGGAGAACCGTAAGATATACATCTCCATAAACATGAAGAACCCGCCGATGATCAAGATGCCTAACCTGATCGATGGTTCAGTTAAAAATGCAGAATTGATTCTGAAAAGCTATGAGCTAAAGAAAGGGGAAATTACTTATGTGCCTGACTTGCAGGAGAATGCGGTGCTGAAGCAGTTTGTTAATGGAAAAGAAGTAAAACCAGGCGGTCTGGTGCCAAAAGGAGCTGTGGTAGACCTGCATGTAGGCAATGGCTTGGGTAATACAGAGTTTGAAGTGCCTGAAGTGATTGGTATGCCTGTGGATGAGGCTTCTGTGCTGTTGGTAGGGCAGGGCTTGCAGATAGGGAACATAATTTATGTACAGGGCAGCAATGAACCAACGGGGACAGTTCTGAAGCAGCGCCCGTTTGCCGAGGTTGGCGCCAAGATCCGTGTAGGAGAATTTGTTGACCTTTGGGTGGCCGGTGAAGAACCTATTCAGGGAATAGAGTAGAAAATTTTGAAATTAACGAAAGCGCCTACCAGAAATGGTGGGCGCTTTCGTTAATACTATAGATTGTAATTCTGTAGAACAGATAATCTTCAGAGAAACTTTCGGTTAAACCAAAACAAGGTAAATTAGAAGGTGAAAATATCATCTTTCAAACATCATCAAATACCTGAATTAGCACTATGAGAAATACGCTGGCGCTTATTGTTGTTTTATTAATGGCGGGTGTGGGGGCCATGGCTCAGGTCGTACTTACGCCATTGCAGCAGGAGCCGCGCCAGCAGGAAAGGTGGGATATAGAAATGCGTACCACCACTAACGCACTTTCACTACCTTTCTTTGATGACTTTGCTGCCTCATATCCTGTTCCGGACCCGGATCGATGGAAGAATGGCGGTGTGTACATTAGCTATCGGTATGCCTTCGAACCGATCACAAAGAATGTAGCTTCTTTTGATGGACTCAACGCTAAAGGTATGCCATATGCGCCCGGTTCTGTAGGAACCGGTCCGTCTGATACCTTAACCTCCCAACCAATTTTGCTTGGTGGGCTTAATCCCGCAGATTCTGTTTACTTGAGCTTTTACTGGCAGTCAGGTGGCTTAGGTGATATCCCTGACAGGCTAGAACAGGTGAGCCTGCTGGTGGAATTTAAAGATGCCTCTGGTAACTGGCAGCAAGTATGGAGGCAGCCGGGTTTAGGAGAGGCCACTTCCTTTGCACAATCTTTTATAGGCGTTAGGGATGCAAAGTTTTTTCATGATGATTTCCAATTCAGGTTTCGCAGCATTGGTCAGCGTAACGGTTTAGCCGATGTCTGGAATGTAGATTACGTTGTGCTGGACAAGAACCGGCGCAGAGGTCAGAATGTTACCCGCGACATAGCCATTAGTGAAGGCATAAGCAAACTGCTAAAACACTATACAGCCATGCCTGCCAAACAGTTTTTACTGAATCCTGCGGGGGAGCTGGCAGAGGAGGTCACAGCTACAGTCAACAACCTTGGCGGGCTGCCGGGGGCCATCAGCTGGAGAGGGTACATCAAGAGGTTAAATACAACAGCCGCTGATACCTTTCTGCGTAACCAGGCATTGATCCCGTCGCAGGCGAGGCAGTTTCCTGTTTCAGGTACGCCAACTCTCGCCAATCTGATGCTTCCACAAGACCAGTTTGCGTTGGTGCACGGTATCATTCTTAACACGAACGAATTGGATATACGACAGCGTGCCAACGACAGCACCGAGCGTAAGACAGAGTTTGCCAACTACTATGCCTACGATGATGGCACGGCAGAGGCGGGTTTTAGCTTTGTTGGCTCATCCAGTACCCAGGTTGCGCAGCGCTATGACCTGAACCAGCCGGACCAGGTGGAGGCTTTCCGAATTTATTTCCCGAGGGTTCGCACTAACCTGGCAGGAACTTCACTTACATTCAAAGTATGGGATGATGAGGATGGGGTACCTGGCAAAATTTTGTACCAGCAAAACTTCCAGATACAGTACAGCGATTCTCTGAATCAGTTTTATGAGGTACAACTATCGAAACTAGTGCCTGTAGAAGGTCGGTTTTATATAGGATGGCAACAGCCTGGCAGCTTGTTTGTAAATGTCGGCTTCGATAGGAATGAGAGAGCAACAGGCCGCCGCTTTTTATTTACAGCCTCGAATAATTGGACTGAGGAAACAGAATTAGATGGAGCCATTATGATGCGTCCGGTTATGGCTGGGGAAGCCCTTGGTGTAGAGGAAGAATTAGAGGCTGCCAGAATAAAGGTATTTCCAAATCCTTCAACCGGCAAAGTGTTTATAGAAGGTGAGTATGAGAGCCTCCGCGTTTATGATATTACAGGCCGTGAGGTGTACCGACATAAGTTTTCAGGTGAAAACACTCCCTTAACCTTAAATGGGCTTGCACCTGGCCTCTATACTTTGCGTATTCAAACTAGAAGAGCTTTAATAACAAAAAAAATAATACTTACTAAACTATGATTACATCATCAGACATTACAGTAGAAGAATTAAAGGAGCGCCTCAATAAAGGAGAGACTCCTGTAATTATAGATGTGCGGGAAGATTGGGAGTACCAGGAGGCCAATATTGCAGGGGCAAAGAACATACCGCTAGGCGCTCTGCCTAATCAACTCGAGGATCTGGAGGACCTGAAGGATCAGGAAGTGATTGTGCAGTGCCGTTCCGGTGCCCGATCTGCCAATGCCAAGGCATTCCTGCAGCAGCAGGGTTTCAAAAATGTACGCAATCTTTTGGGCGGTATTCTGGCTTATCAGGGATAACCAAAATAAAATAGCAAATACAGAAAGGCTGTAGGGGAATACCTCTACAGCCTTTTTGCTTAATCAAATTCTTGCCTGGTATTCACAAAAAATGTCTCTAAATTATACCTGTAACATGTCCTGTATGCTATAGGTCGGCTGCTTGGTATTTTGTGATTCTCTCTGCTGCTTATTTGTAAAGTGCAACTTGTCTGAATAAAGGTTAGGCCATTCATTAGTTCTAAACCTAACTTAGCTCTATGGTAAAGGATAGCAAATAACTTTGACGGGTATAGGGTTTATGTTTGGCTATCAAAGTTTAAACGTTGTTTAACGTATTGTATTTTAGGGTCTTACGTGAAGATGAAAAAGCAGTTTATTCTTTTTTTATCCCTACAATATGCTTTTAAAATATAATTAATTAAGGATGTAGGGCCGTATTTAAAGTCTTTACAAAAGGAATATAATATCTTGGTAAACTATAAGACCTCATCTATTTACTTACATCTCACAAATTACCTTAAACATTTATGTCTCACTTTTACCCATTTACATTATGAGAAAAATTATAGCCGTTGCTGTTTTTTGCCTGTTGGCGGTAAGCCAGATTTTTGCGCAAGCATATCTGGACCCTAAGCTTAGAGCAGCACTAACCAACAGAATACTACCTGTACAAGTCGTGGTAACCTTTAAAGGAGAAGGAGCTCCAACTCTCCTGGACATTTCATCCCTTACACAAGTTGGTATCACACAAGGCTTAACCCTAAGAGCCCTTCCTATAGCTGGTGTGCTGGCAACAGCACCTCAGGTGGAGGCACTTGCAAGAAACTCCCGTGTATTGTCTCTTTACCTGAATGAATCTCTTAAGTATGAGAATAACTCTGCTACTGCACTTACCGGTGTTGATAAGGTTCGTAATGAATTGTCCTTCACCACACAGAACGGCGGTTTACCAGTATCAGGTAAAGGCATTGGTGTACTCGTCAACGATAGCGGTGTAGACGGTACACATCCTGATTTGATGTTTGGCAAAAACCTAAAACAAAATGTAACCGCTGCCACTAACCTTAATTCGGTTGCAGGTATTCTACCCTATACCCCCTTGGAGAACATCCCTAACACTGACGCTACAGGTGGGCACGGTACGCACGTAGCGGGTATTGTTGGAGGTACTGGTCAGGCATCAACAGGAAAGTATACTGGCGTTGCCCCAGGAGCTGATCTTGTTGGATATGGTTCTGGTGCGGCTCTGTTGCTGCTAGACGTGCTTTCCGGTTTCGACTATGCGATCATAAATCAGGCACAGTACAATATCAGGGTTATCACTAACTCCTTTGGTACTACGAGTGATACAGGCACAGAGGTAAATCCTGCTGACCCGATTACGCTAGCTACCAAGCGTTGCGTGGACAGAAATATTGTAGTAGTATTCTCAGCTGGTAACTCCGGCCCAGGCTCAGGCACTATAACTGGCCAGTATAAGAAGGCTCCATGGGTAATCGCCGTTGCTGCGGGAGATAAATCTGGTCGATTGGCAGACTTCTCTTCAAGAGGAATCAAAGGAAAAGGCGGCTCCTTCACGCTTGATGGGAAGGCTTATACCTGGCAGGATCGTCCTACTGTGACTTCTCCCGGCGTAGATATTATTTCCACAAGAGTTATTGCCCCGGTTTCTTCATTGTCTGCTGATAAGGATGCGACTGAGCTTGAGCCGGCACATGTACCTTATTATACTCACATGAGTGGCACTTCTATGGCAGCGCCACATGTGGCTGGAATTGTAGCCCTTCTTTTGGATGCTAATCCAGCATTAACGGTAGCCCAGGTGAAGGATATTTTGCAACAAACAGCTACAAACATTCCAGGTAGAGAGTCTTGGGAAGTTGGTGCAGGCTATGTGAATGCCTATGCCGCTGTTCAGGTAGAGAGTCTTGGGAAGTTGGTGCAGGCTATGTGAATGCCTATGCCGCTGTTGACAAAGCTTTCAGAGCTGCTGCTCCTTACGGATCAACACTTAACCTGACAAGGACTTTTAACAGCAATGTAAATGCAAACAATCTTACAGAAAACTTTACTATAAATTACAACCCCGCAACTCCTGCCACAAACACCTATACCTTTAATGTAGCAGAAGGTACTACAGGCATCGAGGCAAAAATCAAGGCAAGTGGCGTAGAAGGTGAAACGGGCAACCCTGTCAGGCTATCTCTAATCTCACCTAGCGGTGTAAGAACCAGCGCCGGAATTCCTGTTTTATTTGCTCTTAGTACAGACCGAGGCGTAGCCGTAGCCTCCCCAGAAACCGGCACCTGGACAGCTGAAGTGTCCGGCCTAAACGGAGTGGCGTTTCCAGAGCAGATTAAAGGTGTAGTGAGTATGCTGACAGCAGCAGGCACTACTGGTTTGAGCGACATAGCAGGCCATCCGGCAGAGGCTGCTATCAAAATGGCTATAAGTGCGCGCCTGGCGGATGGGCTAACAGGAGGCGGGTATAAGCCCGATGAATTGTTAAAGCGCATTGACATGGCAGATTACCTGATGATGGGAGAGGGGATACGCCAGTTCCTGCCTATTGATGGGTCCTATACGCTGACAGATGTGAAAGAAAGAAACCTGCTGGCAGAGTCCATAACAGCCAAAGGTGGTGCCTTACGAGACAAGGAGCATAAATTTAACGGAATCATGCTTCCTTCAGCACCTGGTAAGTTCTCTCCTTACAGCAAAGTGAACAGAGCGGAAGTAGCCTACTCGCTCGTGCAGGCTTTAGGGTTACAAGAGTTTGCGCTGGAGCGCAATGGCAAAGTACCAACAGTTGAGGTTGATGGCACTAGTTACCCAATTGAAGATGCCGCAGAGATTCCGGAGGGTCTGGAAGGATATGTTAGTGTGGCCCTGGAGCTGAATCTCATAAACGCATATTTCTCTTTAACCCAAAGGCCATACGACCTACAGCCAACGCTGCACGCAACCTTTAAACCCCTGCAGGATGTAACTCGCGCTGACTTTGCTGTAATTATTACCCGCACACACGGCCAGTGGAATACCGGTGCACAGCCTTTGGCTAGCTCAAGCACTTCAAACGCAGTGACAGCATCGGAATTAAATGCTACCGAGGAGCGTATTTACAGCTATCCTAACCCTTTCTCTAACAAGGCTACTATCAGCTATGTTGTTCCGCAGGATGGGCCGGTGCAGGTGGCAGTTTATGACGTTCTTGGTAAGAAAGTTAAGACATTGGTCGCGGATACTATGAAGTCCGGAAATTACACCGTGGAATTTGACGCTGCTGCCTTACCAGGCGGTACCTATATTTATCGTGTAGAAGCAGGAAACAAAGTGTATTCTAATAGAATGATCTTAACGAAGTAAGCTTTATCTCTTACGTGTTAGCTAAAAGGAGCTACCCGGAAGGGTAGCTCCTTTTTCTATTCTACAATAAATGGAGAGGGACTGAAGCAGATCAGGAAAATAATAAATGCTAAAACTCCCAGTGCTTTTCTTGCAGGAGTAAGTGGTGCCTCAATAGGGCAGGACGGATGAAAAATTCCCATTACTCTTGAGAGTAGCAATCCGAATACAAGCCAGCCACTATACCCGTCTGCATCCGGAAAAAAAGTGCTGATGAGCATCTGCGCCGCAAGAATAACCCCGGCTAGGTACAGACTGTATTTTAATTTTGGTGTGGCTGGTTCCAGCACAAATACTAGGTAAAGCAGGTAGAAAGGCCACATCCAAAAATAAGCTTCAAGCTCAGGCAGCATTTCGGCAAAGCTGTACTGCAGCAGTAGCATGCCCATCGTAGCTGCCAATCCCATGCGCCTGTCTTTTAAAAGTTTGATAAAAGCCCAGTAAGTAAATGGTGCAAAAAACACCAGAAGTTCTTCTGCCCAAACCGGTTCCCGGTAAGGAGAGATCACCCCAAGGCCCGCATAAAGTATAAAGAGGCTAAAGAAGATAGGAGAGAGGCGGTTGAAACGCTTATAACCTAAAAGACCATACAGCACATGCCCTCCATCCAATTGGCCAATAGGGAGCAGGTTAAGAGCAGTAAAGAACAAGGCGAGGTACCCGGCAAATAAAAGGGGGTAGTGCATCATCTCATACTGGTTTGGTACCAGGGCTGGGTCAGCCACAAATTTCTCAAAGAACATAAACAGCAAGTTCTTACCTAAGGCAAGGCTCCCGAAGCCGTCCTGGTACACGTATTCAGCGTAGTTTAGCCCAAACTGCCTGTACTCCGGGTGAATGTTGTAGATGTATTCCGGTTGTGGTAAATGCGTGAATGCATAGATGAGGAGTGGTATAGCAACAACAAAACCAGCCAAAGGGCCTGCTATCCCGATATCAAAGAACTGTTGCCGTGAAATAATGCGGCTTTTGATCCGAATAAAGGCACCCATGGTGCCAATGGAGGCTGTTATTCCAAACCAAAGCGGAATGTAGTAGGGGAGCGTTACATTGGTCCGATAGTGCTTTGCGGTAAAGTAGTGGCCAAACTCATGCACCGTAAGTACTCCCAGAAAGGGTAATGAAAAATAGAGTCCTGCTGCAAATTCTGCCCAGGTAATAGTGCCGGTCCAGGAGAAGCCCTCTCTTCCTACAAAAAACAATTTGCCAAACGTCCATTCAGTGCCCGCAACTGTTGTGGTCACTAAAGTCAGGCAGAATAGAAGGAGATGCAACGCATAGGTTTGCTTTTGGCTATACTGCCTCATTATTCTGAAAAAACTTGTTTATGGTAAGAGGTGGTTGCAGGTGCAGTGTCTTTAAGCCTAACTCATCGGCACTCTTAACATGCTGAATGCTGTCGTCGATAAAGAGCGTTTCTTCCTTGTTAAGGCTATGCTGGTTAAGGATCAGTTTGAAAATTTCAGCATCCGGCTTACGCTTACCAACTAAATGGGAATAATAAGCCCCTTCAAATAAAGAATCAAGGCTAGGGATAGTAAAACTATGCTCTACAATCTCATTAAAGCGCTTAAGGTGAATTGCGTTGGTATTGCTAAGCAGGAAGATGCGGTACTTTTTTCCTAGTTCTAACAAAAGATCAATACGCTCCTTTGGGATGTCGAGCAACATAGCGTTCCAGGCCTCGTCTATTTCCTCATCGGAAGCATTCGGCATTTTATAAGACTCACGCAGGTTATTACGGAACTCTTCGGAAGAACTGTTGCCGGTTTCGTACAGGTCAAATAGGTGAGACTGCTCTTTCTGGCTAAATTCTATCTGGCAATCGTCTTTGCACAGCTTCTGTAGTTCTTTTATGCTTTTCTGGTAATCTATGTTGATTATGACCCCGCCGAGGTCGAAGATTATATTTTTAATAGGTGTAAGGTCCACTTGAAAAAAAATAATGAGTTGGTATTTGATATATTGAATGCAAATATGTAAAATTGCACTCCCAAATCAAAGGAAGCACATTCCTAAGAGGGGAACGGGCCTATAGCTCATTCGGTTAGAGCAACTGACTCATAATCAGTAGGTGGCTGGTTCGATTCCAGCTGGGCCCACGTTGATAATCAAGCACTTATACCACATGTGGTGTAAGTGCTTTTTTTATTTTGCTCCATTTATACAGTGTTTCCTGCTTGCTGGGTGTCTATGGTACCTGCAAAAACCGACAGGACCGAAAGTTAAAAGTTGAAAGTAATGGATGGTTTACGGCCGTTGCCCTTACTTTTACTTAGAGTTAGTCCCAAAAATTTTTGATGCAACCGGCCTGCAGATAGTCGACACTTAAAGAAGGCATTTAATTTAACAGCTTTTCCAGGTCAATCATGTCTAGGTACGGCTCCAAATGTTTTCTGCTCTCAAACCCGTGCACTAGAGCTATTTGGTCATCTTCGGGAGAATACCAGACCTCAGCGAAAAAGTCAGTTAGGTGGTAGAGGGCAATGTTGCAGCCCATATAGGATCGAATAGCGAGAAACTTACCTAATCTCCAGACAAGTTAGGCCCGTTGCTCTCTTGGCAGATAATTGAATTGGTAAAAGTCCATTGTTTAGGCTATACTACTTCTTTTACGGTTTCCGCTGTTTAGGGGCCAACAGAGAAGCTTCTCTAATCTACAGGAGCCGGCGTTTGCATACAGATAGTTAAAAAGCCTGTGAATAACTCATTTTGCCAGCGAGGCTCCATTTTAGGCTGAGGATAGCTTTTAATCTTATTAAGTAAAATAATTATACTTTTTATTTGATAGTTCGTATAAAAGATAGTGAAAGAACCTATCCTGCATCCTCTTAAACGAAGTCTTGCCAGAACAGCGGTAAATCTGCTCTGTGGCATAGAGTTGGATGAGTATGGGTTTTACGCGTATGTGTTTTACAGCGTAGACAAAAGTAAACTACAGTGTGCCCTGTATGTTGGCTCAGAAAGTGTACTCCAAGGGGCAAGCTTTTCTCCCACCCTCTTCAAAGAACCAGATAAACTGGATGCCATTGTAAAATTAGCCAGGTATACCATTACTTCTCCTACCTCCAATGTGAAGTACATGGAGTGGCGTGATACTAAGGATGCGCTTCGGGTTGATGGACTTCTGGAAAGGTACGAAGACTCCTATACAGACGCTGTGATCAGGCTTTTTAAAGCGTTTTATCAACTGCAACGATAGGAAAAAATAAATTTTAAAATAGCAAAAGCCCCTCCATTAATGGAGGGGCTTTGTCATTGGTAGTAAATAGATAGGTAGTAGTTATACTGTAATCTTAGCCTACACCGTTTCCGTCGCCCTGCTTAGCATCATCGTTGCGGATGCTCTTCTTGCGGCGAGGCGGCTTTTGCTGGTCCATCTTACCGAAGCGGTAGTCGAAGGAAACACGTACACCACGGTTAAAGTTGTTGATGCGTACATGCTGCTCATAAGCACGAGGGTTTACTGCTGTTCGCGGTGCATTCACGTCGTTCTTCATGCGCATGTTTTCGCGGAACGGATTATCCAAACCAATGCTCACGCCACCTTTTTTATCAAACAGTTCTTTCTTGATAGATAAGCCATGGTAAGAGAAGGCTGCAAACCTGCCCAGTAGCTGTATTCTCTGTGAGTTGAACCCTCCATTAAATTGAGCCGTAATGCCTTTCCCAAAGCTGTAAGAAGTGTTGGCGTTAATGTTGTACATCCAGCCGCTGTTGCTATTGTAAGCACTCTTCAGGTCTACGTAGTAGATGTTAGAGCTACCGCCAATGGTCCAGTTGTTTGTTGGCTTCGTGTTGCCAAATAAGCTAACTCCGTATGTTTTGTTTTTAGCAATGTTCTGGAATGTCAGCAAAGTAGCTTCTCTCTGAGAACCGTCCTCCTCTGTAACTGTGATGATAGAGGCAATTGGTTCGATAGCGTTATCAGTTTGGCGCATGTAACCTGTAACGTTTATCGAAGTTGTTTTGAAGAATGTGCTGTAGCCTATTTCGTACAGGTCAGTTAACTCTGCGTCCAGGTTGGCGTTACCTTGCACGAAGGTGTTAGATGTCTGTTCCTGGCGATAAGGGTTCAGGAAGAACATAGAAGGACGCTGTATACGCTGTGTGAAGTTTGCTTTGAATGTGTGCTTATTCTTCAGGTTATACGATAAAGCTATGCTTGGTATAAAGTTGTCGTAATTAGTAGTGTAGTCTTTATCATTGCCGATCAGGTCTGCGCTGATATCAGTGTACTCATAACGGCCACCAACCTTCACATTCAGGAGCTTCTTCACCATAAAACCATAGGTTAGGTAAGACGCAAACACATCCTGCTGATAAAAGAAATTATCTACTCTTGTAAATTCGGCGTTGTTGGCAAAGATATCACGATACACTGCATCACTTTCTACATCACGGAATATGGTTTTAGCTCCAATTTCAAACATTGTCTTGTTCTTGAAAGGATGCGTGTAATCGGCCTGGAATGTTAATTCTCTGTTAGCACCATCGTTGGTGTTGCGCTTCTGCGTAAATGGAGTTTCCCCTTCGTTATAAAAGTCCTGGCTAATGTTGTTCTCAGTATTTGTAACAGAGTATAAAGACAACAGCGCTAGTTCCTGACCAGGATTCTTGAAGCTGTGCATAAAGTCCAGGTTATAGTCTGTGCCTATGCGCTGGTTCCGCATGGTGATGTCGTTATTGAAGTCAGGCTCGGTAAATGCACCGGTATAAACGTACTGGTCGTTTGTTAAACGGAAGCCGCCACCATTGGTACGAATGCCGCCGGATAAGTTGTTCTTTGGGTTGAAGTCATACTCAAACCCAAGTTGTCCATTCATGAATGCACCTCTTGGGCGTGTTTCACCTCTTTGAAAGTTGAAAGAAGACTCATCCCTATCGGTAGTTTCAGGATTATCATAGCTGATAATGGTGTTGGTCATGTTTCCTCTGTTGTAGAACATGTTGCCACCAAAGTTGCCATTTATCCCTAGTTTGCCACGACGGATGTTCAGGCTTGCATTACTGTTGCTTCCGCGCGTTCCGGCAGTTGCAGCCACAGATCCTGTTACTCCCTGTAAACCACCATCGCGTTTGGTGATGATGTTGATGATACCGGCAGTGCCTTCCGCGTCGTATTTGGCAGATGGGCTGGTAATCACTTCTACAGATTTTATCTGGTCAGCCGGGATTTGCTTTAATGCATCAGCAACACTACCCGCCATAATAGCCGAAGGTTTGTTGTTGATCAGAACGCGCACATTTGAACTTCCGCGTAGCTGCACATTACCATCATTATCTAGCGATAGAGAAGGCACTTTCTGAAGAACGTCAGCAGCGTTACCGCCAGCGTTCGTAATGTCTTTATCTGCGTTGTATACAGTCCGGTCGATTTTCTCTTCAACAAGTGGCTTCTCTCCTGTAATCACTACCTCACTTAGCTTCTTTGCATCGGAGGCCAATGAAACGGTGCCTACATTTACATCTGCATTATCCGAAGAAACCACTACGTTTTCGATGGTTTGTAACTGGTAACCCAGAAAAGACACGTTGAGGTTGTACTTGCCAGCAGCTATTCTCTGGATGGTAAAGCGACCTTTGTCATCAACCATTGTTCCGTCTATCGGCTTGCCTGTGACAGTGCTGATCAAAGCCACAGTGGCAAACTCAACAGGCTTTTTTGTTTCGGCATCCAGTACCACGCCACTAATTTTGGCATTGCCTTTTGGAGCAGTGGTGCCTGGTATAGCAGCGGAAGACTGCTGTTGCGGACGACCTTGAGTGGCGCCAGGACCTTGGGCGAATACCTGAGCGGTACTTAAGCCTAATAAAAGTAAGAGTACTTGCTTCTTCATAGTTTATGCGGTAAAATTTCTGGTAGTAAAAACTGTTTTATAAGCTTGTCTGATCATGATAATGTATTGAACAGAACAAAGTAAATTCGCTTTTTTGAGTTGCTAAAACAGAATATACCAATACTTCTCATTTCCATATAAAGAGGCAAAAGTAACCGATGAGCAGTTGGTAGTTGATTTTGTCTATTTTGTCGGTAGAGGAGGAGGAGAGTGAAATTTGAATCCTATTTTTATACTTTATACTTTCGGGAAAAAGAAAGACATGGAAGTTAATTTAACACGCGTAGATCAGGATTATCATTTTGTTGCAACAGGATCAGCCGGGGTTGAACTGCACCTGGATGGAGCTCCGGAGATTGGAGGACACAATGCAGGAGCCCGGCCCATGGAGATGTTGCTGATGGGGCTTGGCGGCTGTAGCGCCATTGACGTTATACAGATTCTTAAAAAGCAGCGTCAGCAAATAAGTACTTTTGACATCAAAGTATCAGCAGACCGTGTAAAGGTAGGGGAGTGCTCTCTGTTCGGAACCATTAACGTGCACTTTAAACTTGGTGGGCCACTTGATGAAGGCAAAGTGCATAAGGCTATCCAACTTTCCCTGGATAAATATTGCTCGGTAGCGATGGTCCTTTACAAAACAGCTGAAATAACCTACACCTTAGAACTAGTGTAAAAAGGAAAGCCGCTGCAATAGTAAAAGCGGCGGCCTTTTACTCCACCTCAGTCACCATTCCAGCACCTACAGTAGCAAAGGAGACCTCATCTACTAAGATAAATCCACCGTTGCTTCGGTTCTCTTCATACTTGTCCAGGAGCAAAGGTGTGGCTGTTTTTATTTGAACGCTGCAGATTTCGTTCAGCACCACCTTATCCATATCATCCAGTTTTTCCATTGTGTTTACATCCAGCTTGTAATCGATGGCCTGGATTATACACCGGGTTTCTGTGGCGTTGTGGCGGAGCAGCATCTTTGCACCAGGCTTTAGCGCCTTTTTGTGCATCCAACAGACAATAGCCCCAAATTCCCTTGTTGCCTCCAGGTTATCTTTGCTCTTCACAATAGTGTCGCCACGACTAACGTCTATCTCATCATTCAGTTGTAGCACGACGGACATAGGGGCAAAAGCCTCCTGCAGATCTTGATTACCCAGTGCAAGAGTTCTTATGGTTGTAGTCTGGCCGGAAGGAAGCACGGTAACCTCATCGCCGGCTTTGTAGGTGCCACTGATTATTTTACCAGCATAACCCCGGTAATCATGGTGTTCAGCAGTTAGAGGGCGAATTACATACTGTACCGGAAAGCGGGCATCATCCAGGTTAATGTCTGAGGCTACCGGAACAGTTTCAAGGTAGTTTAAAACTGTTGGCCCCTCGTACCAGAACATATTCTCAGATGGTACCGCGACGTTATCTCCTTTAAGTGCACTTACCGGGATAAAAGCTATTTTTTTACTCCTAAATTGTGAAGCAAACTGGCTGAATTCCTGTACTATCTCCCGGTATATAGTTTCGTCAAAACCTACCAAGTCCATTTTGTTCACGCAGATTACAAGCCTTGGAATACCTAATAGCGACGAGATAATGGCATGACGACGGGTCTGTTCCTGTACACCCTTTCGGGCGTCAACCAGAATAACGGCAAGATTTGCGTTGGAGGCACCAGTAACCATGTTGCGGGTATACTGTATATGGCCCGGAGTGTCGGCAATAATAAACTTGCGTTTTTCTGTGGTAAAGTATTTGTAGGCAACATCAATAGTGATCCCCTGCTCCCGTTCTGCCTTTAGGCCGTCGGTGAGCAGCGAAAGGTCTAATTGCCCGTCTTCGTTCTGGCGGCCTGTGCTTTGTATTGCCTCCAGCTGATCTTCGAATATTTGCCGGGTATCGTACAGCAGCCTGCCGATCAAGGTGCTTTTCCCATCGTCTACGTTGCCGGCTGTTATGAAACGCAGTAAATCCATTCTAAAAGTAACCTCCTTTCTTTCTGTCTTCCATGGCTGTCTCAGATAATTTATCGTCGATGCGGGTGGCGCCACGTTCACTAATTTTTGACTCCAGGAGTTCAGCAATTACACCGGCTGCATCAGAAGCAGCAGATTCTATGGCAGCTGTACAGGTCATGTCGCCAACTGTTCGGAAGCGTACCTGCTTACGCACCACAACATCCTCCGGCTCCGGTTGAAGGTGTCCTGACCAAGCCATCAGCTTTCCATCTCTTACAAGGCAATCGCGCTCATGGGTGTAGTAAATTTCCGGGAGGTTTATTTTTTCACGCTTGATGTAGTTCCAAACGTCTAGTTCTGTCCAGTTGCTTATAGGGAAGACGCGAACGTTCTCCCCTTTGTGAATGTGCCCGTTGTAGATGTTCCATAATTCCGGACGCTGCCGTTTCGGGTCCCATTGGCCGAATTCATCGCGCACAGAAAAGATGCGTTCTTTTGCCCGTGCTTTCTCCTCGTCACGGCGAGCACCACCAATACAGGCATCAAACCCAAGCTCTTCAATAGTTTCCAGTAAGGTGAAAGTCTGCAGCGCATTGCGGCTGGCATAACGGCCTTTCGGCTCTGACAGGCTTCTTCGTCTAATAGTATCCTCCACATAGCGTACAATCAGAGTTTCATCCAGCCTGTTTGCCAGCTCATTTCTAAAACGGACTGCTTCCGGAAAGTTATGACCAGTATCTATGTGAACCAGGGGAAAGGGGAACTTGCCGGGCCTGAAAGCTTTTTCTGCAAGATGTACTAGTGTTATAGAATCTTTACCCCCTGAAAAGAGCAGGGCAGGCTTTTCAAACTGTCCGGCAACCTCCCTCATGATATGGATCGCCTCTGCCTCCAGCTGATCGAGGTAATTCAGATGTCTCATCCTCTTCGTGTATTGTTTCGCGTGTTGGGATGTACGGGAAAATCACGTTTAGATTTCTGTTAACAGTAATATTTCTGTTCCTGTATCCTGCCAGGAGGCCTTAAATATTATTTGGTTTACTTTTTAAGCAGCCAGTTGTGCAACATACTTGACTAAGGAGCGCTTGGCTATCGGCAGCAGGGAATTCTCCAATGGTACCGGTACCCGTGACACAACAGCAAAAGTAGCGGGATTTGGCAGCTCCTGTCTCTCCCGTACCAGCTGTACCTTCAGGTTCTCATGAGTTTGAGCCAGGCCCCGGCGCACTGTCTGCAGCAGCTGGGTGTTGATTCCTCTATATTTCTCATAAGTATTCTCAAAAATGGTAATGCGGTACAGGTATACCTGTGTCTCTTTACCTGGGTAAGCTTCCAGAAAGAGGTAGCCTTCGTTGTGGTAAATGGGGGTTATGCCTACGGGGCTGATTTCAAGATGACGCTCCACAAAATCATAAAGCTCTTTTCCCTCTTCTACAGCCTCACCAAAAAGCGGTGCAGCATATTGAATGATCTCTTCTATCTGTTGCATGGTTTCATCGTCTTCTACTATCTTCTCATAAACCAGCTCCAGCTTTTCAAAATCAGCACGACTAATCCGGTCAGGAAATTGCTCATACACTAGCTTTTTATGCTCCTTTACCTGAAGCAGGTTTCGGTAGTGCATGATCAGATCTGAGAAAACGGGGTAAAGACGCTGCTGCCCAAACTCAGTTTTAGCAGCTTGCAGGTAAGCTAATAACAAGTACTTTTTATATTCAAAATCGATCAATCCTTCGGTGAGCCAGTTAAAAGGTAGGGTGCTCATAATTCCTCCAGCTTTTGGTTATACTTGCTTTATAAACGAAAAAGGCTGGGGATTAGGTTAGGAATTTGAAAGTGAAAAAGTTTGAAGATGCACTGCCTGATATATAATTTGACCCTGCTAGTACACAAGGTATAATAAAATGGCTATTCAAATGCAGAACAAGGAAGTAAGCTGTTAGCCATAGTTTGGTAAGTCCCTGTAAAAGCGAAGTAGAATATATACAAGCAGGAAGGCAGAATTTCAACTAAAGTAACAGTTCCAGGGTTAACTCTTAGAGGCAGCTGTTTAGGTGGTAAAAGAGGCGCCCATTGTACTGAAAGCCGTGAGCGCCTCTCTTGGGAAACACACTTAACTAAAACTAAACAATAAAGGGAAAAGAAATACGACGATCATAGCCCAGATAGCATAAACCGGCAAGAACATAGCGATATGCCTGCCAACACTTACTGTATCAGACTTTTTAGTAACACTCCTGAAAAGTGCTGCAGTTACCAGCAACAGGTTTACCAGAATCAGGATGTTGCCTCCCATTACCGCCAATCTGTTTGGAGTAATGCCCCATTCCGCTATCCGGAACAGTATGGCCGAAAGCGCAATGCCATTCACAAGTACAGTTACAACTGATAGTAGAAGTAGCACCCAAATGGCTGTTGTGCCTTTCGCTGTTTTCGAACTTTCAGCCACAGAGAAGAAAATAATTGCCATAACCCCGATCAGCAGTAAATTAAAGATGATCAGAAAATCACGGTCGTTGTAAGGGTCTTTGCCTGAGAACAAGATGGCAAAGAGGTAAATAACCAGCATGATAAGTACCAGTGGACTGAAAATTTTTGCAATAACTGGAGATACTTTGCTTACCAACTGTGGATTGGTTTGTGTCAGGTAAGTGCCAACTATAGGTGCAGCCGCAAGTCCAAAAACGCCAACATATTCGAAGTAAAACTTCTCAATCTGAAAACCGATCAGCGCGAAGAGTCCGATTGTTAGCCCCGTCATTATACCGCCGGCAATAAGGATGAGGGTTGTCATTACGATCAGATCACCATTGTATCTTAAGTAATCAAGTCGTTTATTAAAGTCTGGCAGGTTATTGCCCACAAAGGCAGCGCCTAATAAAAACCACAATAGTAATGGCAAATGAATGCATGCCAGTATCAGTGTGTCGCTATTATTGGTCCCTGGAAGAAGGTTAATGTAAATAAGTGAGAGGAGCATCACTCCACAGATCACAACAATATTTTTAAACTGTAAGTTGTTTTTCCAGGCGAAGTAGGCGGTCAGGAGTGGTAGAAAGATAAAGCCTATATTTCTGGGGTAGAAGAACTCTTCATCGACTTGGAATATACCCGGTATTTTGGCAATCAGACCTGCCACCAGTGCGGCAATTATCACAAAAAATAATTCCCTGCCAGTGCCCCAGTTAATCTCATCACTTTCATAGCTCAGCCTTTCGTTCCAGAAATCAGCGAGTGTGTTACCCTTAAGTTCCGGATAAATGGCGCTGAACTCCCGCTTGAAAGGCGCCTTATTGCTGCGGTACAGCTTTTCGAGCTGCCCGGGGTCGTTTAGATGAGAAAGTATTTCATTTTTCATGGCTGATTTATTTGATCTGTAGAAAGTATACTCCTGATTATATGATATTCTACAACTTGTCAATCATATCTCCTAGGTCGCTTACCCCTAACGTAAACATGAAAAGGGCTATGCCCAGCATGAGTTTTACTATAAGCGGAATCGTGAAACCTAACTTCTTCCTGATGTAGGTATTAGCAGGGGGAAAGTAAACCAAAGAAATTATCAGGTAAGCAATACCTGGAACGAAGTGTACCAAAGCCATATTTAGTATTCCCACCACAACAAGAGCTAAGCTAAATATCCAGCCGCTTATACTCCAGATCGTAGGTTCTTTATCCATTGCAATTTTATTTTCCATAGTTATTTCAACTTTAAAATCCGCCTAAACTTCTTTTAATTCTGGTCTTCTTGTCTCCGCTTAACTTCCGGCGAACGGCGTTCCGAAGACACCTACTGCAAGCTCCGCCCAAATGAGGAATAGTGCTACCAAAATTATTGCAATGATGCCGATTTTGTAATCCATGTTCTTTACAAATCTCCATGTGAATTCACAAAGGAGGCCAGTGCCGAGTAGGAGGACTCCAGCGACTATAAAATCGAATACATTCCAGTTCACTTCATCTGTGAACAGCATCCCTAGCAGTGGAATAAGAAGTATAAGGCCTACACTGAATACAATGCCGATAAGTCTTTTATTTTGCGTAATCATGATTTTGTTAGATATGTATATATTGAATCTTACTGTTGTTGAAGCGCTTCCCGGACTATAAATCCATCATCATTAATTCGATCTTATCGAAAAGCTCACCCACGCCCATTGCTGACCAGATAATGAAGATGCCCAGGAGAATTCTCATTAGCCTAGTCCAGAGAATAGAGAAGCCAAACATTCTCTTGAGAATAGCATTTACCGGAAGAAAATAAACTAAAGAGAGAAGAATGATGAATACCCCGAAGCCGGGGTCGTTCCCCCAAAAGGTATTCACGACACCGATGGCAAAAAATGCCAGGCCAAACACCCAGCTGATGATGTTTAAAGCAGTAGATCCGTCATTTTTCGATAGTTCTCCGTGATGTTCATTTGTTGTATTCATAATTCTGTTTTTTAAAGTTTAACAATTATTTTGATTCTGATATTTAAGGATGATTAGTCCCACATGGTGCCGTGCAACCCTAGAACAACACCAAGCCAGAGCACAATGACATACCCGATCAGGCTTAGTATATGAGCCAATGTTTTTCTCCAGCTGCCCTCGCTACGCAGATGGTCCAGGTTGTAGTATAAAACACCACCTAACGCACCGGCTAAGGGAACGACAACTAATGGTCTAATTATCCATAACTTAGGCCAGTTCGGGTCAGGTTCTCCAGCCGAAAGAAGAAAAACTGTGATCAGAATCAAGGCAATTCCCGCACCTTGCAGCATCCGTTTGCTCACCGAGGCTGCATGAATCGGATTGTTTTGAAATTCATTTCCATGTGCCATATCAATTTGGTTTAGAGTAAAAAAAAAATTATTAAAGTACTTTGAAATGCAAAGTAAGTTGCCAAAAAAATATCAGCTGTCTTTCCTGTTACTTAAAATTAGCTGTTCCAGCGCATCAAGATGACTTTTAAAGGCTTCACGGCCTGTTTCAGTGGCATGGTAAGTTGTGTTTGGCTTTCTGCCTACAAACTGCTTCTCCACGCGCAGATAATCGGCTTCTTCCAGAGCACGCAGGTGGCTGGCCAGGTTACCGTCTGTTAATTGCAGTGTATCTTTCAGTGTGCTGAAATCAACACGGTCCTCTACCATCAGCACCGACATAATCCCGAGTCGTGCCCTGCTTTCGAAGGCTTTGTTTATGTTTTCAAGGTGCTCTTTCACGGGTTGCTAGCGTTCGTATTTAAAGTACATCAGCATACCGTATATAATGTGTAGCACTCCAAACCCTACAGTCCAAGCCAGCAGCCCATACCCCACAAAAAAGCTGGCGATCAAACCAAGTATAATTTCGAAAATGCCAAGGTACCGGATATCATTCAAGGTATACTTGCTGGCATTTAACAAAGCACAGCCATAGAAAACAAGCATTACTGGCGCCACTAAATATAGTAGGTCATGGTAGATTAGTGCTGCACAAAACCCACCTCCTGCTGCCAATGGAATAAACAGGTTTAAAAGCAGGCGCTCAGTCTTGCTATCCCAAATTCGATGATGGCTTTTCCGGGCATTGCGAGCAGTAAAATAAATAGCAGAGCAGAGTGCAAGTATAAACACAAATGCCGCCATAGAGATTATAAACAGTACAGAGTCTCTTGACAGGTCGCGGCCCAGCGTCTGGTTATAGTTTATATTGTGCGTAACCAGGTACCATTTAACTACAGCTGCACCAATAAGCGCAGAGACTCCGGCTGCTACACCTGAAAGGCCGCTAAGCGAAATAAACCGGGAAGAGCGATCCATAATCTTCCGGATCTCATGCAGTTCTGCTAATTGATCTTGCTGCTGATTCATTTTAAAGCACTTTGAATTTCAAAGTTAGTAATGGTTTACGTAATGTCAATAGACAAGTATAAAAATAAAGTAATAAAATTTAAAAGCAGACTTTTAAGGTAGTGCAGAGTGACCTGCACATCAGAAACTAACCAAAGCTATTGTCTTACGTTTATACTGAACTCAAATGTGGTACAGAGAAAATAATATTAAATAATACTGAAATTAAAAATTATGAATTATACAGAACATTTTGAAGGCATAAAACTGGACGTACAAGCCGTGGATATTGAAATATCTGATGCGCTACAGCAAAGCGTACGCGACTCTATCTCTAAAATAAAGCGCCATGCCCGAATAGACTCTGTGGATGTGTACTTTAAGGAAGAGACTGCTCAGTCAACTAACCAGAAGAGTGTGCACATGCGGGTTGGTATACCCGGTAATGATGTATTTGCACAGGATGAGGGTGATAACTGGTTTCAGTTGCTGAAGAATGTAGAAGAGAAGCTGAAAAAGCAGCTTGAAAAAAGATAAGCCGCTGATACAGCATGAATACTGAGACGGCCCTGCAGTTTTCTACTGCAGGG
>NZ_JBHULU010000009.1:203597-288170 GCF_042684605.1 Pontibacter locisalis
CTTTGTGGGCTTGTATACTCAGTGCACTCACTTTTATTTACCATTCAAAATAAATGGATCTATGGCTAATTCCCTATTTGATAAGAAAATAGTATTAATTACAGGAGGCGCACAAGGAATTGGTCTTGGAATGGCGCAGGCCTTTGCTCAGGCAGGAGCCAGGGTGGTAATAACAGATAAGGATGAAGAAGCAGGTAGGCAAGCACTGAATCGGCTTGAAAAGCAGAACCTACAGGTGCATTTTATACGCTGCGATGTGAGTCAGGAGCGGGACGTGAAAGAGCTGATGCGGCAGGTAGGGGACAAATTTGTCGTACTGGATGCGCTGATTAACAATGCTGGTATTGCTGATCCGTTTGTTGGGCCACTTCAGGAACTGGATATGGCAGTGTTTGATCAGGTGCTGGCGGTAAACTTACGCGGCCCCTTGTTGTGTGCAAAGTATGCGCTTCCGCTTTTAAAGAAGGCAGAGCACCCGGCAATACTTAATATTTCTAGTACCCGTGCTTTTATGTCGGAACCTAATACATTTCCTTATTCTGCTTCCAAGGGAGGTTTGGAAGCCCTCACACATTCCTTAGCAGTAAGCTTAGCAGCGGAAAAGATAAGAGTAAATGCCATTGCCCCAGGTTGGATAGAAGTAGGGGAGTGGGAAAAGGAAAGTAAGAGCTATGTTCCCCGGCATAGCAAAGAAGACAAAGAGCAGCATCCTGTTGGCAGAGTAGGCAAGCCAGAAGACGTTGCCGAAGCTGCTTTATTTTTGTGCTCCGAAAAAGCCGGTTTTATTACCGGGCAAAGCCTTACCATTGATGGAGGTATGACTATAAAAATGATTTATGTGTGAAGTTCTCCTAACCCTGTAGGGGCTAAAAAAGTAAAAAAGGGATAAAAGTAAACTATGGTACCTGTGCCTAATTCTCCTACACTAATTTATGTAACAAACCCCATGTGTGCCTGGTGCTATGGGTTTACAGCAGTAGTCCGCAGGCTTCGTGCGCTTTGGCAGGGTAGGTTAAACGTACAGGTGTTACTGGGCGATTTAAATGCATACGCAGAGGAGCCGCTGTTGCCTGAGGAGAAAGAGCGTTTAGCGGTGAGTTGGCACCGTGTGCAGGAGCGCACTTTTTTACCTTTCGATTACCGTTTCTTTAAACAAAGTGCCTTTGTTTACGACACAGAACCAGCCTGCAGGGCAATTCTCTGTGTGCGGCTTTTACGTCCTGTGCTAACTTTGGAGGTACTAAGGGCCCTGCACTCCGCTTTTTACGTTGATGGACTGGACCTGAAAAATACGGATGTGCTGGTTCGCATCGTAAGTATGTTTGGCATATCAGAGAACCTTTTTCTTGCCCTGTTTGAGTCAGATGAGATCAAGCAGCAGTTAGAAGATGAGTTTGGTTACGTGGACGATATGGGAGCCACTAGTTTTCCGAGTGTTTTCCTGGTAACGGAGCATGGTGCCGAAAAACTTAGCCATGGCTTTTGTGAGCTTCATGAACTTGAGCAACGCCTGCTGCAGGTGATGTCAGAGCAGTAGCATTAAAGATTTTATATTCTTTCTTTATTGCATTTCTAAACCTTTTATTGAGCTACCTGTTATCAGCGTATAAAATACACGTCTGCTGCTGATTTACAGATTTCCAAATGAAGCAGGCGCGACTCTTTTTAATAAACAAGCTGTTTTTTTACAATAATTCCTATAAAATTTTATTGCCTAAATATTCCAATCTTCGTATATTTAGGAGCAAGAGTATTTACTCTGCATTGTCACCTGAACCTATATGAGAAGCAAAACAACAACAAACCAAGTAGACGAGTATCTCGAAAACCTGACTCCTGAAAAACAACTACTGGCGCTCGAAGTTCGCCGAATCATCAATGCCTCTGTGGCGCACCTGGAGGAGTGTGTGCGCTGGGACTGTGCCTGTTATTTCTTTTATGGCCCTGTTTGCTATTTCGTCTCTTCGCGTAGCGGCATCCACTTTGGATTCTTCCGTGGCAAAGAGCTTTCTGATCCAAACCGAAGGCTGGTGAGCCGCAACGGACAAAACCCACATATCAAAATTCGGTCTATAGAAGACATAGATGAGAATTATTTCGGGGAACTTGTACGTGAGGCTGTCCTGCTGAACCAAAACTAAAATTCAGGATCGCAGCTTTCGTGGCTGCATTCTTTTCCTGGCTCTTCCAGTTCAATTGTAACATGCCCTATGTCCATGTGGGTCATAGCTGTGCGTACCCTTTGCTTTATGGTTTCTGCCTCCTGCATATTGGTGCTGCCGGATACCACTGCGTGTAAAGTAAGTATGTTATAGGTGCCGTCCAGGGTCCAGATGTGCAGGTCATGTACCGACTGTATATCTGGCAGTTCTTCCAGTTTTGCCTTTACTTCGTCAAGGTTTACATTGGTTGGGGTTCCCTGCAGCATGATCTTCATACCCTGCCGCAGGTTGCGCACTACGTTGTACAGCACAAAAATGGTAATGCCAATGGAGAGGATAGGGTCAATAATGGGTAGGTCAAAGAAGTATAGTATAATACCGCCAATCAGTACGGCTATCCAGCCCAACACATCCTCCAGGAGGTGTAGTCTTACGACCCGCTCATTCAAGGAGCTATCACCCTTCAGGCGCAGTACTGCCGCTCCGTTTACAATAATTCCAAGTATGGCGAAGCCTATCATGCCAGGAGCATGTACGGGTTCTGGGGCTAAAATACGTGGAATGGCCTCTGAGAGGATAATGAACGAACCAACCAACAGTATTACTGAGTTTATAATGGCACCAAGAAGGGAAAAACGCTTATAGCCAAATGTAAAGTTCTTATCCCGGTCCCGTTTCGCCACCTTCTCAAAGTACCAGGCTAGCCCCAGCGATAGTGAATCACCCAAGTCATGGAGGGCATCGGAAAGAATGGCGACGCTGTTTATCATGACACCGCCTATCAGCTCCAGGATAGTGAACCCAAAGTTCAGAAAAAAAGCGACCTTTATGTTTCCGCCGGCGTGATGGTGATGATGTCCGTGACTATGATTGTGTTTATTCTTTTCGTGTTCCATTCTTCTTTAGAAACGACTGCTACCTTGTTTGGATACTTATAGTCAAACAACAGCAGGATATACATGTTAACCTGCTGCTTTGTAATTTTGCACTGCGCGATAATTTAATTAATTTAAAATAGTTGCCGCACCACCAATATGTGCCTTAAACAATGAAAATATTATTGATAGAAGATGAGCCAAAGGTTGCTGCTTTCATTAAACGGGGGCTGGAAGAACAGGCATATGAAGTGGACCAGGCATATGATGGAACGTTTGGCGTGAAGATGGCTGTGCAAAAAGAGTATGATCTAATCATTCTGGATGTAATTCTCCCGAATATGAATGGTCTTGAGGCGTGTCGGGAGATAAGGAAAAGCAACAGCAGTGTATCCATTCTAATGTTAACCGCTCTCGGAAATACTGATGACAAAATAAGTGGTCTGGATGCAGGTGCGGATGATTACCTGACGAAGCCCTTTGAATTTAAGGAGCTGCTTGCCCGTATCAGGGCACTAACAAGACGTGGCACTGAAAGCGGTACGGGTGAGAAGCTGCAGATAGCAGACCTCGAAATGGATACCTCGAGTAAGAGGGTAACAAGAGGCGGTAAACCTGTAAGCCTGACGGCGAGAGAGTTTACGCTATTGCAGTATTTATTGCGAAACAAAGGCAGAGTGGTATCTCGGGTAGATATAACGGAGCAGGTCTGGGAAACATCTTTTGATACCGGAAGCAATGTGATTGATGTATATATAAACTTCCTTAGGAAGAAAATAGATAAGGACCAGGATAATAAATTGATTCATACACTGGTTGGGATGGGGTATGTGTTAAAGGAGCAGGATAAAGTATGAAGTTAAGGTATAGGCTTACGCTGCAGTTTGCAAGCATTTTTGCTTTAATTCTTGTCTTGTTTTCACTGGTTATCTATTACTTTACTTCACTCTACCGTCAGGACGATTTTTATAAGCGCATACAGCAAAGAGCAGTAGTGGCGGCAGAGTATATATTAGAAGCAGATGAGGTAAGCGAACAGCAAAGGCAACAGAATCTTATCAGCTTTTACCATGAGTTGCCGTATGAAGCGGTTCGGGTATACAACTCTGATGGTAGGCTGATCTTCTCGAAAGGAGAAGGTGACCTGGGAGGGAATCCAAGGATACTGGAGAAGATAAAACAGGAGCAACAGGTTCAGTATGAAGTTGATGACCGGCAAGTAGTGGGAATCTCTTACTCCGATAACCAAGGCAATTATAGCGTGTTAGCTTCGTCTGTGGATGCTTATAGCCTACGCAAGCTGCAGCACCTGAAGGTTATTCTCATAATTGGTTTCCTGGGGTCCATGGTAGTAGTATTAATTGCAGGCTGGGCTTTCTCAAAACAAGCCATGCGACCCATAACCAAGGTAGTGAGCGAGGTAGAAAAAATAAGTGCCAGTGACCTGCACATGCGCCTGAGTAGTGCCAGGGGGAAAGATGAGATTTCGCACCTGGCTCAGACTTTCAATAAGATGTTGGACAGGCTGGAGCTTGCTTTTGAGATGCAAAGTACCTTCGTGTCAAATGCCTCCCATGAACTTCGCACCCCCTTAACTGCCATGATCGGCGAGCTGGAAGTAGCGCTGATGAAACCACGTACATCGGTAGAGTATGAGCGGGTCTTGCAATCCACATTAGAGGATGCCAGACTTTTGACTGAGCTTTCAAACGGACTGCTTCAAATTGCACAGGCAAGTATAGATTCCTCGAAAGTAAAACAGACAGAACTTCGGTTTGACGAGCTGGTATGGACTGCCCGGGAACAGGCCCTGAAAAGGCAGCTTAATGCTCGTATAGATGTTGATTTTGAAAATTTCCCTGACGATGAAGATCGTCTCGTTGTAAAAGGCAGTGAGGCCCTTTTGTTAATTGCTGTGGTTAATGTATTTGAGAATGCCATTAAATTCTCACCTCCCGGGCAAGCTATAAAAAGTTTGATAAAAGTTCAGGGACACGAGGTTGTACTAGAGGTAAAGGACCAGGGATTAGGTATTTCGAAAGAGGACCTGAAGCATGTGTTTGTTCCTTTTTTCAGAGCCGATAACGTAAGGAGTATTACGGGCCATGGAATTGGGCTGCCTTTAGCAGAACGAATTCTTAAGCTGCACAAGGGGCAGATTTTAATAGAGTCCATACTTTCAGAAGGAACCAGGGTCACCATTAAGCTACCACAGGCTTATACCTTTATTCCCTCCCGCGCCTGATTTTAATTTCATTTTAATGTTGTTTTAATTCCAGGTTAATCTCACCGGCCTAGCTTTGCTCTTTCATTTAGGTAATGTGCTAAAACTCTACTCAGCATGTTTCTACTGGTTTTAAAATATTTATGAAAGACAGTTTAAAAAGATCTGATTACCTGGCCAATCTTGGTAAAGACATACCTGCCGGATTGGTTGTTTTTTTTGTTGCGCTACCGCTTTGCTTAGGTATTTCACTTGCGTCGGGAGCACCGCTATTTTCTGGTATTGTTACGGGTATAGTTGGTGGTGTGCTGGTTGCCTGGTTGAGTGGTTCCCAGCTTAGTGTAAGTGGGCCTGCCGCTGGTTTAACAGTAATTGTGCTTAATGGAATTGAGACGCTCGGTTCCTTCGAAGCTTTCCTTTTAGCAGTGGTGATAGCTGGTTTCCTGCAGTTGATTCTGGGTTTTGTGAAGGCTGGTGTAATCGGCTTATACTTCCCGTCATCCGTAATCCGGGGTATGCTTGCAGCAATAGGTCTGATCTTAATACTGAAGCAGATACCACACTTTTTAGGTGCCGATGAGGATTTCTTCGGAGAAATGCAGTTCTTTCAGCCTGATGGGCGTACCACTTTTTCGGAGTTAACCTATGCTTTTTCAAGAATCCAGTTAGGTGCTCTTATAATTGGAGCTCTCTCTTTAGGTACTATCCTGGCATGGGATTCCCCGGTAATGAAGCGTAATAAATTCCTGAAGCTGATACCGGGTGCTCTTGTAGCCGTTGTGCTGGCAATTGGGGTAAACTACTACTTTATTAACTTTATGCCTGAGCTGGCTGTTACGACAAGCCACCTGGTTAATTTACCTGTAATTGAAGGTTTTGGTGATCTGAAAGATGAACTGCAGTTCCTGACACTTGATCAGCTTTCTAACCCATCTCTTTATATTGTTGCCTTTACTATTGCTATTGTAGCAAGCCTGGAAACACTGCTTAGTGTAGAGGCAACTGACAAGCTTGATCCGCACAAGCGACGTAGCAACACCAACCGTGAACTGAAAGCGCAGGGAGTTGGTAATATGGTTGCTGGCCTATTGGGTGGTTTACCGATGACAGCCGTAATTGTGCGTAGCTCTACAAATGTTGCGGCTGGTGGCCAGACAAAAGTCTCAGGATTTGTGCATGGTATCTTTCTGGCGCTTTCGGTTTTTCTTTTAGCTGGCCTTATGAACCAGATCCCGCTTTCTGCCCTCGCTGCTGTACTGCTGGTAGTAGGTTTTAAACTGACAAAACCTGCTTTGTATAAGTCCCAGTTCAAGTTAGGCCATGAGCAGTTTATACCTTTTGTTGTTACCGTACTGGCCATACTTTTCACAGACCTGCTGGTGGGTATTTGTGTAGGACTTGCAGTTGGAGTTTTCTACATTCTGAAAGCAAACTACAAGTCACCTTATTTCTACCACAAAGAAGAGTATAAAGACAAAGAAGTTATTCGCATTAAGCTAAGCGAGCATGTGTCTTTCCTGAATAAAGCAAGTATCATACTTACTCTGGATCATTTACCAAGTAACAGCCATGTGATTATTGATGGGGAAAATTCTGCCTTTATTGATTATGATGTGCTGGAGGCCATACAGGAGTTCAGTAAGACAGCCCATGAGCGTAACATCAAGGTAGAGCTGCTAAACGTGGAAGAGGTATCTGTAATGGATATACATTAATAGGAATAAGGTATAGATAGCCAGCTTGCTGTTATCAGAGTAGATGACTCATTTTGTGACTACGCCCTTACCAGGTACTTTAGAAGAAAATAAGACATGAAGAGAATACTGGATAATAATAAAAAATGGGTAACTCAAAAGCTAAGTGAAGACAGCGAGTATTTTAATAAACTGGCTTTAGGCCAGGAGCCGAGGTATCTGTTTATAGGGTGTTCCGATAGCCGTGTGCCTGCTAATGAAATATCCGGCACAGGACCAGGGGAAATGTTCGTTCACCGAAACATCGCTAATATGGTAGTGCATACGGATATGAATCTTTTGTCGGTACTGCACTATGCTGTTGAGGTTCTCAAGGTGAAAGTAATCATCGTTTGCGGCCATTACGGTTGTGGAGGTGTTGCAGCAGCAGTAAGTAATAGGCAGCATGGGTTTATAGATAACTGGCTCCGAAACATTAAAGATGTAATCCGGTTGCATGAGCGTGAGATAATGAGCATTTACGACGAAGAGCAGCGCCTTCGTAGGTTAGTAGAGCTTAATGTTATCGAGCAGGTGCATAACCTCTCAAAAACCTCCATTATTCAAAACGCAATGCGAACTGATGATCCGCCAAAGCTCTACGGTTTAGTATATGATATCAAAGAGGGCTTATTAAGAGATTTAAATGTTGATGTTCCCTCTTTTAAGCGATACGAGCATATCTATAGTTTGGCAGAAGGATTAGAAGAATCTGCTACTTCTTAAAGCAGGTCAGATTCCTTTATAACAGAGGCCCCGGTTGTAAAACCAGGGCCTTCTTGTTTGTTGTGCATTGCAGACACGGAAATAAAAAGCCCTGCTTGTACAAGCAGGGCTTTTTTGTGGAGTTCATCCACTATCTCAGGTAAAATTACCGCTGGTAACCGGGTGAAACCGGCCGCCTGTAGCTACTTCTACCACTCATAGTCTCTTCTCGAAGACGATCCGTAAGAGTAGGGAGGTCCGCTATAGGTGTTTGAGTATGAAGAGGAGCTTCTCCCATATCTGTTGTAGTCACTGTCGTGCTGACGATCACGCATTTCATCTCTTCTTCTTCTGCGCTCTGCTTCGTCATCACCGAACCACGACTTTATCTCATCACCGGCACGATCGAAGAAGCCGCGGTCATGTCTGTCTCTATCTCTGTCTCTGTTATAATCAGAGCTGTAACGGTTTCTATCGTAGTCAGAGGAGTAACGGTCTCTGTCTGAAGAACCATAGTTTGAGCCAGAAGACCCATAGCTTGAACCATATGTAGAGCCTGTGCCGTAGCTTGAGCCTGTACCATAACCAGTAGAGCCATAGCCGCTGGAACCATAGTAGTTCGAGCCAGAGCCATACGTACCATAGTTACGGTTAGAGCCATATCTGTTGTAATCGTTATCGTTGTCGTTTGTGGCTCTGTTCCATGCGTTGGAAGCCTTGTTCTTAGTCCTTTCCCAGGCATTCTCTACTTTGTCACCAGCACGGTCCCAAGAATCGCGGTCGTTTCTATCTCTGTCATAATCTGAACTATAGCGTCTGTTGCCATAGTCTGATGAACCATAGCTAGAACCTGATCCGTAACCGGAACCATAGTTAGATGAGCCAGCAGAACGACCATACGTTGATGCGTTGCCGTAGCCAGAACTTGAGTAGCCAGTGTCACGTCCGGAACCTAATCCGCTTGATCTGTAATCGTCAGATCCGTAACCTCTGTCTCTATTTGAATCATAATCGCTTGAATAATAATTTCTCCCAGATCCTCTTGATTGTGATCTGTAATTGTCATTGTACGGGTTGTAACCCGAGTTCTCATAGCTTCTCATAGGTTTTATAGTTTAGGATTAAAAAATCAATTGACTTATCACAGTAAATATTAGCTGCGACGTATTTTTTTACGGCTGTAAGAACGATTTGTTATAAAGCAAACTAAGATGAGCCGGGGTTGATGATTCTTGACTTTAATTAAAAATGAGGTGGTTCTATGTTATAAGGATCATTAGTTAAATCATAAAAATAGGCGACGGTAGAAATGAGTTTGTATATAATTGTACTTATTTGTATTGGTTAAGTTATAGAATAACGTCGGAAACAATCATTGTTTGTCAGAGGGGGTTGATTTACAGTTGCCTATGGTTGTTTTTGGAAGTCTGCTGTATTAAATATTTGTCTGGGAGAATTGTAAAGTTTTATAGCTGAATATTTTGTTGTTATTGAATAATACATAATTTTACAGCATGTAGTGATTAGCCGTCGCTGCTTGGTAATGCAACTTTAAAAAGGATTGCCTACCATTGCCAAAGGAAAGATTCAACTTTTAGCCAAACACAACAATACCCAATGAAACTGAAAACAATACTTTTCTCTTTGCTAACGGTAAGCGCGCTTACAGCCTGTGAAGATTTGTTTGAAGATGGGAGTATGCAACCAGATGGTTCTACGCCTAGCGTAACCGTTCATGCCCCTTCAAACAACCAGTCTGTAGTGGCCTCCCAAGGAATGCAATTAGATGTAACCATCGTGGACAAAGATTTAGTTAAAGAGCTTGACGTAACTGTGAAAGGCGAAAATGCGGAAAGCGCTCTGATGAACTTTAAAAGATATCCCGCTAAAAACGTAGTTGAAGTAGATACTTTACTTTCCTTTACAGGCGTTGCTCCAGGTGCTTATACCCTTTACATTAAAGCAACTGACAGGCGGACCAATGTAGAGCAGCAAGAAATTAAGTTTACAGTTAAGTAAGCTTTACAACATAGATCAAACAGAAAGGGCACTGCATATAGCAGTGCCCTTTCTGTTTAAAAGTGGTATACCACCTGCCATTGTTCATTAAAGGCCAGGGCGGCATCAAATGGTTCTCCGGTTTTCTCTGAAGTAAATCCTTTGATCTTTGGCGTCTTACCTTTTTGTAAAAGTGAAGCAATCTGTTTTTCTGTGAGTTGCTTGCCGCCTTTCTCAAAAGGTACGATCAACTGGCATCCCTCTCTGAACCTGCTGCAGCCGTAAGCAGCTTTACCTTTTAATAGCTTGCCCTGGTTACAGCGCGGGCATAAAGCAAAGGGATCTGCTTCGGGCACTTTGTCAATTTTTTTCCATACAAGTTGCTGGTTTGCATCCACCTTTAGCACCGCGTCAAAGCTTTCGCCCTGCTCATCTTTAAATCCTTTTATTGTAGGTGTCTTGCCTTTACTTAACAAAGCCTGCACCTGCTTTTCAGTCAGCTCTTTGCCCTGATGCTCAATCGGAATCAGAAAGCGGCAGCCCTCTTTGAACCGGATACAGCCAAACGCCTTCGAGCCTTTCAAAATGTGTCCTTCCTTACAAGCAGGGCAGGAGCCAAGGCCTTTCGTTACATCCTGCTCTTTAGGGGGTGTAGCTTTAGGGGTTTTCTTTTTTGAAGTGGCAGGCTTTTTCTCCTCCTGCTGTGGCTCAATTGTAACAGTAGCTTTATCATACTTCACTTCCTGTACCAGGCCTATTACAAATTCCTGCAGTTCCTGTAAAAAGGATTCTGCTTTGAACTCACCACCTTCTATCTGGCGTAGTTTGCGTTCCCATTGGCCTGTCATTTCAGCAGACTTCAATGTCTGGTTCCGTATAACGCCTATCAGGTCAATGCCCATTTGGGTTGGGATGATTTTCTTTTTATCCTTTCGGATGTATTGCCTTTTGAATAAGGTTTCTATAATGGCAGCTCTGGTAGAAGGCCGGCCAATGCCGTTCTCCTTTAATGCCTCCTTCAGTTCATCATCATCCACCTGCTTTCCTGCAGTTTCCATGGCACGAAGCAGGGTCGCTTCTGTATATTCTTTAGGAGGATTCGTCATTTTCTTGTCAAGGAGAGGTTCATGCGGCCCATGTTCGCCCACCTCAAAGTGAGGTAAAACCCCTGATGCCTCCTCTTCTTCTTTGCCTTCACCTTCTTTGCCCGCTATTTCTGACTTTACATCTTCTGCACCATATAGTACACGCCACCCCGGCTCCAGAATCTGCTTGCCTCTCACTCTGAAAGAGTATCCTGCAGATTCGGCTAAGACTGTTGTATTGCTAACAATACAATCAGGATAGAAAGCTGCCAGGAAGCGCCTTGTAATTATATCATACACATCGGCTTCGCGACCATATAGATTATTAGCTGCTGCCCCTGTCGGGATGATGGCGTGGTGATCGGTAACTTTATTATTATTGAAAACTTTCTTTGTCTTTCGGATCTTACTCGCCAGCAGCGGTTCTACCTCCTGCCGATAGTTGCTAAGCCCTTGTAAAATTCCGGGTATCTTAGGGTAAATATCGTCAGGCAAAAAAGTCGTATCAACCCGAGGGTAGGAGACTACTTTCTTCTCGTAAAGGCTTTGCACGGTCTTCAGCGTTTCATCTGCCGACATGCTGAGTTTATTGTTACACTCGATCTGCAGCGAAGTCAGGTCAAAAAGTTTAGGTGCTGATTCTGTTCCCTTTTTGGTATCAACGTCTGTTATTTTAAGTTCGGCCTCTTTGATGGCCGTCATAATTTTCTGCGCATCCTCCTCCTTCTGAAAGCGGCCATTGGTACTGGAGAAGGTGGTGTCGCGGTAAACGGTTTTCAGCTCCCAGAAGGGCTGGGGCACAAAGTTGGCTATCTCATGGTGCCGGTTTACGATCATGGCAAGTGTAGGCGTTTGTACCCTGCCGATGGAAAGTGTTTGCCGGCTGCCGTTGGCATATTTCAGCGTGAAAAGTCGTGTTGCATTTAATCCTAAGAGCCAGTCCCCAATGGCGCGGCTCTTACCTGCCTGGTAAAGTGAATCAAAATCAGAACCTGGCTTAAGCTGGGCGAATCCCTGCCGGATGGCGTCTTCGGTAAGGGAAGAGATCCAAAGGCGTTTGAAAGGTTTTTTATACTTAGCTTCTGTTAATACCCAACGCTGAATAACCTCTCCTTCCTGGCCTGCGTCTCCGCAGTTAATTACCTCTTCGGCTTTGTCAAGTAAGGTTTTTATGATCCTGAACTGCTTTTGAACACCCGCGTCTTTCATCAACTTGATACCGTAGCGCTCGGGCAGCATCGGCAGGTCGTACAGGCTCCAACGCTTCCACTCCGGCCTGTAATCATCAGGTTCACGAAGCGTGCAGAAGTGTCCGAAGGTCCAGGTTACCTGATAGCCATTTCCTTCGTAGTAGCCGTCCTTCTTCGATTTTGCGCCAATCACCATGGCTATCTCACGGGCTACACTTGGTTTCTCAGCAATGCAAACTTTCAAGTTAGTGGGTTTTAATGAGATCAACAGAATTCAAATTTAAGCTTTTTAAGAGTGATCTGCGAATTTAAAGGAGCTTTTAAACAGTGTAACCGTACACTGTCAGTTTCTATCCGAACATTACTGTTTATCTTCTGTTGCTATTAGAATCTGAATATCTGTTTGCGTGCATAACGTGTGCTATGGGGTATATGTCATTTTAAAATTAAACTTTTGCTGCATTCTTTATAATTAAAAATGCCACTGCATTCATGCCGTAACATTAGCACTGTTTAGATGGTAAACTCAAACAGGGTAGAAAGGAAGAAGTAAGATATGCTAACGAAACTAAAATCATATAGCCGCGCAATAATTGTTTCGGTTATATTCTCTTCTCTGGCTTTTATAAACCAAGCCTGCGAAGAGTTTGAATACAGTCCTTATGAAGTTCGGCTGAGGGAGGATGAAAAGGACATCAACAAAAGAAATGTAGAGAAAATAAACCAGCTCAACATATCCCCTGCGGATACACTGAAGTTTATCTTAACTGCAGACACGCAAGGCTTTTACGAGGAGAATGAACTGCTGGTGCAACATGTGAACCAACACAACGGTGATGCCGACTTCCTGCTTTTGGGCGGCGATATAACTGACTTTGGCCTGACGATGGAGTTCCGGTTGGTAAACGATGATTTTAAAAAACTCAAGATGCCTTACGTGGCCGTAATCGGCAACCATGATGCGATTAATAATGGGCAGGAGGTGTTCAGAGCCATGTACGGCGACTATGATATCAGCTTTGCAGTAGGGGGGAGTAAGTTTATCCTGCTGAACACTAATTACCTGGAATTTGATAAGAAGGTGCCTGACCTTGACTGGCTGGAGAAGGAACTGGCTGCCTCTACGGGGTATCAGAATGTTTTTGTTTTATCGCACATACCTCCCACAAATAATGAATTTGGGCCGCAGAAGGCAGAAAGGTACAGTAACCTGGTAAGCAACTATAATGTAGCATTTTCTTTACATGGGCATAACCACAGTTTCAGGTTTCATCACCCTTTTGATGGCAGAATACCCTATCTGGAAACAGGGGCCACAGAAAAGCGGGAGTATATTGTTTTTACAGTGATAGGGGATAAAGTGAGCTATGAACGTATTAAATTTTAGAAGAAGATGCGCCTAAAACTACTCCTGCTTTTTGCATGCCTGTTTACAACGCCTTACTTAGCCTTAAGCCAGGATGTTGCTGATGATGTTGACACCCGTAAATGGTATGCACCGGATGGTGTTACCCTCCAGTTCGCCGGGAACATCGGTATGTTCTCCGCTGGACCTAACTATAGCTTTTTCAACAGGAAACTAGATGCAGAGCTTCTCTATGGATTTGTGCCCAAGCTGGATGCGGAGGAAATGCTTCACCTGCTTACGGTCAGAACAAGGTATAAGCCATTCAGGAGAATTGCTTTAAGCGAAAAGTATACTGTTACTCCCTTGCGTGTGGGGTTGGGACTGAGCTACTATTTCAGGGATCAGTTCTCAACAAGTTGGGATAGCTCATATCCAACTAAAGACTATTATTGGTGGACAAGCAGCCTACGGATAACAGGAGGGCTGGGAGCTGAAGTAAACCGGTCCATTACAAATGGGGGGCTGATTAAAGAAATCACACTGTACAGTGAAATAGGAACCTATGATCTGATTGTTACCTCAGCCGTTAAGGACAAAACACTCACAGCACTGGATATTATGAGCTTTTCTGTAGGTGTTAGTGCGGGGTTTTAGCAAAAGTTTTATCTTAGGGTTCTCATAATAGAACTAAAACCATGCTAGAGGATATATGCAGCCTATAGGAAAGACCATTGTTATTATCGGGATACTACTGATTGTAATAGGATTGATTGTATGGTTAGCGGGAGACAAGTTTGGCTGGTTTGGGCATTTGCCGGGTGACATTCGGGTGGAGCGAAAAAATATGCGCTTTTATGCGCCCATTACCAGCATGATTTTGTTAAGCATACTACTGTCTTTACTGTTATGGGTGTTCCGGAAATTCTTTTAAAATGAACTTCTTCCTTTTGCCATAGTTTCCTAACTTGCTGTTTACTGGTAGCTCCCTACGCCATGAGTTTTAAATTTCAGCAGGGTGTTTTGCTGCTTCGGTAATTTCCTGAGTTATTCTGCATATGTTTTTTATCCTGTCCAAAACGCTTCACTTTCTGCTGATGCCCTATATCTGGGTTATAGTGCTTATGTTGCTGGCGCTCTTCCTGAAGTCGCAGAAATGGAAGAGAATTTCTCTTATTTCTTCACTGGCAATCCTTATCGTACTTTCTAACCCTTTGCTGTCAAATGAAGCATGGAGGGCCTGGGAAGTTAAGCCTATGCCTGTTAAAGATGTGGTGGATTACGATGTTGCCGTTATCCTGACAGGAGTCACCTCTTACAGGGAGGATGTGCCTGACAGGATTCATACTTCAAAAGGGTCTGATCGTTTCCTGCATCCGCTGCAGTTGTACCGGATGGGAAAAGTAAAGAAGTTTCTGGTAACGGGCGGAAGCGGCTATATCCTTAAAGACAGAATACCGGAAGCGGACCAGATCAAGGAAATCCTGTTATTGGCCGGTGTTCCGGAAACTGATATCATAACAGAGAGCAACAGCAGAAATACCCGTGAAAATGCCTTGCATACAGCTCAACAGCTTCAGCGCCACCCGGAATGGAAAAAGGTGCTGTTGGTTACTTCTGCTTTTCATATGCGCAGAGCGGCGGCCTGTTTTAGCAAAGCGGGAGTTAAAGCAGACAGTTTCACAGCCGATTTTTATGGCTACGAACGTCGCTTTACCCCTGACGAACTTATCATTCCAAACATAGCCTCTTTTAGTTCATGGCACCTTTTAATTCATGAAGTGACGGGTTTTGTGGTATATAAAATACTTGGGTATTGTTAGTCCGCTACGCCACCCAAATACTCTTCTGGTTCACAAACTCCCGGATGCCGAGGTAAGATAATTCACGGCCATAGCCTGACTTTTTAATACCACCAAAAGGCATTTCAGGTGAGGAGGCAACGAGTGCGTTTACAAACATGGCACCTGTTTCTACTCTTCGTGCCACCCGGAGGCCCCGCTCCTTATTCTGTGTCCATACGGCACCGCCCAGGCCAAAGCGGGAGTCGTTTGCAACAGCTATGGCTTCTTCCTCATTCTTTACGATCATTACAGCTGCAACCGGTCCGAACATTTCTTCTTCATAGGCAGGCATTCCTGGTTTCACATTCTTAAGAATCATGGGTTTAAAATAAGCGCTTTCCCTGTCTTCACGACCACCCTCCAGCACCACTTCTGCTCCTTTCTCCACTGATGCAGCCACTTGTTTCTCCAGGTCACTGGCCAGGTCTACACGTGCCAAGGGGCCGTAATCAATTTTCTCTTCCAGTGGGTTTCCTGTTTTTAGCTGCCCCATTTTATCCTTCATCTTTTTAAGGAATTCATCTGCTACGCTTTCAACCACTATAAAGCGTTTAGCCGCAATGCAGCTTTGCCCGGAGTTTACCATCCGGGACTTTACAGCCACCTCCGCAGCTTGCTCCAGGTCGGCATCCTCCAACACAATGAAAGCGTCGCTGCCGCCGAGTTCGAGTACTGTTTTTTTAATTTCCTTACCCGCCTTTTCTGCTACTTTAGAGCCTGCTTCCTCGCTACCAGTCAAGGTTACTGCTTTAACGTACGGGTGCTCAATCACGGCATTTACTTCTTTGGAACCTATCAATAAAGTTTGAAAGGTACTTTCAGGGAAGCCAGCGCGATTAACAATTTCTTCGATCGCTAAGGCGCATTGTGGAACGTTGGAGGCATGTTTCAGAAGACAAACATTCCCAGCCATCAGGGCAGGAGCCAGGAAGCGGTAAGCCTGCCAAAATGGGAAGTTCCATGGCATTATTGCTAAAACAACGCCTAAAGGTTCAAAGGCAATTATACTTTTCGTGGCGTCTGTCTCTATCTCCTCATCTTTTAGAAAATCAGCAGCGTTATCAGCGTAGTATTTGCAAGCCTTGGCACACTTCTTTACTTCTGCTATAGCATCCTGTAGCGGTTTGCCCATCTCCAGCGAAATTATTCTACCATATTTTTCAGCATCCTGCTCTAAGATTTCAGCCTGCTTATACATATGCTTAGCCCGTTCTTCAAAAGGTGTGTCTCGCCACTGTTCAAAGGCTTTATGTGCAGCTTCTATCTTGCTGTTTACTTCTTCTGAACTATCTGCATCAAATGATTTTACCTCTTTTCCTGTAGCAGGATTTATTGTTTTTATAGACATAGCTTTATTTGATCGTTGAGTTGTAAATATACGGATAGATGGTTTATCAGGCTGAGGGGCTAATAGCGTAGAACAGTTGTAAAACCCTTAAAACATTTTCGCACCGTACAAGTTAGAGGAGAGGTAATCCTGAATTATTTCTATATTTGGCTTAAATGCCTGCAGTCACGACTGTTAATTCACTTTTAATTTTGCAGAATAATAAACTTAATATCACAAAAGAAGAAGATCTGATAGCAAGGCTGCAGGCGCAGGATGCTAATGCAGTATCTCAGCTGTATGATATGTACAGTGCCGCATTATATGGAGTGGTACTGCAGATTGTGAAGGTAGAGGAAACAGCAGAAGATGTGTTGCAGGAAGCCTTTGTTAAGATATGGAGCTCCTTCCATTCCTATGACCCTTCCAAAGGGCGACTCTTTACCTGGATGATAAATATCTGCAGAAACTTAGCCATTGATAAAATCCGCTCAAAGCAGCACCGCGTAAGTCAGGTAACTGATGACATTACCCACCCTTCGAGAGCTGAATTTGGCTCAGAAAGTTTTAACCCTGAACATATAGGATTGAAGGAAATAACAGAGCGTTTAAATCCTGATCAGAAGCAGATCATCGATCTGATGTACTTTGGGGGGATGACGCAAAGTGAGATAGCTGAGGAATTCAGTATACCGTTGGGTACAGTGAAGACAAGAGCAAGGAGTGCGATCAAGACTTTAGGGAAACTTTTTAAAGGGCGTGAATAACGAAGAATACATAGCTTCAGGGATGCTTGAACTGTATGCCGCTGGTGCACTTACACCCGGAGAACGGGTGGAGGTTGAGCGTATGGCTGCTGGTTCGCCAGAAATCCGTGCTGCGCTGATGGAGGCCTGTGCTACCATGGAGAACTATGCTCTTTCATATGCTGTGGAGCCAAAACCTGAATTAAAGGCCAGGGTGTTGCAACAGATAACAGGAGAACAACCTGTCATAGCAGAGGAGGAAACTCCAGTACATCCTATTTATAAAGACTATGAAAAAGATAGTTCTCCTTACAAATGGATGTTTGCAGCCAGCATAGTGCTTTTTCTTCTTTCTGGCTTTATGAGCTTCCGCTTCTATCAAAACTGGCAGGAGGCAGAAGGCAGGCTGGCAGTGGCACTTGCCTCAGAACAGACGCTTGCCCAAAACTACCGGACAGTTTCAGACAGAGTAGAACAGCAGGAGTTAATCCTGTCTCTGCTGCGTGATGAGGATTTCACACCTGTTAGATTGAAGGGTGTGGCTGCCCATCCTGATGCCAGGGTAATGGTATACTGGAACCCGAAGCAGAAGCAGGTTTATTTAGATGTATTTCAACTCCCGGAACCGCCTGCTGGCAAACAATACCAGCTCTGGGCCCTGGATCAGGGCAATCCAATAAATGCTGGCATGATTGCTCTTGACACTGATAAGCCTTCCGTACAACGGATGAAGGAAATCAGCACAGCACAAGCCTTCGCTATAACATTAGAACCTTCAGGTGGAAGTGTGAATCCTACCCTGGAGGAAATGTACGTAATGGGAGAAATAAAGTCCTGAGTACATCAGTTTGTTAGACTCCGCGCATTGATCCGCAGTTGTTCCGTTAAGTAATGGCGCAGGAAGTTAAATCATAAGTTGGCTTTAGCTGTTACTGAATTATATTCAGATTAATTATATCGCATTCATATATAACCGCGCAAATGGAAAAGACATATTATAATCCTGCAGACTTATCTAAGTTCGGAGACATCAGTGAACTGCAGCCTGAGATGGGACGCAAGTTTTTTGACTACTACGGTGAAGTTTTCAAAGAGGGAGCGCTGACCGAGCGGGAGAAAGCCTTGATTGCATTGGCCGTGTCCCATGCCGTGCAATGCCCCTACTGTATCGATGCCTACAGCACAGATTGCCTGCAGAAAGGTGCAGACGAGAACCAGATGATGGAGGCAGTGCATGTGGCCGCCGCTATCAAGGGAGGTGCCGCTCTGGTACACGGGGTGCAGATGATGAACAAGATAAAAGAGCTGACAATGTAGCCTATGGGTTCCACGACAAGATCACTTAAGGGCCAGCACCACGAGCTGGCCGACTCACTCTTCCAGCTGACCGTGCTCCAGCAGCCCTCCAGCCACGGCGACCAGTTTCCCGTGTTTGCTGAGCAGCTCGCCCAGCACGGTCTATACCCGCTCATCCCGACCGGCACTACCATCCTGCAGATCAACGTGGGTAAAATGTGCAACCAGACCTGCCGGCACTGCCATGTGGACGCTGGTCCGGACCGCAAAGAGATCATGACGCGCCAGACGATGCAACTCTGCCTGGATGCCCTGGAGCAGGCGCCCGGAATCACCACCGTTGACCTAACGGGCGGCGCCCCGGAGATGAACCCTGACTTCCGCTGGTTCGTGGAACAACTCTCCGTACTTGGCAGGCAGGTGATCGTGCGTTGCAACCTCACCATTATCCTGGCTAACAAGAAATACCACGACCTGCCGGATTTTTTCAAAATGCACGGGGTGCACGTGGTGTCTTCGCTGCCTTACTTCCAGGCCTCCCGCACCGACGCCCAGCGCGGCGACGGCGTGTTTGAGAAATCCATCAAGGCGCTGCAGATGCTCAATGCGGTAGGCTATGGCAAGGAGGATACGGGCCTTTTGCTCGACCTGGTGTACAACCCCAGTGGGGCATTTTTGCCAAGCGGGCAGAAATCGCTGGAGGCCGAATTCAAGCGCCGTCTCAAGGGCGGCTACGACATCGACTTCAATAACATCTTCTGCATCACCAACCTGCCCATCAGCCGCTACCTGGACTATTTGGTGCAGAGCGGTAACTACGAGAGCTACATGCACAGGCTCATCGATGCCTTCAACCCGACAGCGGCGGCGGGCGTGATGTGCCGCAACACCATCTCTGTGGGCTGGGACGGCTACCTCTACGACTGCGACTTCAACCAGATGCTGGAGCTGAAGGTGGAACATACCTCTCCGCAGCACATCCGCGACTTTGATGTGGCGGCGCTGAACAACCGAAAGATCGTGCTTAACCAGCACTGCTACGGCTGCACGGCAGGCGCTGGATCCAGCTGTGGCGGAGAGACCGTTAAATAAAAGGTACAGTTAATTCATGTCTAAAAATCTTTGTCTGTTCCTCCTTTTGCTGCTTATGTTCAATGCCTCCGGACAGTCCCTTAGCAATAAAGCATACCATCTAATGCTCCAGGGGCTGTATAAGAATACCGTTCCTTTCATTAAAGCAGCTGCATTAGAGAAAAGCCTGGAGGGTAACTCACAGGAGAGTCTCGTGCTGCTAGACACCAGGAGTTATGAGGAATTTGTAGTAAGTCATCTGCGGGGAGCCCGCTTTATGAACTACGAGAACTTCAAGGTAGAACAATTAAAACATCTTCCAAAGTCAACTCATGTTGTAGTATACTGTTCTGTTGGTTACCGCAGCGAAAAGGTCGGAGAGCAACTTAAAAGAGCAGGCTACTTAAACGTGTATAACCTCTATGGTGGAATTTTCGAATGGGTAAACAAAGGATTCCCGGTTTTTAGTGAAGAGGGGCAGACTCAGAAGGTACACGCTTACTCACGTGCCTGGGGGATCTGGTTAACGAAAGGAGAGAAGGTTTATGAATGATAAAAAACTGCTCATGCTCTTTGTACGCAATCCTGAGCTGGGGAAAGTAAAAACAAGGTTGGCGGCCTCTGTTGGGCCGGAGGAGGCGCTGGCAATCTATATGCACCTGCTGCAGCATACGAAGCAGGTTACTCAAGATCTTGCTGTAGATAAGTTGGTTTATTATTCCAACGAGGTGAAGCAGCAGGATATGTGGCCAAATGAGAAATACCAAAAGCAAGTGCAGCCTTCCGGTGACCTTGGTGATAAAATGGAAGCCGCTTTTGCCCATGCTTTTGAGAATGGTTACGCCTCTGTGGTGATTATCGGTAGCGACTGTCATCAGCTTACCCAGGAAATTATTGAGCGTGCCTTCAAAGCTTTGGAAACACATGAAGTTGTTATTGGGCCGGCGCTGGACGGAGGGTATTATCTGTTGGGTATGAACAAGCTGTACACGGAGCTTTTCCGGAATAAGCGCTGGAGTACAGAGCATATTTTTCCGGCTACTATTCATGATATAGAAAAGCTTCATTTGTCTCATGTAGTTCTTCCAGAACTCTCTGATGTAGATTATATTGAAGACCTGGGTGAAGACTTCTGGGGAGAAGAAAAAACCTAATACAGGTCTGATTTCAGTCTCGTTCCTTTAATCAATTTTTACCTGCGCTTTCTTACTGTTCGAATCCTAATAAGCAGGAGCAGGCATTGTTTTTCTGCTCTGGCATTCAAAAAAATACTTCCACAAAGTACAATCATGTCTGTAACTATCGAAAAGAATACACTTGAGTTCCTCACTGATCTGGCAGCTAATAATACCCGGGAGTGGTTCCCAGAAAATAAAAAGCGGTATGAGCATGCCCGCAAAAATTATATATCATTCCTGGATGAGCTCCTGGGCGAGATGCAGCATTTCGAACCAGCGGCTCAGGGGCAGCAGGGGAAGGACCTGGTGTTTCGTATTTATAGAGACGTGCGTTTTTCAAATGATAAAAGACCTTACAAAGACCACTTTGGTGCTTACATAACCGAAGCTGGCAGGAAGTCTATACTTCCGGGATATTACCTTCATTTGGCAGGAAATAACAATTCTTTTTTGGCAAGTGGTTTATGGATGCCCCCATCAAATTACCTGAAGGCTGTACGTCAGGAAATTGATTATAACCTGGATGAGCTGGAAAGTATCATAGAGGCCCCTGCTTTCAAAGAAAGGTTTGGTGAGCTTCAGGGTGAAAAGTTAAAGACTACACCCAAGGGATATGATAAAGAAAACCCGGCTATAGAATACCTGCGCCACAAAAGCTGGAACGCTGTTATGCCTCTGCCAGATAAAATCGTGCTCAGTAAGGAGTTCCTGGATGTGGTGCTGGAGAGCTTTAAAACAGTTAAGCCACTTTATAACTTTCTGATAGCTCCCCTACATGAAATTGAAGAGGAAAAATAATTTGCCCCTTTAGCTCTCCATGTTTTTAACGTTGTGGCGTTGCCGGTATAAATACAGTTCAGCCACCAGCCATAAGAATACAAGCGCATACTCAAGCGTTACCAGAGTCAGGTCTTCCTGATAAGTACTGGTCCGGTAAGTGGCGTAGGAAAGTATAGCGAGTCCTGACCAAACGATAGCATAGCGAAACATGCTCATGGTGGTAAGAGCCAGTATGGTGCAGACGTACCAAGGGTGCACAGTTGTCGCCAGAAACAGGTATACTGTAAGTGCTGCAGCCATGTAGCCTGACAGTCTTCTGATGGAGCCCAGCTTCTTAACAAAAGCCATGGCAATGATCACAATGAAAGTGACAACAGATAAAGCCGGGCCTAAAATGGCTATTTGGTTATAGCCTGTAAACCGGAAGCCAAACCAGCGGAGTAGATAGTAAACGCTGGCGTTAAACTCAAAGCGTTGAAAGTATAGATCTATACTCTGAAAAATGTTATTTATAACATCTAAGGAAGCCAACGGATAAAATACAGCCAGCAAAGTAGCTAAGGTCGCTCCAATAAATAGGAGGAATTTTCGAAATCCCAACCTCCTGAGAAGGAATGGAAGAAACATGAGTGGCAGGAGTTTGGTGCCAATCGCCATCCCTAAAGCAACACCTGAAATGACGAGCCTCTGGTAAAATAACTGGTACAGCATGAGCAACAAGAAGAAGATCATGAGGGCCTCGAAGTGCAGATTACCGGTGAGTTCAATGATTACCAGCGGGTTTAATGCATATAGTAGCAGGTGCCTCTCAGGCAGCACCATCTTTCTTAGAAGCCGCAGTAACAGGAACATACTCCCTATCTCTGCCAGCATAAGTATGAGGCGCATTGTCAGCAGGCTTCCTGCTATGCTTTCTGGAGAAACTTTTGCCGCAAGCCAGAAAACAGCCTGCGAAACGGGCGGATAAACGCTGTAGTACTGCTGCGAATTTAATTGTTGAAACAAGTCCCTTGATATGCCCGCTATTGGTGGCGCTTCCGCAGAAAGAAAATATCCTGGCAGGTGTAGATAGGGGTTAATACCTGCATGAAGTAGCCTGCCATCCCAGATAAACCTATAAAAATCATCAGACAAAGCGGGCTCAGCAAAAAGGAAAAGCAACCTGAAAAAAATTGCCGCCGCGATGCCGTGCCAGATGTTTACCTTGTTGTTAACTACGTATATGTAAGCCGCAAAAGTAAAAGTATACAGAAGGAGCAGCTGCGTGAATTCGGTGCGTGGTGTGGTGTAAGCCAAAGCCACATAAGCTACCGCTGATAAGCCCAGTAAAGAATAGTTAACTATGTGGCTTCTTGACATGGTTTATACCAGATCCGTGATTAATATTGTGCTTTAGGTAGTATGGCAACTATGCTGAAATAAAAGGAAAGTAAAGAATTACTATACGTATTTAAAGATGGTAAAAATAATTTTATAACCAGCCATCAGCGTACCCTTTACCGTACCTGACACTTTTGAGGTACCAATTCTTCTCCTGTAGCTAACAGGCACCTCAGCATATTTAATTCTTTTCCGGGCAGCTTTGGCTTGCATTTCTACTGTCCACCCATAGGTGCGATCACGCATGTCAAGGTCTAAAAGTGTCTGTAGCTTTATAGCCCGAAAAGGACCCAGGTCAGTAAAGCGGGCCTTATACATCCATTTTAAAAGAGTTGTGGCGAGCCAGTTGCCAAATATTTGCTGAGGCATCATAGCCCCATATTCTCGTTGCCCCAACGCTCTGGAACCAATCACCAGGTCTGCGTCTTTCTGTAAGATGGGTTGTACCAGTTTAGGCATCTCCTCCGGGAAATCAGAAAAATCACCATCCAGAAAAACAATGATGTCTGGCTGCGTAGCAGCAGATTTTGCTGCTACATAATCAATCGCCTTGAGGCAGGCATTGCCATAGCCAGCATTTGGTTCATGCAGCACTGTAGCCCCTGCCTCTGCAGCAACCGATGCAGTAGCATCGGTTGAATTATTATTGACTACAATTACCTCGGCTACAAGTCCGGGAGGGATTGCTTTTATAACTTTAGCAATAGACTTCTCTTCGTTGTAAGCGGGAATGATGACGTTAATGAGGGGCATAGCAAGTATGAATGGGTGCAAATATCCTCAAATTCTTAAATGTAAACTATTGTTGTCTGTTAATTGTATTTGAATGAACTTGCGAACGAACTTTTTAAGGCAGGCCTGGTTTATATACAGAGAGTAAAAAGATATTAATAAGATGGGAAGAGAAGCAGTAAAAGTAGGTGATAAAGTACCTGATTTCGAGTTGAATAGGCAGGATGGGGGTATATTTCGCCTGTATGACCTGTTAAAGAAGAAAAATGTTGTATTGTATTTTTATCCAAAAGACAGAACCCCTGGCTGTACAAAGCAAGCATGTGAGTTCAGGGATCAATATGAAACTTTTAAGGAACAAGGTGCGGAGGTAGTGGGCGTCAGTTCTGATAGTGTGGATTCACATAAACGTTTTGAACGTATTTACCATCTGCCATTTATATTGTTGAGTGATAAAGATGGGCAACTCCGCAGCTTGTTTGGAGTTCCACGTAAGCTTGGAATTTTACCGGGTCGGGTAACCTATATCATTGATAAAAAAGGTGTTGTTCGCTACATCTTCAACTCTATGACCAAGCCATTGGAGCATGTTAGTACCGCTATAAGTGTGCTACAGGAGCTTGAAAAGGAAGAAGAACTGAAGCACCAGGAAGTATAAGCTTTGATAGCAAAGTGGGTAAAACAAAAGAGGTAGCCGTTTTTTCGGCTACCTCTTTTGTTTTACCATCTGGCTACTGCAACTGTAGTGTTCTGCCTCCATAGTACTCAACCCTGATGAAGCCACTATCCCGGTTAAAGAAGATTCGCTTTAGGTCACCTACTTTGGTGCTGTCTTTATTCACCTCGAAAACATTCAGGTAATTAACTTCATTTATCCGCTTCGTAGGATAAGTTGGGTTGTTCTCATCAATCTCTATCGCTGGACCACCTTGTACAACCAAGCTCACTCTTAGGTCGTTTGGGCTTTTCAGGATATAGGTTGCCATGCCTGGCCACTTCTGCTTTACATCCTGAACTATACGACCGGCCTGTGTATTCATTTCCTCTATACAATCGTCTGAAATAGAATAACCTTCTCCAGGTACATTTTCAGTGAAGGCATTAGAGAGTAAAAACTTCACCTGCTCATTCGTGTTACTGGTGTACCTGATTGTGTCCTGGTTATTGTAAACCAGCCACTTAGCGTCGTCTTCTGTAATAGGTGTAATGGTGGGTTCTCCGCATTCTTCGCAGGATATTAAAAGGGCTGAAGCGAAGAACAAACACAACATCGTTTTAAAATATGCTTTCATCTACAAGGGTGCTTTTGATATTTGGCAAAGTAAGCATAAACAGAGAATATTATGAAAGATAAATATAAATCTTGTCACCCGGTGCCAAGCAAGTAGATAAGAACTCTCAATCAACAAAGATAAGCGGGTGAGAAAAGCTACTGTCAGAAAACGGTGTAATCAGGAAAGGAGAAAAATGGATTACGTTAATCAAGCATTTGATTGACGTTCTGTTAGAGGAATGTCAGTCCTAACATCTTGTCTTTTATTTTTTTTTGTTCTGGTAATCAGTGTGTTAGTCGGTTGTTTTTTTGTGTCAATAAATCAGGAATGGAGTGTAATTAGCCGCTAATCTTAAAACCTTCTCGTTTTTTTTCCTTAAATTAAAGAATAAAACAGTTTATGGACTGTTATCCTGTAGGAGAGCAACAAACAAGAAAGGAGTATAGAATGGCACAGCAGATCTGGAAGTATATTTGGGTAACGGTAATTATTGTAATAGCACTGCAGCTGTGTAGTCAGCAACAAGTACCCTATGATCCCCTTGTTTCGGATGTAGAAGCAGATGCGAAGGTGGACAGGAAAGTGTTTGCTCCGCCTCCCTTACCTGCAGAGATGACCTTTGCCGGCGAACCTGTTCCTCTTGATGTTCCGGATGTGGCAGAGAGACTGGATCGTGAACTACTCGTAAATTCATACTTGCATGCTACCACTTTACTTGGTTTAAAACGCATGCAACGCTATGTGCCTGAGATAAAAGAGCTGCTTGTTGAAAATGATATTCCGGAAGATTTTATTTACCTGGCACTTGCCGAAAGCCTTTTCGGGCATGTTACTTCACCGGCAGGAGCTGCCGGCTTCTGGCAGTTGATGCCTGATACTGCGCGTGGTTATGGCTTACTGGTGAACGGGGAGGTAGATGAGCGCTTTAATGTAAAGAAATCAACGCATGCAGCTATCCGCTACCTTAAAACAGCACACAAGCGCTTTGATTCCTGGACCAATGCTGCGGCTTCCTATAACCGGGGTATGGGTGGCATAAATCGTGCTTTGGAGCGACAGGGGGTAAGTTCTTACTATGATTTGTACCTGAATGATGAGACCTCCAGGTACATGTTCAGGATACTGGCGCTAAAAGAAATTTACGGAAATCCTGAGAAGTATGGTTTTGAGGTGCCAAAGGAACATGGATACCAGCCGCTGCCAACGCGTGAGCTTAAAGTAACCTCTACTATACCAGATCTTCCTGCTTTTGCTTTGGAACAGGGTACGAACTACAAAACTCTGCGTTTGTATAACCCCTGGATAAAAACTTATAAGCTGACAGTGCCGCAGGGCAGGGAGTTTGTGCTGGAGTTGCCTCAGTAGAAGTGTAAAAAAACAAAATTATCTTAATTTTCAAGCAGTCCTCAGGGACTGCTTTTTTTTTCAAGCCATCCTTTCAGCGTTCGCAATATGATATTTGGCCCAGTGCCATTTAATTAATAGTGCTAAGCTAGGTGAAAATATTTGTTGTTTCTAATGCGTTTTCTTGCGTTATTATAAAAAAGTTACGCACAAAAGCTAGGTTGTATTATATATTTTACTTTAATTTAACACCACAATCAATGTGCTTAAGAAAAGGTGGTTAAGCTATTAAAAATCAATTTGTTTAAAGAGCTTTTCCTAATCTTTAAAGAAGTGCGGCTATGTCGGTAAAGGTTCTGTATGCTGTTGTGGGTGCTCTTTAAAGCCAGTTAAGTGCCTTTAAAGCATTCCTAATACTGAATACCACTATTTACCTGCTCTGAATTTTTAAAATTGAGCACTTGTGGCAAGAGCAAACATAGATTAATGCATTAACTTATATTCGATAATTTATTTAAAAATCAATTCAAACACTCACCTATGAAGAAAAGGTTACTCGTTTGTTTACTGGGGTTGGTCTTGCTCTCTGTGCAGGTTTTTGCACAAGGTAAGGCTATAACCGGTGTCGTGACTTCATCCGAGGATGGTTCGCCATTGCCAGGAGTTACTGTTAGAGTTAAAGGAGGCACTATGGGAACTTACACTGGTGCTCAAGGTAACTACGCTATCCAGGCGGAGCAGGGCCAAGTGCTGGTTTACAGCTTTGTTGGCTTCTTAACGCAGGAGCGTACTGTTGATGACAAGAACGAATTCAACGTCGCTCTCAAGCCTGATGTAAAAGCACTAGAGGAGGTGGTGATAACTGCCCTGGGAATAGAGAGTGACAAGCGTACGCTAACCTATTCTGTTCAGTCCATTGAAGGTGAGAATCTCCAGAATTCAAATCAGCCTAACATCGTAAACGCCTTGCAAGGACAAATAGCAGGGGCGCAGATTTCTTCTTCAGGAGGTTCTCCAGGGCTTCCTTCTGAAATCATTCTCCGAGGTGTGTCTTCTTTGACAGGTGATAACCAGCCATTAATCATTGTGGATGGAATCCGGGTAAGCAATGCTTCTACAAACGGAACTGTAAACCGGTTGTCAGACTTCAACCCGGATGATATTGAAAGTGTTTCTGTTTTGAAAGGAGCTTCTGCTTCTGCTTTATATGGTATTGATGCTGCCTCTGGGGCAATAATAATAACTACTAAAAAAGGTAAAGCTGGCGATATGCGGTTAAACGCCTCTTACAATACTTTTGTGGAATCAGTAGGTCGTTTGCCAGAGCAGCAGAAACTATACACTGTAGGTTACGGTGGTACTTTCGATCCTAGTACTACCTCCTCCTGGGGTCGTAAGTACAGAGTAGATGAGCCTATTTATCATAACCCTCAACGCTTCTTTCAAACAGGTGTTACGCACGATGCAAACCTGAACATAAACGGAGGAACAGAAAAGTATACCTATTACTTATCAGGTAACTACCGCACAGGAACCGCTACTATCCCAAATACAGAAACAGAGAAATTATCTTTGCTGATGAAGGGATCTGCACACTTATCAAATAAGCTTTCCCTTACAGCATCAGCCAACTACATCGACAACAGCATTCAGGAGGGATTGGTAGGATCTAGCTCGGGTGGTTGGGCAAACAGCATTTATAGCTATCCACTGCGCTACGATGTCCGCAACTATCAGTATCCGAACGGAGATCCGTATTATGTATTCCACAATGACAATGGTACTCCGGATCTTAATAGAGACGATGCTGCTATCATTTCTCCATTGTGGGGAGTGTACAAAAACCCAAGGAACACTGATGTGAAGCGTATTGTGCTGAATGGCTTGCTGAACTATGATGTGCTTTCTTGGCTTAGCCTTTCCTATCGCCTTGGTCAGGACTTCTACAATCAGGAATATGGTTATGTAAGCGTACCAGGTACACCAGGGAGCTGGGATGGTCGCTTGTATCGTAGTGGAGGCAATTACACCAATATCACATCCACTTTGAATGCCACTGTGAATAAAGATATTACTTCAGATATTCACACAACGATAGTACTGGGAGCTAATGATGAATACTATGAAGGCAAAACGCTCTCTCTTTCAGGTGAAACGTTCCAAAATCCTGATATTCATAGTGTAAACGTAATTGAGCCTTTGAATATCGGCGTAGGAGAAGGACTTTTCAGGAGAAGAAGGTACGGATTGTATGGCGATTTCAAAGTTGAATATAAAACGCTGTTTAGCCTTAACTATACCGGGCGTAACGACTGGAGCTCTACGTTGCCAAGGGACAACCGCTCTTTTTATTACTCTTCACTCGGAGCCAGCTTTGCTTTCTCTGAGTTGTTTAACTCGCAGCACTGGTTTGGTAAACTCCGCGCAAGCTATGCAAAAGTAGGTAAGGATGCTCCTATTTACAGCACAGACGCAAACCTTATAAAATACCAGGGTATAGGTGGAGGCTTTGTTAAGGACGCCATTGCTGGTAATCCTAACCTGAAGCCGGAAACTACAACCGAGAAGGAATATGGTCTTGAGCTTCGCCTTTTCGATAATCGCGTGACATTGGACGCAACCTACTATGAAGCCAAAAGTGAAGATCAGATTATACGAGCCCGTGTTCCCCTAACTACAGGTTATGTTATTCAGACATTCAATGCTGGTAGCATTCATAATAAAGGTATAGAGATCTCTTTGGGTGGTACACCTGTGAAGGCTGGTGATTTTACCTGGGACATGACAGTGAATGCATGGGGTAACCGCTCCAAAATGCTGGAGCTGCCGGACCAGGTGCGTGTATTCCCTTACACCTTCGGGCAACCATACTCTTCAGCAATTGCAGGATCGAAACTGGATGAGCCTGTACTGGGAATTATTGGTACAGATTACAAGCGTAATGAAGATGGCTATGTTGTCATTGGCGCAGATGGTTACCCAGTGATTGACTCGGAGAACAAGCAGCAGTACATTGGTAATCGTGAGCCAGAAGTAAATTTTGGTTTACTTAACAAGTTCAAATACAAAAACTTTAACCTTTCATTCCTGTGGGATTTCAGAATCGGGGGAGACGTGTACAATGCAACTCGCTTAGGTATGATTTCAGCTGGTATTGCTGAGGACATAGGGGAGTGGAGAGATAAAGAGTTTGTATTTAACGGTGTGGTAGAGCAGGGCGATGGGAACTATGTGAAAAACACTAAGCCTGTTGTGTTAGACTACAACTACTTCACATCCAACTATACTGCTGTAGGAACCAATTTTATCGAGGAGGTTAACTGGGCTAGAATGCGTTTTGCTACCTTAAGTTATTCCCTTCCAAAGTCGCTGACTCAGCGCCTTAATGTAGATCGTATGCAGCTGGAACTGTCAGCTCAAAATCCATTCCTTATTACAAACTACTCTGGAGGAGACCCGGAAGTGAACAGCGCAGGACCTAATGCAGGAGGTGCAGAGGGCGGTAGTACAATTGGTGTAGACTATGGCTCTATTCCTTTGGCTAAAAGCTATTCAATAGGTATTTCAGTTGGTTTTTAATTTATCAGTTAATCAGGGACTTTAATCATGAAAAAGATATTATACTTTGTTCCGGCCTTACTGCTGATGCTGCTGTCTTCCTGCGAGGAAAAGCTGGACATCAATCAGAACCCGGTGCAACCAGTAACCACCTCCTCAAATTTAATGCTTCCGGGTATAGAGGGTAACATGGCGTATCACTTGTATGCCCATGCCCGCCTTACTACTTATCATTCCTTCTATTTGACCTCTCGGTACGGGACAAAATCTGTAGAGGATAGATGGGACTACAATCAAATTACGCGTCTGGGTGCATGGCGCTGGCATTATTTTGATGTAGGAAGTAACGCGATAGGTTTAATAGAGCGTGCGCAGGAAGAAGGCTCTAAAAATTACGAAGGTGTAGGTAAGATTATCCTTGCCTTTTCATACCTGACGGCCACGGACTCATTCGGTGACATGCCAGTACTTGAAGCTTATACAGGAGACTTCAGTCCTTCTTATGATTCACAGGAAATTGTGTATCAGGAAATAGAAAAGTTGCTGAACGAAGGTATTTCAGACCTGCAAAATGTGGGTGCGGGTGCCAAGACGATGAATGCATCTTCAGACTTAATTTACCAGGGAAACCTGCAGCACTGGATATCCTTTGCACATGCTATCAAGGCTAAAATGTACCTGCGCACCGCCAACTTCGACGGCGGGTATGACCGTGTTTTAAGTGAGGTGAACGCTGCACTAAGCAACTGGAAGGATGCCATCTATCACTATAGCAATAACCCTCAGCGGGATTGGGAGCGCAACATGTGGGGGCCAAGCACTCCAAGTCCTCAGTGGAACTTTGCTGATATCAGAAATTACCTGACTTATAGCGTTCCAACAGACTTCTTTATGAATTACCTTACTGTTGATGAGCCTGAAATGGAGTACGACCCACGCTTATACAAACTTACAACACCGGGTAAAAACAACAACTACGAAGCTGCCCGAGCCTCAGAGGGATTAGATGGAAGAGACATGGATGATTTTCCAAATCTATACAATGGGTACTGGACTGCTGATAACTCTCCGCTTGCTTATGTACTAAAGGAGGAGCTGTTGTTTATAAAAGCCGAGGTTGCTTTTCATAAAGGAAACACAGCTGAGGCCCTGGAGGCCTATCGCCAGGGCATCCTGACCAACATGCAGCGTTTGGGTATAGGCCAGGAGGATATCAATGATTACATGGAGTCGATGAAAGTGCGTAAAGCTGCCGCTGCTCTAGAGATAAGCGATATAATGATGCAGAAGTACATTGCGCTTTACTTACAGCCAGAGACTTGGGTGGACATGAGAAGATACCAGTACAAGGAGTATGCTTATCCTGGTATATACTATCCTAAAAATGTGCTGCCTGAATTTAAGGGCCAGTGGATACAGCGCCTACCATACGACCCGCAGACAGAGTACATCTACAACCCAAAAGAAATTGAACGTCTTGGTGCCTCTGCAAGAGATTGGGTTACTAAAAAATTCTGGTGGGAAGAAAATTCTAACCTCTAAAAACGCACTTTATCATGAAGATATATAAGATACTTTTATTAAGTCTGGGCATGTGCTCTCTGACAGCGTGCGAGAAAGACGAACCTATAGAAGAGCTAGGGAAGTCATTAGATACCTATCGTCCGGAAGTACAGATGACGGTTAGTAACCGTGCTCCGGAGGTAGGTGATACTATTACCTTTTCTGTAACTACGTGGCAGCGTAACGATGATATTTCAAAAGTAGAGCTGCTTCAGAAAGTGTACGAAGACTTTGGACTATATTTTGAATTAGATAAAACTGTTGTAGAGACCTGGAATCCGGATGATCCGGTAATGGTTGTGACCGATACTATTTATAACAACACTGCCTGGAAAACTTTCCCGGAAGAGGGACGCAGCCTTAATAGCTATTATGTTACTTCCAGAAATGCTTATGTATTAAACGGCGAGTACAAGAATTTTAAGCCAGAGTCAGGTAAATATAGTTTAGAGGGTGAAGAGTTGCTGGATCAATTACCCGAAGAGCCATATAAAATTCTGTTAAATCAGCTTTCATATTCTATTACGGTGGCAGAATATCAGAATCTTTTTCCGGAAGCCACAGATAATCATTTTGTTATTACAGGTGGAGCTCGCACAGGCATATCTAGTGCAGGCAGAGCTTACCTGCAGCAAAACCTGACAAAGGGACTGCTTAAGGAGAAAGGCTTTAAACAATTGAAGAAGGTAGGCGACATACATGCCGTTATTACGGCCCGTGTAACTACTTCTAAAGGCGCGGTAGCCGAACGCAGCAATGAATTCGAATCATCTTACTAAATAAGAAATGAAGCTATATAGATTATTTTTTCTGATGATACTGTCTCTTGCAACGGTGAGTTGTGAGAAAGAAGATATAAGCACAATTGCTCCTGACGGAGAGTTTGTTGTAAATTTTGACTTCCCGCAGCAGGAGATTTATGCACCTGCCAAAGTATTCCTTCTTAACCGTACAAAAAATGCTGAGAAGTATGACTGGCGTTTTGAAGGTGCTAAGTTGATAGGTGCAAACGGTGCTATAATTGATACTAGTGCAGCCACTGGCGTAGTGCCGGATACTATATTTTACGAGTTACCCGGTAGCTACAGCGTAACACTTACGGCTGAAAGAGGCGGACAGGTAGAAACTGTAACCAAGCAAGTTGAGATCAAGAAGATGCAGCCGAGAATTATCGCTCCGGAAGCAATTCTGTACCAGCAGGAAGTACAGTTCTCAGCCAATGTTTTTAAATATCCTGGTAAGGATGTGGTTTATTCCTGGGAATTTGGTAATGGGGAAACCTCAACTGAAGCAACGCCTACAGTAGCTTACCAGCAGCCAGGCGTTTATACCGTTACGCTTACTATCAATGATGGACAGGAGACCCTAAGCACATCTGTTGAAGTAGTGGTAATGGGTGAGCTGGTTAAGACCCTTTACTTTACCGATGCGATTACTGGTAAACTTTATAAATACAGATTTACACAAGTAGAAGAAAGTACACCAGAGCAACTACCTGCCAGTGTGGGCCTGCACCCGCTATCCTTAAATATCTTCAGCAACAGGATCATTATTTCTGATGCCGGAGCTAACCTTGCCTACTCAGCATGGGGCACACCAGCTGACGGGAAAATTTTCGCTGTGGACCTGGATGGAAAAAATCCCTACACGATCACACAGGCTACTGGTCAGTATGGTGATGATCCTTTTGTGAGTACTGTAGATGAGAACGGTACTGTTTACTGGTTAAGCAGGTTCTCGGGTTTACGCTCTATTGCTTCTACTTCTCAGGATGCTATTTATCCAAGTGTAAGATTTGGTGTTACAGCTGCTGATATAGGCGCTTCCAGTACCTACGGATGGACTGATGGTGGCCTGCAGATAGTAAATAATACCATCTGGTATTCTAAGCACGGTACGGGTAAAGGACTTTATAAATACAACATGGCAGGCCAGTTCATTGAAGCTATACCAGGGCTTAAAGAGTTAAAGATAAGAAGTTTTGTTGTTGACGAAGAAAATGGCAAAATCTACTTTGCTGTTAGTGTAACAGGCGGAGGGTATAGCAAAGGCCTATATGTAAGTAACCTGGACGGTAGTAACATACAGCTGATAGACGCTGTCACTGGTTTCTCAGATGAAGGTGGTGCCACGGAACATACTTTTATAACTGATATAGAGATCGATAACACACCAGATGATGGTAGTGCGGGCTACATCTATTATAGCTTCCGTAGCGGCACAGATTTAAGTGCGAGTGGAGCAGTTATTGGCAATGGAAATGACTCTGGTATAAAGCGCTATCCTCTAGATGGCAGCGGCTCTCCAGAGTTCTTCCTGAGAGGTTATGTTCCATATGGTCTTGCAATAGATCACGTAAAACGTTAATTCCCCTGTTTTAGAGGACTCTATAATAAGGCTGGGTGCCACACTTGTACTTTGGCACCCGGTCATAAACATTAAGAAATATGAAAAAATATTTATTCTTAGCCATACTGTCCGTGTTTGCCCTGCAATCCTGTGAAGATGATATCGATTGGGTTCCGGATGATTATAATACTGGCGATAAAGTTGAAGCTCTGACTCCACCTTCAGGAGATTACGAGGGAGATCAAAGCTTTAAGATTGTAGCCTACTATTCAGAAAGTCGTAACCCTGATTCAATTGATGTAAAGAAGTATAAGATGATAACCCATCTTAATTATGCTTTTTTGTATCCGAATGCGGATGGGTCTCTGAAAGAGTTAGGCAATCCTGATCGATTTAAACAGGTTATGGAAACTGCCCGTGCGAATGGTATAAAAACAGCTATTTCTTTAGCGGGTAGTGAAGGCGTTTATTCTGCACTTGCTTCTAATCCGGGTTATCGTACTAAATTCGTAGGCAATATTGTTAACTTTGTGCTGCGCAATAACCTGGATGGAGTAGATTTAGACTGGGAATATCCTCGCGCAAATAAAGCGAACAACATTACCTATACTGCACTGGTAAAGGAGCTGTCTGACTCACTCCATGTTTGGCATAAGTTCCTGAGTGTGGCGGTAACACCTGCTGTTTATGCAGGTTCAGTGCGGGATGGTATCACAGAAGAGTCAATCCAGCATGTGGATTTCTTTAACATTATGATGTATGATGGAATTGGCTGGGACTCTGAAGATCCTGGACAACACTCATCCTACCGTATGGCTGAGGAGAGTTTAAATATTTGGATTAATGAGAAGGGGCTACCAAAAAGTAAGGCTGTTATCGGTATACCTGCTTATGGGAAAAATAGCTCTAACAGCGCCCTTACCTACCGTGACTTACTATGGAAGGGCGCAAACCCGTCTGAAGATTCATTTGTAGTAAACGGTACGACCTATTATTATAATGGGGTTGAAACCGTGAAGCGCAAGGCAGCACTTGCTCAAACACAGGCAAACGGTCTTATGGTTTGGGAGTTTTATCAGGATGCTAATGGGCAGCACTCTTTGCTTAAAGCTATTAATGATAAGTTAGGTAGGCCCTACTAAGCTTTAATTTTAAGAAATTGGATTTTATAAGAGTTGTAACCTGCTCTTGATCTATTTAAGTTAATACTTTAAAAAGCCTTCCATTAACTTAGTAAGTGGAGGGCTTTTTTATATCAAAAAATTAATCAGGAATGAAAGTAAACATACTTGTCCTTTTATTATTGCTTCTTATTACCACTGTTTACGCACAGGAAAGTAAGTATTCTCCAAAAAGGGAGTTCAGGGGCGTATGGGTTGCCACAGTACAAAACATCGATTGGCCCACAAAAGCTGCCGTGGGCGTTGACCCGACAATGCAGAAACAGGAGCTTCTGGATATACTGGATGAGCACCAGAAGACGGGTATCAATGCTGTAATGCTGCAGGTCCGGCCATCTACAGATGCGCTCTATGCTAAGAGCCGGGAGCAATGGAGCATGTTCCTGACAGGAAAGCAGGGTCTTGCTCCTTTGGATCCTTCCTATGACCCGCTTGAGTTTGCCATAAAGGAGGCACACAAGCGGGGTATGGAACTTCATGCGTGGTTTAATCCTTATCGTGCAACAAACAATCTTATCGACTCTCTTACCAGTGCCGAACACATTACCCGTACAAAACCGGAGTGGTTTTTTACTTACGCCGGTAAAAAATATTTTAACCCGGGGCTGCCAGAGGTTCGGGAATACATTGTTGAAGTGATCATGGATGTCGTAAAAAAATATGACATAGATGGCGTACACTTCGATGACTACTTTTATCCTTATCCTGGCAAAAGCCCGTTGCCAGATTCAACAACCTATCAGCTTTATGGGCAAGAATTTGCTACTATTGAAGACTGGAGAAGAAACAATGTTGATATCCTGATCAAGACATTGTCTGAAAAAATCCATGCTGAGAAAAAGTTCGTGAAATTTGGTATTAGCCCCTTCGGAATCTGGCGAAACAAAGCGCATGATCCTCTAGGTTCTGAGAGTAATGGCTTGTCGGGGTACAGTGCTTTGTATGCAGATGCCCGCAAATGGGTGCAGGAGGGTTGGATAGATTATGTGAATCCGCAGGTATACTTTCCTTTTAATTTTCCTGCCGCCCCTTATGAAAAGCTGGTGGATTGGTGGAGTGCTAATTCATTTGGAAAGCATGTGTACGTAGGGCAGGGAGTTTACAGAGCTATGGAAGATCGTGAAGGCTGGCGCGATAAACAGCAGCTTCCAAATCAGGTACGCTACCTTCGTGAGAACCCTCTCGTGCAAGGCAGCGTGTTCTTCAGTTCAAAGTCGCTGACCAATAATCTTGCTGGTTTCAGAGACTCTTTGCAACATGAACTTTACCGGTATCCGGCGCTACAACCCCAAATGCAGTGGCTGGATAATATAGCTCCTGCGGCACCCGCTGAGCTTAGTGATGTTCGGGAAAAGAGGTTTCTGTTCTTCAGGGCAAATCAATCGGCAAAAATTATGTGGGAAATGCCAGCAGAAAGTCAGTACGAAGATGAAGTGTACGGTTATGTCATTTATCGCTTTGAGGGTGATGAAAAGGTTGATTTGCAGAACCCAAGGAAGATCCTGAAAATAAGCTTTGATAAAGGGCTAAATTACTTCGAAGATAAGAACGTCTTCCGTGGGAAAACCTATCAGTATGTGGTTACTTCTATCGACAGATTAAAAAATGAAAGTGCTCCTTCCAATGTGCTAAAAGTAAAGTTTAAGTAAATATTAGCTTAAGACGCCGGCAAACCCAACGGCTGATTAGTCTCGAAATCATATAGCGTGAGACTACGGAGAGTATAGTAAGCCAGCCAGAAGTTACGTAAAGAACTGATGTAGCTACGGCTGGCTTTGTCTCTTTCCTCTGTCGCTACATTTAGATCCAGAAGTCCTATTTTGCCCTCCAGATACCTGTCTAATGTCACCAGGTAACGCCTTTCAGCTATTTCATCTGCACGTTTAGCGCCCGACATTTGTTTCCGTAGCACCCTGAATCGCTTAACATTTAGATAAATTTCCTGATCAAAATTTATTTTTTGTAGCTCCACATTTGCTTTAACTAAAGTTTGATTTGCTTTTGCGGTACCAATGATTGCATCTGTTCTTCCCCAATCCATCACAGGAACAGTAAATCCTAAACGAATCCGTTGTTGCTGAGAGGGATCGAGATATGCCTCCTGAAACTCCACAGCCTGCTGTGTAAGGCCAAAGGACGCAAAAAGGTTTGCATTGAAGCCTGTTTCGCCCTTAGCTCTTGCCATGCGCATCTCTGCCTCCAGAAGCTCACGTTTAAAACTGATGACTCGCTGTCTGTTCTTGTGAGCTTGTTCCAAAGCTAATTGTTCATCCACTTCAAACTGTGGAATTTCACTTGGTGGTACAAGTTCTATCAGATAATTATCCGTAACACCTAAAAAAACTTTCAGCCTTAGTGTGTTTGCCTCCACATCCAGTGTAGCTTGATCTAGATTCTGAACAGAGTTTAGCAAAGTAAGCTCCATTTGGAGCAACTCATTTTCAGGTATTTTACCATCAGCAAATTTCTTAGCAGCAATTCTATAAAGGGTGTCATTGTTCGCTACATTCTTTTCTGCAATCTGGTAACCAATTTGGCTAAGCAACAGGTTAAAGAAATGACTTGTTGCTTCTTTTGCAATTTCCTCCATTTCCTCCCGGTAATCGCGCTTAGCCTCTTCGTAGCGTAATGGTGATACTTTTCTGTCCCATGATCGGTTATTGAAGCCAAAAATTGGCTGAGTGAGCGTAATTGTGGCAGGTACAGAAGAATACCTGGTACGGTTAAGGTCTGCCTGAAAATCATCAATGCGTTTCATCTGGCTGTTTATTGAAATATAGCCTCCAGTTGGCCATATTTCCTGCCCAAGAGACAGCTGCATAGATGAACTGGCATTATGGGTGTTAATAAAAATCAAGCTTCCTTTATCTGTTAACCGCGGCTCAATGGTTTTATTATACTCAGGTAGCACACCACTAAGGTTTAGCTGTGGAAGGAAATTTGAGCGATATGTTTTATACTGCCATTGCCTGTTCTCAAAAAGTACTGAAGCGTATCTGTACTTTGGAGATTGCTCTTTAGCTAATTGAATTACTGCGTCGAGTGTTAGTATCTTGGTGTTGGGTGAGCTTTCTTCTGTTGCTGCTAAGCTTGGCTGGCTTAAAATCAGCATATACAAAACAGTTAATAGGAGCTTGTTCATATTCCTGTAATTACACAATAAAATGCCTAGAATTTTGATTCTTTAATTACCTGAAATTTAACATGAGTTCAAAATGTATTATGCATGAATGTGCAGCTTTTTTATTAAATCCGTGCATAAATGTGGAAGTTTGATAATAATTATTATCTTTATAAGATTATGGGGTTGCGCTTTTGTGCGGTTTTAAAAAAAGATAAAATAAAAGCCTCTGGAGCTTTAGTAGTTAGAACGACTTAATATTTAACTAATAGTTTAACCGTTAATGAGGAAATAATAACAAATGGCTATTAATAGATATTCACTCTTGATTTTCATGCTGTTGTTAGCTTTTAGCAGCAACGCGCAGTCTTTTAAGTTTGCCTTTGTTTCTGACACACACATTGGTAATCCTACCGCTGAAGAGGACCTTCAGCGAACGGTAGAGGATATCAATTCAGATTCTTCTATAAGCTTTGCTCTTTTTACAGGAGATATAACAGAGTTTGGTTCAGATGAGGAGCTAAAGCTGGCGAAGCGTGTGTTGGATAAGCTTATAAAGCCCTGGTACATTGTGGCAGGTAACCATGATTCCAACTGGTCTGAAAGCGGAAGCAATACTTTCAGGACTGTTTTTGGGTCTGAAACTTTTGCCTTTGCCCATAACGGTTACTTATTTGCCGGCACAAGTTCAGGCCCTAATATGCGGATGGGCCCGGGACAAGTACCGAGAGAGAATATTGTCTGGTTGGATTCTGTACTTACACACATGCCTGATCCAGGTATGCCTGTTATCTACATCAATCATTATCCTCAGGACTCTTCGCAGAACAACTGGTATGATGCCATTGATTTATTGAAAAAGCGGAATGTGCAGCTCATCCTTCACGGCCACGGGCACAATAACCGCCGGTTTACCTATGACGGAATTCCAGCTGTGATGGGACGTTCCAATCTGCGGGCAAAAGCTTCTACGGGTGGATACAACATTGTGAGTGTACAGGATGGCAAAGCAAGCTTCGAAGAAAGGAGACCCGGTTTAGGGACCTTGGAAAAGTGGGTGGAGGTATCTCTTAAAGATCATCAGTTTGCTAAAGAAACAGCCAAATACCACAGACCATCATTTGCAGTGAACAAAAAGTACCCTGATGCAAAGGTAGTGTGGCAATACCAGGATGTTAGTGATGTGGGAGCAGGTACGGCGGAAGGAAAAGATCTGATTGTTGCAACTAATACAGGTGGCTGGGTTTATGCGCTTCAAAAGGAGGATGGAAAGCGAAGGTGGGCCTACAAAACGAATGGTAAGATCTACTCTACGCCCGCAGTTGCCGGAAGGTATGTTGTGGTAGGTTCCTCTGACAATAACATCTACTGCCTGTCACTTAAAACAGGCAAGCTCCTTTGGAAGTCTGCCGCACAAAGACCTGTGCTAGGGTCACCCTTGATCAAGGAAAAAGTTGTCTACATTGGTGCTTCTGATGGTCACTTCAGGGCTCTGAACCTGAAGAGCGGTAAAGTTATCTGGGACTTTGATCAGGTTAACAATTTTGTAGTAACTAAATCACTCTTTTATAAAGATAAGATATACTTTGGCAGTTGGGGAAATGAGTTCTATGCGCTTGAGGCAGCCACTGGCAGGTTAGTCTGGAAGTGGAGCAATGGATCCTCGAACCGTATGTTCTCGCCGGCCGCCTGTTATCCGGTTGCCACTAATGGGCAGGTGTTTATAGTAGCGCCAGATCGCTTCATGACTTCTTTGGATGCCAACACAGGGGAGGTGGTATGGAGAAAGCAGATGAAGGATATCAGGGTGCGGGAATCGATGGGCTTGTCTTCTGATAGTTCGCTGGTATATATTAAAACAATGGATGGAGAGCTGTATGGTGTGTCTACTGCCTTAGATTCAATGCAGCTTTCTTGGAAATCAGAGCTGCGGTTGCCTTATGAACTGTCACCTTCGGCCATAGTAGAGCATGAGGGAGTTGTGTATGTTCCTTCTCATTCCGGAATGGTGAGTGCCGTGGACAGGCAGAGTGGGAAAGTGTTGTGGAAGCATAAAAGCTCGAATAGCCTTATGAACCCGGTCATGCCACTGCAGAAAAGAAAAGTGATTGTAAGTACGATGGATGGTAAAATAACATGCCTGGAATATATGCCTGACACATCTGGAAAATAAAAAACGATTGCTCCTGCAGTTGTGACGGGGGAGAAGTGCTGTCGATAGAGTGAATGATTGAGAGACAAGGTTGGCACTGGTCAATGTTAAAAAAGAAAATATTAATTACATAGGAATGGAAATTACAACCGAGAAAGATTCAAGATATAGTGACCTCGAGAAGATGTCAGTGAGGGAGATCCTGGGAAATATTAACAACGAAGATAAAACTGTGCCGCTTGCTGTAGAAAAAGCTATTCCACAACTAGAGAAGCTGGCGGAGATCGTGGCAGAGAGAATGAAAGCAGGAGGAAGGTTGTTTTACATAGGAGCAGGTACGAGTGGCCGGCTTGGTATCCTGGATGCATCGGAATGCCCGCCTACTTTTGGTGTTTCATTTGATCTGGTGCTGGGGATAATTGCCGGTGGTGATAATGCAATCCGTAAGGCAGTTGAATTTGCTGAAGACGATAAGGAGCAGGCATGGAAGGATCTTCAGGCCTATAACATTGGCAAGAATGATGTTGTGGTAGGTATTGCTGCATCTGGTACAACCCCTTATGTTATTGGGGGACTAAGAACCGCCAATCTGCATGGTATTGCAACCGGTTGCATTGTTTGTAACACAGGAAGTCCTGTGGCCGCAGAGGCACAGTTTCCTGTAGAGATTGTGGTCGGGCCTGAGTTTGTTTCCGGGTCAACCAGAATGAAGTCGGGTACTGCTCAAAAGTTGGCCCTCAACATGCTAAGTACTACTGTTATGATCCAATTAGGCCGTGTGAAGGGAAATAAAATGGTAGATATGCAGTTAACTAACCATAAGCTCTATAACCGGGGAGTCCGGATAATTATGGCTGAGACGGGTACGGATCAGGCTACGGCAGCGGCTCTTCTTGAAAAATATGGGAATGTGCGTCAGGCGGTTGAAAGTTTTTTAATATCTTCATAAATCCAATTAACTGCCTCGTGAGAAGTAGTATAGAAACTGATAATCTTTAACTAACATCATAAAGCTGTTTCAGTAGAGGGAATCCTCAAATTATTTTCTGCTACAGACAGCTATTGATAAACATTCGCCTATGTCTCCTATAGTTCTTTTGTCCTTTCTGATAGGCTATTTTGCTGTATTGATCGGGATTTCATACGTCACCTCTAAGGGGGCTTCTGATAATTCCAGCTTCTTTATTGCCAATCGTAATTCGAAGTGGTATTTCGTTGCTTTCGGTATGATCGGTACTGCTCTGTCCGGTGTTACCTTTATTTCCGTACCTGGGGCCGTGAGCAACAGTAGCTTTGGTTATTTCCAGTTTGTTTTAGGGAATGCAATAGGTTTTATACTGATAGCCTTTGTGCTGCTGCCGCTCTATTATCGCATGAACCTGATCTCGATTTATACTTACCTGGAGAAGCGTTTCGGGTACTGGAGCTATAAATCCGGTTCTATGATCTTTCTGATTTCCCGTACTATTGGTTCTGCTTTTAGGCTTTACCTGGTAGCAATCGTGTTGCAAAAGTTTATTTTTGATTCCTGGAATGTTCCGTTTGGAGTAACAGTAGCTATATGCCTGCTACTTATCTGGGTTTATACACATAAAGGAGGACTTAAAACCATTGTTATCACGGATACACTGCAAACTGTGTTCCTGTTGGGTTCGGTACTATTGTCCATCTGGTTTATATCAGATAGCCTTGACATGAGCTTAGGGCAGACGTTTGAGGCTGTGAAAGAAAGCTCCTACTCCAAGATTTTCTTCTGGGAAGATTTTATGGGTAGTAAGAGCCATTTCCTGAAGTATTTCTTTGGAGGTATATTCGTAACGATCGCGATGACTGGTCTTGACCAGGACCTGATGCAGAAGAACCTGAGCTGCAAGAACATAGGGGAAGCTCAGAAAAACATGCTGACTTTTACGGCAGTATTTGTAGCTATCAATATCTTCTTCCTCAGTGTGGGTGCTTTACTTTATATGTATGCCGAAGCCAAAGGTATAGATGTGACAGCGCTTCGAACACCGGACCACCTGTTTCCGGAGATTGCGCTAAACCACCTGGCGCTGTTACCTGCTATTATTTTCATGCTTGGACTTACGGCAGCCACCTTTGCTACAACAGATTCTGCCCTAACAGCTTTGACTACATCCTTCTGTGTGGACTTTCTGGGCTTCACTAAAAAACAGAACCATGATGACATAAAACTGATCCGTACCCGGCATATCGTACACGTAGCCTTTTCAGTAGTAATGCTATTGGTGATCCTGGTGTTCAGGGTTATTAACGATGATTCCGTGGTAAATGCTATTTTCCGTGCAGCTGGCTATACTTATGGGCCCTTATTAGGTTTGTTTGCTTTTGGTATGGCGAATAAGCGTGCTGTGGCAGATAAACTGGTGCCATACATATGTGTTGTTTCTCCAATATTAACCTATGCGCTGGATAGCAACTCGCTTGAGTGGTTTGGCTATGCAATGGGCTTTGAGCTGATTGTGGTGAATGCTGCCATTACATTTATCCTGTTGCTGGTTACCAGCAGGCCAGGAGGTGGACTGATGATGGATGCCTTGGAAGAGGCTGAGAAAGTGAGATTGAAGAAAGCTGCGCACTAATTAATTTTAACTTCTATGACCATAGATAAGCTTTTGGAAACCTTTCTGCCAAAAGCGCGCATTAGGTCACGACTCATTGATGTTGTGTCTTATGCTTCTGATGCAGGCTTTTATTATCTGAAGCCTAAAGCAGTGGTGCAGCCTGTATCTGAGGAGGAAATAACGAAGCTCTTTGCGCTTTCGCAGCAACACAGGATTCCGCTTACATTCCGAACGGCAGGCACCAGCTTGTCTGGCCAGTCCATTACAGATGGAATACTTGTAGACCTGAGCCAGTTCTGGAATAAAATACAGGTAGAGGAGGAAGGGCAGCAGGTACGTGTTCAGCCCGGAGTGATTGGCGCTATCGTAAATGCACACCTGCGTAAGTATAAGCGGAAGATCGGTCCGGACCCAGCCAGTATTAATTCGGCTATGGTGGGCGGTATCCTTTCCAATAATGCCAGCGGCATGTGCTGCGGTGTCAGCAAAAACTCCTACCACACTACAAAGTATATTCGCTTCATTTTGCCAAACGGTAAAGCCTTCAGCACAGAATTGCAGGGAGATTATGACCGGTTTTTGTTAGAATGCCCTGAGTTATACCTGGCGCTTGAAAGCCTGAAAAAGCAGATATGCAGCAATCCTGAGTTATATGATGCCATCAGGTACAAGTACCGCACGAAAAATACTGTCGGGTACTCTGTCAATTCTTTCATTGACTTTGAGCACCCCCTGGATATTATGGCGCACCTGCTGATTGGTGCCGAAGGTACACTGGGCTTTATTGCGGAAGCGGTACTATACACAGTGCCTGACTACCCTGCTAAATCTACAGCGCTGCTGTACTTTCCGGATATTTATGCTGCCTGCCAGGCCATTGTGCCTCTCTCAGAAACTGGGGCAGAGGCAGTAGAGCTGATGGATAGGGCCTCGCTTCGTTCTGTTGAACACATGGCAGGTTTGCCAGCCTTCATCCAAACCTTGCCAGGATCTGCTGCCGCGCTACTGGTGGAGTTTCAGGGAAATACCCCGGAGAAGGTGCAGCATAAGATTCTTCAGTTTACCTCTTTAGCTTCAGGCCTGTCCTTGCTCGAAGAACCTGTTTTCACAACAGATGCAGTGGAGCAGGCGCTCTTGTGGAAAATACGGAAAGGTATGTTTCCTGCTGTTGGGGCAGTAAGAGCTAGTGGTACTACTGTTATATTAGAAGATGTTGCTTTCCCGGTTGAAATGCTGGGTGATGCCATTCTGGATCTGCAAGAGCTCTTCAGAAAGCATGGTTACAGCAATGCCATCATCTTCGGCCATGCCAAAGATGGCAACATACATTTTGTTGTTACCCAGGCTTTTGATACCCCCGCTGAAGTTGCCCGCTACGATCGTTTCCTGCAAGAAGTGGTTGAGCTGGTAGTAAAGAAATACAAAGGTGCGCTAAAGGCCGAACATGGTACCGGCCGTAACATGGCTCCTTTCGTGGAAACAGAGTGGGGAGCAGAAGTATACCAGATCATGAAGGCACTGAAGCAGGTTGTCGATCCGGAGAACTTGCTTAACCCGGGAGTGATCATCAATCATGATAAAAATGCCCACATCCAGAACCTGAAGGACTTGCCACAGGTGGAAGAGGAGGTTGATAAGTGTATTGAGTGTGGGTTCTGCGAACACAAATGCCCGAGCCGTAACCTTACCCTTACACCTCGCAGAAGAATAGTGGTACGAAGGGAATTGCAGAAGTTGAAAAGTGCTGGAAATAAAAAGCAGCATGAGGAATTACTTGATCAGTTTCATTATGATGGCCTGGATACCTGTGCCGTTGACGGACTCTGTGCGACTGCCTGCCCGGTAGATATAAATACAGGCGACCTTGTAAAACGACTGCGCAGGGAAAGCCACAGCGACTTTGCAAATAACGTTGCCTTGCTGGTAGCTAAGAACTTTAAACCTGTTGCTTCAACTGTAAACTTTGGTTTGAAGGCAGGTGCAGGTGTAAATAAACTATTGGGAGCCAATACGCTTGCCAGTTTAACAAAGGGAGTAAAAAGTATAGTGCCGGAGTTCCCGCTTTGGTCAAACCAACTGGCCCCGGGCAAAGCTGTTGCTGGTCTTGGAAGTAGCAGTGTTCCCCATGAGGAGGCGGAGGTGGTATACTTTCCCACCTGTATTTCCCGCACGATGGGAGATCCGGATAATTCCAAAAAGAGCATCATTGAAACGTTTCGGAGTGTATCAGAGAGGGTAGGAGTGAAGTTCTTGATCCCACAGGATGTGGAAAGTGCCTGCTGCGGCCAGATCTTCTCCTCAAAGGGGTATAGCAAAGCTTTTGCTTATACGGCTAACGAAACAATACAGAAAGTCTGGGATTGGACGGATAAAGGCCGGATGCCACTGGTGCTTGATATTACCTCCTGTACCTATACCTTACAGAATTGCCGTCCGATATTAACGCCTGAGAATAAGCAAAAATTTGATACGCTTAGGATCATAGACAGCATTGAGTATATCACTGATTTTCTACTGCCAAAAGCAAAGATCCTGAAAAAGAAGGGGAGCATTGTAGTGCACCCGGTTTGCTCGCTTCAAAAGATGGGATTAGAAGCTAAATTTTTGAGTATAGCAAAGCAGTTAGCAAGCGAGGTTACTGTACCTATGCACGCAGGCTGTTGCGGTATGGCCGGCGACAGAGGCTTTCTGGTACCCGAGCTTACAGCATCAGCAACGGCACCTGAGGCACAGGAAGTGAAGCAACAGGAATATGAGGGGTACTATTCCACAGCCAAAACCTGTGAAATGGCTATGTCAGAGGCTGTAGGTAGAAACTATGAATCAATTCTATACTTGCTGGACGAGTGCCTGTAGATAAAGATTAGATGTAAAAAAGCGCCTGTTACAAGAAATAACAGGCGCTTTTTTATTGGGTGTTTTCTGTTATACAACAGTTATAGACTGTGCATATTCCCTTAAATCTGCATCTCTGGGGTCAAGATCTGTGACCAGGTAATGAATAGAGTTGAGGTCACATACTTTCATGCTTTGATCAGAGCCAAGCTTTTCTGCAATACTCATGATGGCTGTTCTCTTGGCTGACCTGATCATGGCCTTTTTTACCTGCACAACTTCCCAGTCGGAGTCAGTAAGACCATCTTCAACAGAAAGGCTGTTCGTGCCCAGAACGCAAAGGTCCACTTTTATCTCGTTCAGCTGATTGATAACCTGTGCTCCTGTTATAATGTGTGAACTCTTTGAAAGCTGCCCACCCAGGAGAATGACATTTGTATTAGAGCGTTCGGCAAGCTCCAGTGCTACAAGCGGGCTAACTGTAAAAAAAGTGCACCGCAGGCTATCCGGAATCATCCGGGCTACTTCAATCATAGTTGTACCGCCACCAACTAAAACGGTCATGCCATCCTGAAGCATACCAATCAATTTGCCCGCAATTTCCTTCTTAGCCTCTTTCGCATAAACCTCTATTTGCTGAAAGGGATAGTGAAAAGATTTAGACAATGCTCCTCCGTGTACTTTCAGTATCTTGCCGCTTTCAGCCAGCTCATTCAGGTCCCGTCGCACAGTATCTTCAGAAACATTAAGCTTAACACTTAAGTCTGATGAAAGCACCTTGTTGTGCAAGTTTATCTGCTTTATAATAAAAGCTTGCCGTTCTTCTTTTAGCATACTGTTATCTGCGAAAGGTAAGACTCAAATATAAGATAAATTCTATTAAGTAGCTTTGGCATGTTTTTCATGAACTGCTAAATTTCACTTAGAAGCTCTCCAGTGCTTATGAAAAAACCTGCCTTTACGGCTCCTGAAGGGAAACCGGTAAAAGCAGGCCTTTGTCTTTCCTGTTCAGTAAAGCTATACTTTCACATATATTTTTTTCTTGTCCATCCAGTAACCTATCAGCCACATCACGAGCATGTAGGTTAAAGCAAATAGTAAGGAAGCTGTTTTCCCCTCCGTCCAGGTGAGGAAGAAGTTATCGTAGATCCATTTCTGCAGGCTTACTTCGCCAACTCTTACGAAGCTCAGTGTCTTGATAAGAAGGGTTGCTAAAGCGAAGATGAACAGTGGGTTTTTGCCGAAGGCTTCAAAGAAGTACGTCCACTTAACATAGCCGGCAATTTCTATAATTAAAATCAACGCTGCTAGTATGATCAGGCTCAGTCCTACGGAATGAAGAACATAAGAACTCGTCCAGAGCGGTTTATTGATTGGGAAAGTAGTGTCCCAAACCAAAGCAACAGCTACTAACAGACCACCAGCTACTCCCAATTTTAAAACCGAATTTAAGTTGTTGCCATTCTTTTGGATGAATACACCTGCGAAGTATCCGGCAATTACGTTCACCACTGCGGGTAAGGTGCTCAAAAGCCCTTCCGGGTCAAATGGAATACCAAAACCTTTGTACAGGTTTTGGTCTGGAATGAAAAACCTGTCAAATTTTAAAGCTGCGTTGCCTTCTAAGCTGTATGGATCTGCAGGGGCTCCAAAGAAATACATGATACCCCAGTAGGAGAGGAGGGTGACCACACTGAAGATAAGAGCACCTTTGGGTTTAAGGTAGTGTATAACCAGAGATGCGATAAAATAGCAAAGGGCAATGCGCTGTAAAACGCCCATGATGCGCACTGAGGTAAAATCTTTCAGCACTATTGCTCCATCTTCGCGGGTAACGAAAGGGAAAAGGTGCAGAAACATGCCGATAAGAAAAATAAGAGCAGTTCTTTTAAACACTTTCTTCAGGAACGCGCTTTCGGGCTGTGTTTCAAACTTCCGCATGCTAAAGCTCATCGCATTCCCTACAACAAAAAGAAATGAAGGGAATACCAGGTCGGTAACCGTAAAGCCATGCCAGGCTGCATGCCTGAAGGGGGCAAAGATATTGCCCCAACTACCAGGATTATTCACCACAACCATCAGGGCAATAGTTAATCCTCGCAAAACATCCAGCGAAAGATAGCGCTCGGAAGCAAAGCTTTTTAACAGGCCGGAATCTGCTGTGTCGCGAACAATAGTGAGCTTGTGCATTTTGTTAGCTTTTGATGAGGTTAAGGTTGTTAAGGTTCATAGCTGTTATTTTGTACCAGTGGCATAAAGGGAACAAATAAATCCCGCCCCGGATTCGGGGCGGGATTAGTAATTAATTATTCTTGTATAGAAGCAGCACCGTTGATTTTGGCTTTCTCTATGGCATCATACACTACCTGCAGCACATTGGTGCGGGTATTCAACTTACTGAGCTTAGGGTTCTCACGGGTTGGATTTACCCGGTTAGACAGGAATACATAAACCAGCTTATTGATTGGGTCTATCCAGGTGTAAGTGCCTGTAAAACCTGAGTGGCCAAAGCTAATCGATGGCGCGGATGGCGCAGCATTGCTGTTCTGTGCGCCAGGCTTAGCCGGTCTGTCGAAGCCTAATGCACGGTAATTGCCCTGGTCGCAGAACTGACATTTACTGAACGCACTCACAGTGTTACCGGCAATGTAGGTTCTGTTGGCATAGGTGCCGTCATTAAGATACAACTGCATCAGCTTGGCTACATCATTGGCATTACCGAATAAGCCTGCATGTCCGCTAACCCCACCCAGCATGGCCGCCCCCTCGTCGTGTACGGTTGTGTGCAGAAGCTGTGAGCGGAAATGCGGCTCATACTCTGTTGGCACAACCTGAGAAGAAGCGTAATACCTGTAAGGGTTGAATGTAAGCGAGGTGGCACCGATTGGCTTGTAAATATTCTCTTTCAGGTAAGATTCAAACTCCTGGCCAGTGATGTTTTCCACCACCTTTGGCGCAAGTATAAAGGACAGGTCACTGTATACATATCCCGGTTTCTCGTTCAGTGGTGACTCGGCGATCTGCTTGTAAATCTTTGCAGCGTACTTGCGGTGGATGTACAGGCTATCTGCCACTTTAATCGGGAACCGTGCAGAAGAGTCTGTCTTGAAAGTTGCCCATTTGAACTTGCCGTTCTTCTTTACAGTCTCTTTCCAAAAGGGTATCCAGGCTTTCAGGCCCGCCTGGTGGGTAAGTATATCTCTATACTTCAGGTTCTCTTTGTTAGAGCCCTGCATCATTGGCAGGTATGATCCGAGGGTATGGTCTACATCAAACCGGCCCTCACCTTTTAACTTCATCAGTGCTGCCAGTGAGGTGGATATCTTCGTTACAGAGGCCAGGTCGTAGAGGTCAGTGTTCTTTACAGCTACCTGGTTGTCGTAAGTGTGGTAGCCGTAAGATTTCTGATAGATTACCTTACCATCCTTTGCCACCAGAACCTGAGCGCCAGGTGTGGCTTTTTCACGAATAGCCAGAGCTACTAGAGAATCTATGCCGGCTAAGTCCTTGGTTTTAAGTCCAACTGCCTCAGGAGACGTATAAGCCAATCTAAGATTTCCTTGCGTCGTTAGTCCATCGCCGATTCTGAAGGCATTAGATACTGTCACCGGCAACTTGCCTTTCGCACCGATACCACCAAATATGATCTGCGAGACCACATCCTGGGCCAGCGCGGTTTCCTGATAAGCTGTGATAACCGCACTGGCTTTGTCTACGCTTTCCAGGTTAGCTAGGCTGTAAACATTGCCAAACACGCTTATAATTGTTGGCTTGGTGCGGATAAGGTCTTTCAGGAACAGGTTCATTTCAGAAGTAATACCAAAGTTGCTGCTGCCGGCTTTCAGGTTCAGCCTGTGCACGCCCGCAATTACAAGGTTATACTTTGCCAGTTGCTCTTTTAACTTTTGCAGGTCTGCAAGGGAGGCGCTCGGTGTCAGGTAGTACGTATCTACGTTCGTGTAACGCGCTAACCCTCGCTGGAAATCTGTTTCTTTGTCTGTGCCGATGGCCAGGGCAGCAATACGCATGGTATCCAGGGTCTGAATCGGAAGTATGTTCTTCTTGTTACGCAACAGCGTAACAGAACCCTCCATTAACTGGCGGTTCAGGTATTCAGCGTGCGGGTTGTTCAGGTCAGCAATCAGGTTCTTTGTTTCAATTGGCTCCCATTTATCCAGGCCCATCCATAACTTAGCAGCCAGCACTTTACGAACACGGGCATCAATTTCTTCCTGCGTAATTTCTTTATTTTGAATGGCTTTCTTTACTTCAGCAATAGTCGTCTTTACGTCCATTGTGTTTAGCATTACATCATTTCCAGCCAACAATGCTTTTACATCCACCACACCCGGAGGATAGAATTTAGCGACGCCCTGCATGTTCAGGGCATCGGTAAACACAAGACCTTTGTAGTTCAGCTCCTTCTTGAGTAAATCAGAAACGATCTTTTGGGAAAGGGTAGAGGCCAGGTTTGGCGTATTGTCCAGTACCGGAATATTCATGTGCGCTACCATCACGCTGCCTAAGCCATGTTGCATCAGCTCACGGAAGGGATAAAGTTCAGTTGAGTCGAGGCGGATGCGGGAGAAGTGGATCACAGGCAATCCGTAGTGTGAGTCTACATTGGTATCACCATGGCCCGGGAAATGCTTGGCACTAGCCAGTATATGGTTATCCTGCATTCCTTTCATGTAAGCGATTGACTTTCGCGCTACGTTATACTTGTTCTCGCCAAAGGAGCGGAACCCGATCACCGGATTGTTGGCGTTATTGTTAATATCAACAGTAGGTGCAAAGTTTATTTGAATACCCATGCGCTTGCATTGGCGGGCAATTTCGGCACCCATTTCATAAATAAGTTTCTCATCAGTTACACCACCCATGGTCATCTGGTAGGGGAACTTGATGGTGCTGTCCAGGCGCATGGCAAGGCCCCACTCACCGTCGATACTTACCATCAGCGGCACTTTACTTTCCCGCTGATAGCGGTTAGTCATCTTGGCCTGCCGTACCGGCCCTCCCTGGAAAAAGATCAGGCCGCCAACTTTATAGGTGTTGATCAGGTTGCTGATCGAGTCGATGTGGGCCTGATCCTTGTTGGAGTAAACCGGAATCATGATCAGCTGCGCAATCCGCTCCTCCGGCGTCAGGGACTTGATAACAGAATCCACCCAGGGCGAATGCAGGTTTGCCAGGAAAGCAGGGTCTCTGGCAGGATCAAAGGCTGGAGCTACAGTTTTTTGATTAGCTGACTTGCGTGATTTTGTGGTTTTGCTCTGAGCATGCAGGTCAGGCAGGCTTAGAACCAGTAAAAATACAAGTGACAGAGAAAGAGATAGAAACTTTTTCAAGGGTTCGGGAATAATTAATGGTTGATATACTGCAATATAAGAGAATTAAGATAATCTGTATTTTTATTTGCGGTATTTTTTTTAAATCCGGCAAATAAAAGCAATATTGTTGTCGTGGTTAAAAGGTAGTGTGGGTGCAAATATTACATAAATCGTTTTAAAATGGTGAATTCAATAATAAACTCTTTCTCTCGGATCTCCTGCATATTACTGGCAGGTGCTTGGATTACCTCCTGTTCTGTAAATCCTTATGCCGAAACAAACAGGGTATACAAAAAGCAGGCAAAAGCATACGGCCAGTCGTTATGGGCAGTGCCTGAGGTAAAACCGGAAGAGGTGAACTACCCTGTGGGAGATTATTGGGTTGGGGCCACCAATTTTAACATGCGGAAGCCAAACTTTGTGATCATCCATCACACCGCACAGAATTCTACAGCGCACACCTTAAAGACTTTTACCACGCCGGCAACAAGTGTGAGTGCACACTACGTGATCGGGCGGGATGGAAAGGTTTATCAAATGCTAAATGACTATCTGCGTGCCTGGCATGCCGGCGCCGGTAAGTGGGGAAACAATACGGACATAAATTCCTCATCAATCGGTATAGAATTGGATAACAATGGCGCAGAGCCCTTCTCAGAAGAGCAGATCAAAAGTTTGCTTGGTGTGCTGGAAATGCTGAAAAAGAAACATAGTATACCTGCCGCTAATATTATTGGGCACTCTGATATCGCACCAACCCGAAAAGTAGATCCTAATCCTACATTTCCCTGGAAAAAAATGGCTGAAAATGGCTTTGGCTTGTGGTACGATGAAGATGTGCTGGATAGCGTAATGGTAGCTAAGACTTACCCTGTTTCCGATTCAACCATCCTGCAGAACGGTGTACAGGATAGCCTGGTGGTGTTTGAGAAGAGGCCACTTTATGAGGTGCCCGAATCTTTTAATCCGCAGGAGGCGCTTCGTATTATTGGTTTCGATATTAGTAACTTAGATGCTGCTATCAAGGCATTTAAACTTCATTTCATTCAGGAAGATATTAACGCTGTTTTAACAGATGATGATAAAAGAATTCTTTACAACCTTTACAGGAAGTACATGTAAAGGTAAATTCAGGTAGTAAACGAATAAAATCAGTTCCTATGGTCCCTATCCGGAAAATGAATAGAGCGCTTCGTGTAATCTTGTACTCCTGCTTCTGTGTATTTCTGCTATCTGCATGTAGTACTACCCGCCAGGCTGGCAAAGATGTAGTTTCTGAGGAGGTGCCTTATGGCCCGGAGGTGATCAGGAAGCAGGTGATGGACCTCGAGGACCGCAGGCAGAGTTTCGTTGGCTTTGCCCTGTACGATCCGGAACTGGGGCAGATGGTAGTGGAGCATAATTCTGACAAGTACTTTGTACCTGCCTCAAATACCAAGCTCTTTACCTTCTATGTAAGCGATAGGATGCTCGGCGATTCCATACCTGCCCTAAAGTATGTTATCAAAGGAGACTCATTGATTTTCTGGGGCACAGGCGACCCAACATTTGCGCACATGGATGTGAAGAACACCATAGCCTATGATTTTCTGAAGAACCGGCCTGAAAAGCTGTATTACCTGGAGGCACCCTTTTTCAGTACACCCTTTGCCATAAACTGGGGGTGGGACGATTACAACTATTATTACCAGCCGGAGCGTAGCATATTTCCGGTGCATGGTAACATTGTGAAGTTTTCGCGAAGCAATGGAGACAGCACCTACACTACCACGCCCTCTTACTACAAGCCAAACATTAAAACAGATACGGCAGTCTATTCCCACAATAATGCATTCAGAAGAGCCTTACGCACGAATGATTTTACGTTTTACCCGAAGCACACAAAAGAAGGTTATTCCCAGGAAGTGCCTTTTATTACCTCTCCTGAACTTACTGTGCAGCTGTTGGCTGATACATTAAAGCGCCCGGTGCAGCTGATCACACGCCCGGTGCCTCAGAACGCACAAGTCTTATATGGCCTTCCTGCTGACACAGTGTTTAAGCGAATGTTGCAGGTAAGTGACAACCTGTTGGCTGAGCAGTTACTTGTTCTTAGCTCCGGCACACTGTCAGATACGCTTTCTGTGGAGCGTGCTATTGATCATGGACTTAAAACATACCTGGCAGATTTGCCGGATAAGCCGGTTTGGGTGGATGGGTCTGGCCTCTCTACGATGAATATGTTTACGCCAAGAACTATCATTGCCTTACTTAAAAAGCTACAGGAGGAACGGCCACAGGAAAAGCTCTTCCCATTACTTGCAACCGGAGGGAAGCCAGGTACTTTCCGGAATATCTATAAAGCCGATGTTCCTTTTGTATTTGGTAAGTCCGGAACCTTGTCTCATGTGCATAACCAGAGTGGTTACATTATTACCAGGAGTGGGAAAGTGCTGCTCTATAGTTTTATGAATAACAATTTTAATGCTTCTGCTTCAGAAATCCGTAATGATATGGTCCGGATCATGACGGAAGTGCATGAGAAATACTAACGCAAACCACTAACCTCAAACCTATGTTAAAACTATCTATCCGTTCCTTCGACCTGCCTTTAAAGCATACTTTCACTATTTCTTATGATTCACGTGATGTGCAGCCTACCCTTATTGTGGAGTTGCAGCAAGATGGGCACAAGGGGTATGGAGAAGCAACCAGCAATCCATACTATGGATTCACAATAGAAAGTATGACGGAAGCACTGGAAAACATCAGGGAGCAGGTTGAGTCCACAGAACTTACCAGCCCTGAGGAATTCTGGTCAATGATGCAGCCCCTGCTAAAAGATAATCCCTTCGCTCTTTGCGCCCTGGACATGGCGGCCAATGACCTGTATGGTAAAATGAACGGGCAGCCACTCTACAAACTGTGGGGCCTGGAGGCTAACAATATGCCACTAACAGACTACACCATTGGTATCGACTCCATTGAAAACATGGTAAAAAAGCTACGGGAAACCCCATGGCCGCTTTATAAGATCAAGCTGGGGACTCCTGATGATGTAGCTATTGTGAGAGAGCTGCGGAAGTATACAGATGCTGTTTTCAGGGTAGACGCCAACTGTGCCTGGGGCGTGGAGGAGACCATTGAGAATTCCCGGCAGCTGAAACCTTTGGGAGTAGAGTTTATTGAGCAGCCCATGCGGGCAGATGATATGGAGGGTATGAAAGAAGTTTACAAAAGCTCCGAACTGCCACTCATTGCTGATGAGAGTTGCATTACAGAAGGTGACGTTGCTAAATGTCACGGCCTGTTTCATGGTGTGAATGTCAAGTTGGTGAAGTGTGGAGGACTTACACCTGCACGAAGAATGATAGCAGAGGCTAAGAGTTTAGGTATGAAGGCTATGGTAGGCTGCATGACGGAATCAAGTGTAGGTATTTCAGCCATCGCGCAACTACTGCCGTTACTCGACTATGTAGATATGGATGGCGCGCTGTTGCTAAGTAAAGATATCGCTACTGGTGTTACCATTGACTATGGTAAAGTGTATTACAGTAAAGAGAACGGCACAGGAGCAACTCTTATCGCTTAAAATTGACTGCTGCCCTGATACATACTGATCAGTTGCCGGGCCGCACACTTGTGGTGGATGGGGAGGAGTACCTGTTTTTCAGTGGTACTTCTTACCTGGGAATATCGCATAACCAGGAGTTCAGAGCATGCCTGGTAGAAGGAATGGGCCGCTATGGCACAAATTATTCCAGCTCCCGCAACTCTAACCTCCGGTTAAAGGTGTTTGATGAGGCCGAGGATGCCCTTGCGTTATGGACTGGGGCAGAGGCCGCTCTTACCATGTCCTCAGGGTACATGGCCGGGCAGACGGTGGTGCAGAATTTTATTGACAGTGGCCGGTTCATTTATGCCCCCGGAGCGCATCCGGCTTTGTGGCGGAGTGGGCTTGATGCAACAGATGCTAATCAAACATTCAATGAATGGGTAATCCGGTTACAGCAGGATGTCCCGGCAACACCTGAGCAGCATATCATCATCGTTTGTAATTCTCTTGACCCCCTACACGCCGAGAACTATACTTTCAGCTGGATTGCTGGTTTACCCGAGGGTAAGCAGTACACGATCATCATAGATGATTCCCATGGCTTTGGAGTAACCGGGAAGGGAGGAGCTGGTTGCTTCAGACGATTAAAGGAGGAGCATCCGAAGGTGCGCCTGATTGTGCTGGGGTCATTGGGCAAAGCACTTGGTATTCCTGCAGGAGTAGTGCTTTCTGATAAAAAAACGGTTGAACAGCTTGAGCAAAGTCCTTTTTTTGGAGGTGCTTCTCCGGCGGTACCAGCTTACCTGTATGCTTTTGTGCACTGCAGGAAAGTGTTTGCTGATGCCCTTGATAAGTTATTCTTTAACATAAAGACTTTCGAAAGTAAGCTGGAGCAACCCGCCCGGTTTAGCTTTTTTGAAAACTATCCTGTTTTTTATACCCCTAACAAACAGCTTTGCCCCTTTTTGCTGGAGCGTAAAATCGTTATCTCCAGTTTCCGGTACCCGACACCTGCTGATGATCCGATAACACGCATTGTTCTTAGCAGCCTTCATACAGAGGATGACCTGGAGTGCCTGGCGAACCATATTAACCGTCTTGAAGTTGTACCTAGTAGAGTGTAAAGCTGCTTTTTAAAGTAAACATATGAAAAAGAACCCCTTCGTACTTTTGCTGCTGTTTTTGATGTCTTGTGTAAGTAGCCAGACAAAAAAATCGCCTGCTGCAGAGGTATCCCCTTTACAAACCTATATTGACGAAACGCGCCAGCAGTTTGCCCCGGATAAACGCGTGACCCTTTTTAAGGTAGATGTAAACAGTAATGTTCTTCGTGGAGAAACCAATATGCCTGAAGCTAAAGCAGACCTGCTAAGACGCTTGACGGCTGCCAATATAGCTTATGTTGATAGTATTCAGGTGCTGCCAGAAACGGAACTGAAGGGACTGCACAATGCTGTAGTGAGCATATCTGTGGCTAACCTGCGCTCAGAACCTAAGCATTCTGCGGAACTTGCCACACAAGCTACGATGGGTACACCTTTAAAAGTGTGGAAGAAAAATGATGGCTGGTACCTGGTGCAAACACCGGATAAGTATCTTGCCTGGGTAGATTACGGAGGCATCGCACTTATGGAAAATAAGGCTTTTGCTGACTGGCAAAAGGGTAAAAAGCTCCTGTATACACAACCTTATGGGTTTGCGTATGCTAACGCTGATGCTAGTGGTACAACCGTATCCGATCTGGTGTATGGGGATGTTGTGCTGCTGAAAGAGCAAAAAAAGGACTTTTACAAAGTTGAATTCCCGGATGGCCGTAGCGGCTATATTCATACCAATGAAGCAACTGATTACAAAACGTGGTCAGCCAGCCGACAGCCAACGGAGGACAATCTGGTGCAGTCCGGTAAAAGGTTATTAGGCTTTCCTTATTTGTGGGGAGGTACTTCTGTAAAAGGAATGGACTGCAGTGGTTTTACCAAGACTGTTTATTTCATGAATGGCTTGGTCCTGCCTCGTGATGCTTCGCAGCAGGTACATGTTGGTGAATTAGTAGATACTTCTGATGGCTGGGAAAATCTGCGTCCGGGTGACCTGCTTTTCTTCGGTACTCCTGCCAGCGATGGAAAGTCCGAGCGTGTTGTACATGTAGGAATGTGGATAGGAGGAGATCAGGAGTTTATCCATTCTGCAGGAAAAGTCCGCATCAATAGCATGAATCCTAAAGCTGCGAACTACGATGATTATGAGCTAAACCGCTTTTTAAGAGCAAAGCGTGTGGTGCCTGATACGACACTTCTCGATCTTCGTGAGGTGTCGCTCTATGAATAGCTAATAAGTCTACACTAATAAGAAGTCACCCCGGTGTTTTAGGAACGCCGGGGTGTTCGTGTTTAGGGGACAGGGCTTTTTAACCTTCTGCCATTCCTTAGAGGTAGTGCTTTGGTCCAAATCTGGATTTCTCAATAAGAAAAGCTTTGGGTGATAACCAAAAATTTAGAACTTCATTATTTACTTTTATAAAAAAATAACAAAAGTATTTGGAGTTAATAAATTAAATAATCAATTTCAATTAAATATTGACGATAGCGGATGAGTTCATTGTTGGCTCCAGAGAATAAACAACTTGATAACCTGAACCAGGTTGAAAGGAAAAAGCACCTGCAGAAGATCAGGATCATTAAGCATCTGTATGTAAAAGGTGCTAAGTCTAATGCAGAGATTTGCAAGCGGTTCAATATTAGCTCACCTACATCAATGGGCATGCTTAATGAACTGATACAGGAAGGACTGGTTGAGAAGCAGGGTAGAGGGGAGTCTGTTGGAGGTAGAAAGCCTGATTTATATGGGCTCCGTGATAATTCTCTTTTCGTGCTGAGCATTGATATGGAAAAATTCCATACCCGCATTGCCATTTTTGATAACAACAACAATAATATCACCGGAATACAAACTGTTCCGATCAAAGTTTCAAAAGATCTCAGTGCTGTACAGGAGCTGTATGAGCATGCAAACAGCCTTGTCATTTCTTCGGGCATCGACCCTGATAAATTGATGGGAATCGGTATCAGTATGCCGGGGCTGGTATCATCGAAGGATGGTAACAACTACACCTACCTGCTAACGGAGCAGAACGAGAGGTCGCTGCAGGAACTCCTGGAGATGAAATTCAACAAGCCTGTTTACATTCAAAACGACGTGAAGAGCATGACGCTGGCTGAGCATCGTTTTGGTGCGGCACACGGCAAGCGGGATGTACTGGTGCTCTCCATGGATTGGGGTATTGGACTTGGTGCAATCATGGATGGGAAGATGCGCATTGGAACGTCAGGCTTCGCGGGTGAGTTTGGTCACATCCCGTTTGTGGAGGATGGCCTGCTGTGCCATTGCGGAAAAAGAGGTTGCCTGGAAACAGTTGGCTCCGGTCTTGCTTTAGCCAGAAAAGCGAAAGAAGGTATAAAGTCAGGTCAGTACACTTTGCTCAATGAGCTTTCGGAGCAGGAAGTTGATAGCTTAGATCCGAAGGCGGTTATTGATGCAGCGAATCAAGGCGATCAATTCGCAATCAACATACTTTCTGAAATAGGTATGAACCTGGGGAAAGGGATCGCTTCCCTGATTCAACTGTATAATCCGGAGATGATCATTATAGGTGGTAAAATAGCCGCCGCGAAACAATACATCACCACCCCCATACAACAGTCCATTAACACATATTGCATGACCCAGCTTAGAGAAAAGACAAGTATCGCTTTATCCGAATTAGGGCAACACGCTGGTATCATGGGCTCAGTGGCAACCGTGATGGAGAACATCTTTGAGAATCAAATAGCATCTACTAAATCATAAGTAAAACTACTGCATTACATTACTATGGCTCGATTAAACCTTTTGGAAGAAACCCGTTTTGAGAAGCTTCCAACCACTATTTATCCCGATCAGCACGTAGCATCAGTAAACGTTGCACAGCGAATCTCAGCCCTGATCAGGAGCAAACAACAGCAAAATAAAATGGCTGTTCTGGGGCTTGCTACTGGAGCTACACCGGTAAGAGTATATGCAGAACTGGTGCGAATGCACCGGGAAGAAGGCTTAAGCTTCAGGAATGTGATCACCTTTAACCTGGACGAGTACTACCCGATGCAGCCAACTGCTGCACAGAGTTATGTCACGTTCATGAATGAGAACCTCTTCGAGCACATCGACATCAAGCGTGAGAATGTTCACATACCTGATGGCACGCTGCCACTGGAGGAGATCCACGAGTATTGCCTGGAGTATGAGCGTAAGATCGAGGCGCTGGGAGGGCTTGACCTGCAGATATTAGGTATAGGTCGTACGGGACACATTGGTTTTAACGAACCAGGTTCAGCGCCCAACTCAGGTACACGTCTTGTAACCTTAGATGACCTGACCCGCCGGGATGCTTCCCGTGATTTTGGTGGTAAGGAAAACGTGCCGCGCAAAGCCATCACCATGGGTATTGGTACCATCTTTAAGGCACGGGAAATTATCCTGATGGCATGGAGCGGGAAGAAAGCTCCTATCATCAAAAAAGCAGTGGAAGGAGAAATGTCGAGTGACGTACCGGCAACTTACCTGCAGCTGTCAGACAATGTGGAGTTTGTGCTTGATGTGGATGCCGCATCAGAGCTTACCCGCTTTAATACACCATGGCTTGTAAAGGATTGTGTTTGGGACGAGGCGCTGATTAAAAAGGCAGTCATCTGGCTGTCAAAAACAGTGCAGAAGCCTATCCTGAAGCTAACGGACGAGGACTACAATAATAATGGCATGGCACAGCTAGCCACCGAAAAAGGTCCGGCTTACAACATCAACATCGACATATTTAACAAGCTACAGCGTACCATTACCGGCTGGCCGGGAGGTAAACCGGGGGCTGATGATACAAGACGTCCGGAACGTGCGGAGCCGGCACAGAAGCGGGTAGTTGTTTTCTCTCCCCACCCGGATGACGATGTAATTTCAATGGGAGGTACATTTATCCGGTTGGTGGATCAGGGGCATGATGTGCATGTGGCTTATCAGACATCGGGCAACACAGCCGTTTGGGATGATGATGTGCTGCGCTACATGGAGTTTGCCATCGACTTTAACAAGAGCATTGGCGAAGACAGTGACAAGTTAGAGGCGATCTACGCTAATATGCGCAATTTCATACAGGAAAAGCAACCAAACCAGGTGGATACGCAGGAAATACGTGATGTAAAAGCTTTTATCAGGAAGAGTGAAGCCTTTGCCGGTGCCCGCTATGCAGGGTTGTCTGATGACAATATTCACTTCATGGCACTGCCTTTTTACGAAACAGGAAAGACGGTTAAAAAGCCTGTAACGGACATAGACGTGGAAATTACTATGGAACTACTCCGGAAAGTGAAGCCGCATCAGGTGTTTGCTGCAGGTGATTTTGCAGACCCGCATGGGACGCATATTGTTTGCTTCCGAATTGTTGAAGAGGCACTGCGTAGACTGCGTGAAACGGAAGACTGGGCCATGGATTGTTGGCTGTGGATGTATCGTGGGGCATGGCATGAGTTCGAAACCCATGAGATTGAAATGGCAGTACCGTTGTCGCCTCAGGAAGTTATGCGGAAACGCTATGCCATCTTTAAGCACCAATCACAAAAAGACAGACCGGTTTTCCCAGGTGATGACGAGCGTGAGTTCTGGATCAGAGCCGAGGAGAGAACCCGCGAGACAGCCAAGAGTTATGATGACCTTGGTCTTGCAGAATATGAGGCAATGGAAGCCTTTGTTAGATGGAAGTTCTAGCTTGATGTTAGCTGCATAAGTAGAGCTTTCTTCCTGGCGTGGCACTTTAAAGATCAGAGCTTTTGTTTCTGTCTTTAAGGCTGCCATACTGGGTAATTCCTGTTCTGTGTTTGACAGGTCTGATTATTCCCCTGGTGTTGCGATATATTTAAAACTCATAGCTTAGCTCTGAAGCTATTTTTCTGGGAACGTATAGTTTTAATCAGATGAAATAAAATTGAGGTAAAGCAAAAACTAAACTGTTAAAACTTTATATTGTACTTCTGTTTTGCCTTGTGCTGAAAAGGGTGCAGCTTAAACAGGTATTAAATTCAGCAACAGCACTCATTTTAATTTTAGATAGTAATGACAAAAGTAGCTTCCACGGTAACTGATAGTGCAGGAAAGGTAGAGGGCCAGAACAACTACATGCGCTCCATCATCATCATCGGTGCCTTGTTCTTTATCTTTGGCTTCGTCACGTGGCTAAACTCCGTACTGATCCCTTATCTTAAAATTGCATGCCAGCTCAACGACTTCCAGTCTTACCTGGTTGCCTTTGCCTTTTATATTTCTTACTTGGTAATGGCCATTCCGTCGGCTTGGGTGCTAAAGAAGACAGGCTTCAAAAATGGAATGTCTGTGGGTCTGCTTATAATGTCGGTTGGTGCTGCTGTTTTCATTCCGGCGGCTATGACACGCGTTTATGAGCTTTTCCTGCTTGGATTGTTTGTGCAGGGTACTGGTCTTGCTGTGCTGCAGACAGCCTCTAACCCTTATGTTACTATTCTGGGACCCATTGAGAGTGCTGCCAAGCGCATCAGTATCATGGGTATCTTCAACAAAGTAGCAGGGGCGCTGGCGCCTATTGTACTTGGTGCCATTGTTCTCTCAAATGCCGATGCATTGGTTGACAGTCTGGGGGCAATGAGTGCTGCCGAGAAAGCCGCTGAGCTTGATGCTTTGGCAGCAAAAGTAATTGCACCCTACCTTGTTATTGTGGCAGTGCTGATAGTACTGGCTGTGCTAATTTACTTTTCATCCTTGCCTGAAGTAGACACTGATAAGGAGGATGAAACAGTAGCGGCTGCCAACACGAACAAGAAAAGTATTCTGCAATTCCCCCACCTGCTAATGGGTGCCTTTGCATTATTTCTGTATGTGGGAGTCGAAGTGATGGCCGGTGATACGATCATCAGCTATGCGGCCTACGGGCAGGGTATACCCTTCACGGAAGCCAAGTTCTTTACTTCCATCACACTGATTGCCATGATTGTGGGATACCTGATCGGTATTGCGGCTATTCCAAAGTATATAAAGCAGGAGAAGGCGTTGCAGATCTCTGCAATACTGGGGGTGTTGTTCTCCCTTTCTGCAATACTGACAGATGGCTATGTTTCTGTGCTTTCGATTGCCTTACTTGGTCTTGCAAACGCTTTAATGTGGCCTGCTATCTGGCCTTTGGCTTTAGCCAACTTGGGGCGTTTTACTAAAATAGGCTCTTCTTTACTGATCATGGGTATCGCTGGTGGTGCTATCCTGCCACTTATATACGGTGCGTTGTCTGATGCCTTTAGTGCGCAGCAGGCGTATTGGCTCATGGTGCCTTGTTACCTGTTCATCCTGTATTATGCAGTGGCAGGGTATAAGGTAAGGTCGTAACACTACGTTAAACAAAGGAAGGCCCTGTATGCCAGCGAGAAAATTGCTGGCATACAGGGCCTTCCTTTGTTTAGGATGATTCTAAATTTCTCTAAAACAGCCTTTACCTGCAACCTGAGTCTGCCATGGGACAGTATATTTATAGTATCAGTTAATGAAATTCAAACTTAAAATTTAGACTATGGAAGCTACCTGCAATCACTGCACCCACTGGGAGCAAGATCAAAATAAAGTACAACTACAAAGTAAAGACTTTGGGGTTTGTGACGAACTAACAGGCCAACACGCCATGGAACCTTCTTATGTGCTGCCTTTAGTACATGAGTCATCTCAGGACCTGAAGCCAAAGAAATTTGAAATGATCACAGGCGCCATGTTTGGCTGCAATCACTTCAGTGAAAAAAAGGCGTGGGTTTAGTATAGGAACTAACCATTTGTTATAATCAAAAAGCCTCTGATAGAGATGTCAGAGGCTTTTGTTTTTACTTCTGTGCCATATAGACTAGTGGAAGAACAGATAAGCAATAAAGATTGCTGCAATGACACCTGCAAAGTCAGCAATGAGACCGCAGGTAAGGGCATAGCGCGTGTTTCGAATGCCAACGGAGCCGAAGTATACTGCCAGGATATAAAAGGTGGTTTCTGTGGAGCCCTGTATGGTGGAGGCAAGGCGTCCTACAAATGAATCAACTCCATAGGTATTCAATGCTTCTACCATCATGCCTCTCGCGCCGCTTCCGCTAAGGGGTTTCATAAATGCAACTGGTAAGGCCGGCACAAAATCAGTGTTGAGGCCCGTTAAGGCAATGCCGTAGCCTATTCCGTCTACCAGCAGGTCAAGTGCGCCAGACGTTCTGAAAACACCTATGGCGACAAGGATGGCTACTAAGTAAGGGATGATGGTAATAGCAACTGTAAACCCTTCTTTGGCTCCCTCAATGAACGCATCATAGACATTTACTTTTCTATACAGTGCAAGTCCAACAAAAGAGATGATGATAGAAAAGAGAATCACGTTGCTGGCCACCGTAGAGATCAGGCTCACCTGTTCTTGCGGAATGATGCTGAAATAATAGATCATCCCTATAACAAGGAGCATAAAAGTGCCCAGGTAGGCAAGTATAACCGGATGCAGCAGGTTAATGCGCTGGTAAAAAGCTACAGCTATAAGACCGGTAACGGTAGAGAAGAAGGTAGCCAGAAGTATGGGAATAAAGATATCTGAGGGGTCTGCAGCTCCTAGTTGTGCCCGGAATACCATAACACTGATTGGTATAATAGTAAGGCCGGAGGTATTGAGCACCAAAAACATGATCTGTGCTTTGGAAGCAGTTTCCTTATGCGGGTTCAGTTCCTGCATTTCTTTCATCGCCTTTAGTCCCAGGGGTGTAGCGGCATTATCCAGGCCTAGCATATTTGCGGAAAAATTCATCAGAATAGATCCATAAACAGGATGATTGTTAGGAATCTCCGGGAACAGGCGGTGAAAGAAAGGGCCTACCAACCTGGAAAAAATGGCTATAATACCGCCTTTCTCACCTACATTCATTAAGCCCAGCCAAAGCGTCATTACACCGGTAAGTCCCAAGGAGATTTCAAAGCCTAGCTTTGCATTTTCAAAGGTACTGGCAACGAGCTTTTGAAATATATCATAGTCCTGGAAAAAGATGAGCTGAAAAAGGGCAATAAAAAAGGCAATCAGGAAGAATCCCGCCCATAGATAATTTAAAACCATGTATGAAAAGGTTAGCTTGGTCTGGTTGAACCGGTAAGATACAAAGTGATCTTATAAAATCCGCCTGCTATATAGCAGGCGGAGAATTTTAAAGCACCAGACCATGAAAGAGCTTTGGTATTTCCCCATTAAGATCATACACAAAGCCATTTACAATAGCATACTTAACTTGGCCAGCATCATCTCTGAGTACAAAGTTGGCCATGTTTTCGAGCGTAAGGTCATGACTAACTTTCTCTGCTCGCTTTGTAACGTTCAAAGGGAGGTTCTGGGGGCTAAAGCCGGAAGGCGGTAATTCATCAACCTCAACCGTAGTATATCCTTCCGCCAACAGTTCCTGAGCACGTGCTGTTGAAAGGGAGCTGAAACTTTTTAAAGGCTTAGGATATACTTTACCAGGCACCAATGTTAGCCCTTCACCGTTCACTTCTTCATAGCCATAGAAAACACGCATATCGCCCAGTTCCTCAATACTGCTCTTATGATAGTAGCCCTCGGGTGCTGAGGGTAATTCTACCTCGTCCCGCATAATGCCCACATCCAGTAAGGTATTCTGGCCATGCTGCTCATAGCGCACGTTTCGTATAACCAGGTCAAAAAGGTTGCGCTCGTTTTCAGGAATAATGTAATAATCTTCCAGTATATAACTCTTGTAACCTTCGCTGGCTATCAATTGCAAAGCAGAGATAATGGCAGCAAAATTAAGTTTCCGGATCTCCTGTTTCTCCGGGTCCTCGTTATATCCTCCTGACTCGATCAGGATAACACTGGTGCCCCACTTCTGGATATTATCTCCGAAAGCCCTTGGCTCATGCTCATCAGAGTATTTTGCTATCTGCCCAGGAATAAGCTGCTGCAGTGCCTCGTTCATTCCCACAATGGTGCGCATGGCACGGGCGCGTACTGTGTCAACGGTTTGGGCGTAATCAAATGCTGGGGCTAGAAAAGAAATGGTAGCCGGCTTAGAGGTGTTGCCAACGGTATAGTAGCGGCTTTGATCGTGCAGGTTAAACCCAAATTCAGGATTGATACTGTCGCGCATGTGTTTTAATAATACAGCCTCAGGACTTTGCAGTCTGAGGGCATCCCGGTTAAGGTCTATCTGCAGTGCATTCCGACGGATGAAGCGTTCTGCCCCATCCGGGTTTAGCATGGGTATGATGTAAAGCGTTGTATTTTGTAATATATCCTGGCGCACAGAATCCAGTCCATCGCTCCCTTGCAGAAAGTTGATCAGGTCGAACAATGCCATAGTAGCCGTAGATTCGTCACCGTGCATCTGCGACCAGAGCATTACTTTTGTTTTACCGGTGCCTGCTTTCACCATGTAAATGTCACGCTGTTCTACTGATTTGCCGATTACCTCCACTTCGAACAGGTGGCTCTGCTTTAGTTGCTCCAGCAGCGGTACTATGTCTTTATGCTTGAATCGCCTGTTAGTGATAGCTTTTTCTTTGAAATTGTTATGTTGCTCGTAAAAAGCCTTAGGTTGAAGGTTCGTTCTTTCTGCCATTTCGGGAATCTTTTTCTGCTGACACGTAACTGCTGTTAGTGCCAGTATTAGTAGAAGAATTACATGAAGCTTTCTCATTGAACCACTTTTTTGGTGGTACATCAAGTTAATGGTAAATGAAGCGACACAGCTAAAAACCATTGTTCATTTACAATCCTTAATGTAGGAATAAAATGTAATTTACGAAATTAGTACACTTGGTTATGCCAACAGGAAAATAGGTGGAGCAATCATGGAGAAAGCAAAAATTTTGTATCTTCCTGCTTAGGAAATACCATGGCTATGATGCATATCTCAGTGCGTTTGCGAAAGAACCTGCCACTTTTTACAAGGCTTGTTTTCTTTGGGGCGCTTTCACTTACACAGGTCTCTTGTGTGACGCAAAGAATTAAAAATGAAAATATGGTTCAGAGAATCATGAAGCAACACCCGGAGCAGTTTCAGCAAATACTGGAGCAGCCCGAGAAGTACCGTGTGCAGGTACTTTATACTCAGATCGACAGAGATGAGCAAAATAATCCTCAGTTCACTTCCTATGCCTATCGCCTCGATCCGAAGGAGTATTTTTATCCTGCCAGCACTGTTAAGTTACCTGCAGCTGCTTTGGCTCTTGAAAAACTAAATGAGCTGAATAAAGAAGGGCTAAGTAAATATACAGCTTTAAAAATAGACAGCGCCTATTCCGGCCAGTCGGCAGTTACCACAGACAGTAGCTCTGAGGATAACTTGCCTTCCATAGCACATTACATCAAAAAAGTGCTGCTTGTAAGCGACAATGACGCGTATAACAGGCTTTACGAGTTCTTGGGGCAGAAACAGCTGAACGAAGGCCTCCATGAGAAGGGATTTGAAGATGTACGTTTATCGCACAGGCTTTCTATCTTCCTGACACCTGATGAGAACAGCCACACCAATCCCTTTACCTTTTACCAGGGTGACAAGGTATTGTATGAGCAGCCGCTTGTAAACAACCAGAACCCAAAGCCAAGCCCACTGAAGGACGTGTACCTGGGGAAGGGGTATATGCAGGGGGATGAGCTGGTGAACAAGCCCATGGATTTTTCGGCCAAGAATTATATTTCTGTGGAGGCCCTGCAAGGAATTCTAAAGAGCCTGATGTTCCCAGAGGCAGTACCTGCCCAGCAGCGCTTCAATCTGAAGCCGGAAGATTATGAATTCCTGTACAAGTACATGTCGATGCTGCCGCGTGAGAGCGATTATCCCAAGTATGAAGAACAGGAGTATCCCGACAGCTATGTAAAGTTTCTGATGTACGGACAGGACAAGGAGCGCATACCTGAGAACATCCGCATCTTTAACAAAATAGGAGATGCCTATGGCTTTATGATCGACAACGCTTATGTGGTTGATTTTGAAAATAAAGTGGAGTTTATGTTAACTGCCGTAATATATGTGAACGAGGATGAGATCTTGAACGATGGCAAGTATGAGTATGATGAAGTAGGCTTTCCATTTATGAAGAACCTCGGAAGAACAATTTACCAACATGAACTGCAGCGAAAAAAGAAGCACCTGCCGGACCTGTCAAGGTTCCGAATTAACTATGAGTAGGAATATCTGCTACATAAAAAAGCCTCACTGAAAAATCAGTGCGGCTTTTTTATGCTAATAAGAGCAAACTATCTGTTACATGTCCCACCATAGTGGGTCTGAAAGTGGAGGAGTTTCAGGAGTGTTAGGATTCTTAGATGCTTCTCCCTGTGGGTAAGCTACCCTGCGTATGAAGGTGTTGAGAGCAGCATTCTCCGGTAAGGTAAAGTCTTCATACATGTAATCGAACCTTCTGGCATCGTTCCAGGCTTCAGGGTTCAGGTATGTAATCACGAACTTCTCTCTAAAAATCATATCAAGTGTAAGATTTGAAGCGCCTACAGCTATTGCCGGATCATTGATATAAGCATTTGCCTCTGCTGGATCCACCTCGTAAAGTTCCATACTGGCCCTGATGCCTTCCAGGTATGCGGCATATGCTCTTTGTGCTTGTCCTGCTCTTAATGCTGCCTCAGCTTCTATCATTTTTACTTCCGGGTAAGACACAATGATTATCGGAGCGTCTTCTGCAGTGATCGGTGAGTTAAGTGAGATATATACTTCATCCTTAATAGTGGTACTGGCAGTGCCAGCGTTACCTGCGCCATTAGGTGTGCCTACATACGTTCCATTTATAGTTGTGTCTGTGATCATCTCAAGGCGCGGGTCCTCTACACCGGTGGTTGTTCCCTTTAGCTGCTCAATTAGTTGCTCTGAAAGCCAGCCACCTAGTATGAGTCTTCTATTCGCGTCTGCTATAGCGGCCCATGGGTTTCGTTCAAAAAACACTGCCATATCCGCATTGTCGGCATTCGATGTATAAGAGTTTTCTACTGCGGTGAGTACCGCCTGAGCATTGTAGGCAGATGAACCGGTAAGCTTATTCAGCTGTCTTGCTTTAAGAGCATAGGCTGTTTTAATCCATTTACTCTTATCGCCGCCATAGATCAGGTCATTGACCGGGCTCAGGATTACTCTAGAGTCTGTTTTAGATAATTCAGCAATGGCCTCATCCAGAAGCGTTAAGGTGGTGTTGTACAAATCTTCTGCAGAGTCAAATTCAGGCGTAAGCGTAGAGTTATCAAATGCATTAGAAAAGGGAGCATCGCCCCAAAGGTCCGTCACCAGCATCAGGTGGTAAGCCATCAGTATATTGGCAACTCCTACGTAATCACTGGCTTCCTGTTCCTGCGCTTTCTGCTTCATATCATATATGTCTGCCATTGCCAGGTACAGTGCATCCCAGGTAGAGGTATAGTCGGTTACCTCATACGTATCTGTGGATGATCCGGCAACAGGACTCGCCAGGTACTGTACAAAATATGAAGTAATATTACCTACCCGCTGGCTGTTCAAACCAGTTTTTTGGGTAGTAGTGGAAAGCAGTTTTTCAAGGGGAGGATTAGTCACCAGGTTCGGGTTTTCCTCCAGGTCAAAATAATCCTCACAACTCTGCAAACTTATCATTGCCCCCATTAGAATGATGGCGAACGTATATTTGAATATCTTTTTCATGCCTCGTCTTTTTAGAATCCTACATTAAGAGTGAACAGGTAGCTTCTTACAGCCGGGTAAGTAAATCCGGCAAACCCATCTACGTTGCTACCGGAAGGAGTGGAGCTGTTTTCAGGATCAAAACCGGAGTAGTCAGTAGAAAGCCACAGGTTGTTACCTGTGAGTGCAACAGAAGCATTTTTAACAAAGATGCTCTCGAACCACTTATCTGGCAGCACATAGCTGAGTGTGAGGGAGCGCAAACGTGTCCAAGAAGCATCTTCAACAAAGTTCTCTGACACGCCCCGATACACATTGCGATAGTAGCCGGCACCGTATTTTACGCCATCAGGTCCTGTACCCTGCCCAAGAAACACAGGCTTTGTGTTAGGAGTACCATCCTGCAGTACGCCATCAAACACAATGGTTTGGTTGCGGTTCTCTGTATATTCTGCAATACCAAAAGCCGCAAAGAAGTTGCCCATCTGGTTGTATTTCTCCAGGCCCTGGCGTGTATCTATCAAGGCAGTAAGGCTGAGGTTTTTGTACCGGAAGGTATTTGTTAAACCGGCAACCCAGTCAGGCTGGGAGTTACCTAGTATTTTAGGGTTTGAGAGAGGAGCACGCACCGGGAAACCGTCGGCACCAATCACAATTGGTCTTGATTCATCTATAAACAACGGATCCTCTTCTTCACCAGGGCCATAATAGCGCTGGTAGTAGGACCCGTAAATGTTGCCATAAGGCTGCCCTGCAATAAGCCTCATCGTCACGGAAGCGCCAACATATCCAAACTGTGAGGCATAAGTTATTTGATCCAAACCTTCCGGAAGGCTTAGGATTTTGTTGCGGTTAGCGGAAAAGACCAACTTCGTGTCCCAACTGAAATTATTAGTTTGTACAGGTACAGCGTTCAAAGCAATTTCTACACCTTTGTTTCGCATTTCACCAGCGTTTACTGCAGCGTTAACAAAACCGGTTGATGTGGCTATTGGAATAGTAAGGATCTGGTCTTCGCTGAGTGAGTAGTAATAAGTAAAGTCAAAGCCGAATCGGTTATCCAGAAAAGACATTTCCAGACCCGCTTCATAAGTGTTTGTAAATTCGGGGCGAAGATCTCTGTTACCAAGTAGTGCAGATCGTGTAAATCCTGTATATCCTGTGGGGAAACCTCCGTAAGGAGCAAAACCTGATGAGGTGGAGTAAGGAGGGGCATCCTTGCCTATCTTTGCATAAGACAACCTAAGCTTGCCCTGACTTATGAATGTTGGAAGGTCAAACTGTTCAGAAAACAAATAGCTAAGGCTAACAGAAGGGTAGAAGAAGGATCTGTTATTTTCATTTAAAGTAGATGTTATGTCATTACGTCCCGTTACTGTAAGAAACAGGAAATCCTTATAGTCAAAGGATGCCTCTCCAAAGAAACCCATCAATCTGTACTCTGACTTGTTCTGCTCAGAGGAAAGGAATCTTGCGTTTGTTAAGTTAAAATAGTCAAAAACAGCTAATTCTGAACCTTCTGCTCCGAAGCTTTCAATTTTCCTGTCATACAGCTCATGACCAAGTCTGAGGGTACCGTTAAAGTTCTCTCCAAATGAAGATTGCAGCGTTGCAATGAATGTGGAGTTAATTGCTCTGAACTTAGTGGTATATTCATTTACAAAGCCTAACCCATTGTCTTCATAAACTCTTTCATTGGCAAATCCGCGAGGACCAGGAGCGGTACGGGTACGGTCGTCGTTATACGTATCTAAACCAATACGATAGTTGAAGTTCAGCCATTCTTTTGGCTCGTAGCCAAAGTTTAAACCACCGATAAACCTGTTTACATCATCTTCTAATAAATTAGTATATGCACCATAAATAGGGTTATTGTTGCGGTACGTCTTCATGGTGCCATCCGGCTCAAGGAAATCTGTAACATCCCATCGTGGCGACCAATAGCTGAGGCTTTCGTTGAAGCGATCGGCGTTATAGCGGTTACCACCTGAGTTGATGAAAGTAAAGTTGGCTCCTGTACTGAACTTTTCACTGATTTTTACATCTGTATTTAAGCGGGCCTGTATGTTTTCATAATCTGTAAACGGAAGCACCCCTTCGTGCCTTTGATGCGATATAGAAGAAAAAAAGTTGATTTTCTCGGTTCCGCCTGAGAAGGAAAGGGAGTTCCTATACTGGTGTCCGGTTTCATAGGCATCCCTGAAGTGGTTAAATAGTTCGGCAGGATGTGTTGGATCTATTCTGCGGGCTTCCTCCACTGTCGGGCCCCAGGATGGCCAGAAGCTATCCGCTTCATAATCCCCAATGTAACCCTGGGTAAACATGTCCTGTGTCTCGGGAAACTTATTTACTTCCTCGATTCCGGCAGTACTTGTAAAGTTCACACGCAACGCCCCTGTCTGGCCTCTTTTAGTTGTGATTACAACTACACCATTTGCTCCACGCAGACCATAGAGTGCAGTGGCCGCTCCACCTTTCAGAATATTAATACTTTCGATGTTATCTGGATTGATGTCAGCCAAACGGTTGCTCATTCCCCGAAGTTCTGCTCCCTCCCCGAAAGTGGAAGTAGAGTTGTCAACAAGAATTCCGTCAATCACATAAAGCGGATCGTTGCTCTGACTAGGGTCTATGGAGTTGATACCACGTATCAGAATATTTGCTCCCTGGCCCGGTGCCCCACCTGTACTGGAAATAGTAGCACCTGCCACTTTGCCCTGTAATGCATTTAGTACATTTGGTTGGCGATTTTGCACAAGTTCCTCTGTGTCTACTGTAGAAGTAGCATAGCCAAGGGCTTTTTTCTCACGTGTGATACCCATAGCTGTAACAACCACTTCAGAAAGTTGCCGGGTGTCAGTACCCAAGGCTACGTTTATGACGGATTGGTTTCCTACTGTCACCTCTTTGGTTTCGTAGCCAAGGTATCTGAAAACCAGAACAGCATTGTTACCTGGAACCTGTATCCGAAATTCTCCATTAGTATCTGTGGTAGTACCGGTGGTAGTACCTTTTACAAGTACACTTACCCCGGGCAGTGGCATGCCCTCTTCTGCGCCTGTAACCTTGCCAGTTACAACGTTAGTATCCTGGGCATACAGGCTGGTAGCCAGGAAGAGCAACAGTAACAGCAGACTGAATGTAAAATTGTTCCTCATAGTAAGAAAGTTTAGATAGATGGTTAACATTAAATAGTTGATGTCGCCGTTCCTGAATATTTATCAGGTGTTTGCAGACATATATTGGACTTCATGAAGAGGTGTTTATGTCTTTATTCTGTCGTAAACTCATGATTTTAGAGAGTGTACGATGTTAGAAAAATAAAGTATCGGAAAAGTTAAGTATATTCTGATAGAAGTACACCTTTCATAAAGCCACTGTGCCCAATCCTTAACGGGTTGTTCACCGAAGGATTGGGCACAGTGGCTTTATGAAAGTAGGGATTTCCTAAATAAGCAAAACTCTTTTGGTCGTTCGGGTGCGGTCAATGGTTAAAACAAACAGGTACATTCCCGGTGCGAGTTTTCCTCTTTCAACACTAATAGTGTGGGCTCCGGCATTAAATCTCTTCCGCAGGATTCTTGTTCTTACTTTACCGTCCAAAGAAACTAGCTCTGCCCTTACTTCTGCATTCTTTTTCAATTCGAAATCAACCAAGAACCGGTTGGTAGCCGGGTTTGGATACACCTTCAGCTGATGTTTCTCTGTCTTTCTGGCAATAGCTGTCACGCCTCCTATGGTTGCTGCCTGGCTCAGGTCGCTTTCTACATTGTCAGGGCTTAATTCTGTTACTGCCCAGTAGGCTCCTTGCAGCGATACCTCTCCTGCATTAATTGTAAAAGACTCGGATACAGTGAGCGCGCGTACGGCCCCATCGGGTATATCGGAAGTATTATTAACGGGTGAAGCTAAGTTATACAGGATGTACCTCTTGAAGGAATCTGTATTAGCGGGGTTGCGTTGCCATGTAATGTTATGAGCTCCTGTTGCCTCGTCAAGGGTAACTGTAAGCGAGCCGGGAGCGGCAGGTTTATGTCCTCCTTTCCAAGCCATGGATGGTGGCGCAGCGGGAGTTTTAAAGGTGGTATTCCTGAGGTTTGAGAAAATGTTGTTCGTATTGGATGTGAGATTTGCTGCCCGGTAAAGCACGCCTCCCAAAGCATTCTGACTGCGATTATCTCTGGTTATATTTACCTGGTTTGGTACCTCCTGCTCAGAGAACGTTGTTTTGTAAAGGGCGTGGCCGGCATAAAGATGACGGGAGGAGCTATAGGCTTTACCTGCCCACCACTGCAGAAGGGTGCGATAATCCTGTGCTCCTCCAATTTGCCAGTACAGCTGTGGCGAAATGTAATCTACATACTGGTTCTCCAGCCAGGTAACAGGGTCAGCGTAAATAGTGTTGTAGGCATCCATGCCAGTTATGCCTGCTGGTACACCATTTTTCCATATCCCAAAAGGGCTTACTCCGAACCTTACACCAGGTTTTATAGCTGCCAATTGTTCATGCACAAGGCGTATCGTCTCATTCACATTGTTCCGTCGCCAGTCCTTTATATTTGTAAACCCGCTTCCATACAACGAGAAAGTACCTGCATCTTCGTTTGTGATTCCGGCAAAGTTCCCTTCCGGATAAGGGTAAAAGTAGTCATCGAAGTGAATGCCATCTACGGCATAGTTCGCCGCAACCTCACTCACAACAGCAGTTATATACTGCCTTACCTCAGGAAGCCCCGGATTCAGTATCTTCTTACCATTTGAAAAGCTAAGTATCCACGCAGGCTTGGTGTGGGTTACATGGTTTGCGGCGTAGGTAAGAGAGGTAGAAGTAGATGCGTTTACCCGGTAAGGATTGAACCAGGCATGTAGCTCTAGCCCTCTCTTATGCGCTTCTTCAATGGCAAAAGCCAATGGGTCATATCCTGGACTTACTCCCTGTGTACCCGTTAAAAACCGTGACCAGGGTTCTCTACTGGAACTATAAAAGGCGTCACATTCGGTACGTATCTGAAAGAAGACCACATTCAGGTTTGCCTCTTTGATTCTGTCGAACATGGCGCTTAGGGCTGCTTTCTGATTTTCAGCAGAAGCCCCCTTTACGGGCCAGTCCAGGTTGCTCACGGTAGCCACCCAAACTCCCCTAAACTCACGGTTAGGTACTGGTTGAGATAGAACATGAAAAGAAAAAAAGAGAAAAAGAAGAGCAGCGAGTAAAGCTTTAAACCCCATATAAGCAGTAAATGACAATATGGGCGAAAATACGAACAAGCTCCCAATCTATAGCATCTTATGTTGGTTTTATAAAGAAAAAAGGTGTGGCTGAGAAACCCTTATTCGGGTAAGGCAAAAGTGAAACAGCTATACGCCGCATTAGGGCATAAAATATAACATTTCCTTTACAATGAAGTATACAGCTTCTAATCTTTCACTAGTGTTACGAATGTATTTTAAAGGAGCAACCATATGCGTTTGATAACTGTAAAGGCGCCTACGGGGCAGGGGCAGAAGGTTATGGGCTTAGCTTTTTCGGCAGGAATACTGCAAGTATCGATGCAGCAGGCGAAACAATATACCCCAGACCGGATGGAAAGGAAGCTGGATGTAGTAGAAGTTGAAACTGATACGCCGAGAGCAAAACAATTTATTGAGACTCTGATGGTAGCTCCTTTTTATGACCCGGATACATTTGCTTTTACTATCCGGCACCCGGAGTCTGTCTTTGCAGCAGAGACCCCAAGAAAAGAAACAAATCCCTTTGTCAGACCCACAACGGATGTCTATGATGAGCTGTGGCAGTTCACCGAAATAACACCTAGCCTGTTGGGGAGGGTATTTCTTTCTTCGATTCTTCTCTCTTTTGGAATGGTGGAAGACTTAATTCCACTTATCATAGCTGGGCTACTCTTTCTGCCATATCACCACCACATGCTTACAGTAGGGTTGGGAAGTATTCTTCGGGAGTGGCGTTTCTTGGGGCAGGGGCTGTTGGCACTTTTACTTACTACTATTATGATTGTCCTGGCCGGAAGCTGTGTCGCCCTTTTCACAGAGCCACCCATCGGTTTCAGTGAGTTTGGGTCTCCTCTGACAGGGTTTATACTAGCTTCCGTGATTGGGGTTGCAGCTGCTTTGGGTGCCATGGATGATGCCGGGCGGCGTGAACTGGTTGGGTTGGCAGCTACGGCTCATATCTCCGTCTACCCGGCCTGGTTTGGTTTAAAGCTGGTGTTCGGCTTTCAGGAGGACGATAGGTGGGAGGAGCATTTACTTACCTTCGGCATAAACACTTTGTCCCTGATCGTGGCAGCTGGAATTACCTTTGCCATTACAGGAATGAGGGGTGATGGTATTCGCCGCTTTGTAAAGCAGAAGACCGGGACGGACTAATTGAAAAAATACTTCTTGTATATTTTGGGGAAAGTCTCTCTGTTGTAACACTACCTGTACCAGGTAAAGAAGTGGTGCAATGTTTTTAAAAAGTCTATGAAGTTAATTCTCCTTTTTACCCTCCGGTAAAAGAGGTAGTCCCACATTAAGTGGGTATTACAACGTATTTTTGGTAACTTTAGCTTTTCAGGCATATCCCTACTGTTTTAGTTTGTGTCTTGTCTTCTAATTCAAATTCAATGGTCCTGCAGGAAATTCTTGATAGCTTAAGAGTAATAACAAAATCCACCGTAAGCGAAGAAGCATCTTTGGTTGATGAACAGGGCAAATGGCCTGAGAATAGCATCAAAGCGCTTCAAAAAGCAGGTCTTGGAGGATTATTGGTATCAAAGGAGTTTGGTGGTCAGGGGCAGGGAATGTATGCCCTTGCCCGTGCTTGTGAGATTTTGGGGGAGGTGTCAGCGTCTACTGCCCTTTGTTTCGGTATGCACTGCGTGGGCTCTGCTGTTATCGGTGCAAAACCTTCTGACTATCAGAAGGAGGAGTTTTTAAGACCTATTGCCGCCGGGGAGCATCTTACTACGCTCGCTCTTAGTGAACCTGGTACTGGGGCACATTTTTATTTTCCTCAGACGCAGCTTTTAGCCCTGTCAGAAGAGGAGTTTCTTTTGAATGGTAGTAAGAGCTTTGTAACAAATGGTACAAAGGCAGACTCTTATGTTATCTCTACGTTGGGTGTAGATCCTGATGCCAGCCGGGATGAATTTTCCTGCTTCGTTCTTCGGAACAATACAGAAAACCTGGAATGGGGGCCAGATTGGAAAGGACTGGGAATGCGCGGAAATTCCTCCAGAACACTTTTTCTCAAAGATATCAAAGTACCTGCTGCTAACTTGCTGGGAGATGCAGGGGATCAGCTGTGGTATGTTTTTCAGGTGGTAGCCCCTTACTTTTTAACAGCAATGGCAGGCACTTACCTGGGAATAGCTCAAGCTGCTTTTAATGAGGCAAGGCAGCACCTTGTACAGCGAAGTTACCGACATAATGGTTCCACCTTAAGCCAGAACACTTTACTGCAGCATCGTCTGGGAACTTTATGGTCTAAGATAGAACGTACCCGCCAGTTACTGTACCATGCAACCCGAGAGGGCGAGAGTGGTGAACCTACAGCCATATTACCTATTCTTTCTTCTAAAGCGGAAGTGGCTACCTGTAGTGTGGAAGTTGTAAATGAAGCAATGACACTAATGGGAGGAATCGCCTATAGTCAGAACTCCAGAATGGATGTGCTCCTGCGAGATGCCCGTGCAGCTCATGTAATGGGACCCACAACGGACATATTGTATACTTGGCTGGGGCGTGCTCTTCTGGAGCAGCCTATTTTGGATAGTTAGCACCATGGAATCAATACTTCACATTGGGCTACATAAAGAGACGCTAACGTTACTTCAGGAGAATATTGAGGTAGCAAACCTGACTTTTGAAGAAGCATCCGGAGAAAGTTTTAAGCAAACCTGTAAAACGTTACAGCATCATCGGGCGCTTCTAATAGGAGAGGAGGTTGCCAATCCTATTCGATTCGCGCAGGATGCCTATGCTCATGACAAGTGTATCTCCATACTGTTGGTAAACGATAGTGCCAACAATGAAAAGATAAAGCAGGCTTTACAGTTCTCGCCATTCGTTGGTCCAACAGTTCAGTGTGTCTCTAACGCAATTGGCCAACGTATGTCTCCCATTCTGGAAGATGCCATGCAACGGACTATACAGCGCAGAAGTTTTGCAAAGTTGAAAAGCACCTCTATGATGGAGCAGCGGTTTGCTCCCAATGCTTTAGAAAAAGTTCGGGCCGACTTCACAACAAAGATTTTAGAGGAGGCACCTATTGGGGCTATACTTGTTTCAGGCACCGGTACTGTTTTCAGTATAAATAATTATGCCTTGGTTCTGCTAACAAAAACTGAGAAAGAGGTGCTGGGAACATCTGTAAATGATCTATTCCCGGAAGAACTGCAGGAAGAAATAATGCAGTTTCTCTTAGATGGGTATATAAGTGAGCCCAAAAGAGTTTTTGAAGTGAAGCGAGCTGAGGATTCTCTTTTCCTGGAACTGTCCGTAGCACCGATAGATACAAGAGCCTCTTCAAACTATAAGCTGGTTATATTAAATAACATTACTCCAATGGTAGTTGCGCAGCAACATACGCAGGCTCATCTGGAGGAACTCGAAAGGTTAAATACCAATCTGGCGCGTGTTAATGCTGATCTAGACACTTTTGTTTATACAGCCTCCCATGATTTGAAATCACCTATCCTGAATATTGAAGGGCTGGTGACTTCGTTAGAAGAGGAATTAGGGCCGGCTCGTGGCGCTGTGGAAACGGAGTTGGAGCATATTAAACGTTCTATCAAACGGTTTAAACAAACTGTGGAAGGCCTTACGGAGGTGTCCAGGATTCAGAAAAATTTTGAACAAAAGGCTAGCCTTATAAACATTCAGGAGCTATTAGAAGAGGTAAGGCAACTCCTGGAACAGGAGATTGAAGCTTCAGAAGCTTTGATAGAGCTAGCGGCAGACGCAAATCATATCATCCTTTTCTCGAAGAGAAACCTGACGAGTATTCTGTATAATCTGATAGGTAACGCAATCAAGTACCGTTCTCCGGTTCGTAAGCCCTATATCTGCATTAGTACATGGTGCGAAAGTGGAGACTATTGCCTCTCAGTAAGTGATAATGGATTAGGAATTCCTTCTGCGAATCAGAAGCGTGTGTTTCAGCTTTTTAAACGCATGCATTCCCATGTGGAAGGTAGTGGGGTTGGTCTGTACATAGTAAACAGAATTGTTGAAATTAACGGAGGCCAGATAACAGTGGAAAGTAAAGAAGGCATAGGCTCTACTTTTACAATACGATTGAAACAGATTGGTACGCCTGTTATAGGAAGTAGCACCTGACCCTGCCTTTGTTCTTCCATGATACAAAATGTACAGGCTATCAAGACCGGCATGGCAAGTGAGGTGGAAGTTTTGCTGTTTTTTATAATCCTTCCTTGTCTCAGGTATAGGTTACCTTCTACTTTCCATTATCAACCTGCCTGATAATCTGTATAACTCCACTTCAGAGCTTTTAGTCTGAATCCGTAGATTATTAATTCTGTTCTGGGAGTTGATCAGGTTGAGTTGCGCGGTACGCAGGTCGGTGCTGTTGATCTGGCCAGTAGCGTAGGCCTCTTGGCTGCGCTCAAAGTTAAGCCGGGAGGTAGTCAAGTCGTCCTGGGCTAGCTGGAGAAGGTATAAGTTGTTTAGGTAGATCTCATAGGTGTTCCTGACATCCCTCTTTACCTGATCGGCAGCCAGTTCTAAATTCTCAGCAGAAGCTGCTAAGGAAACTCGTGCATTCTCTACCCGGGTCCGTTGCTGAAAACCGTTGAAGAGGTTATAGCTGAGCGTGATAGTGCCTGAAAAACCATCGGTACGGGAGAGGTTCAGGAAGCTGGCTTCGTCTTTTACGTGGTTGTAGTTGTAGGCGGCATTCAAATCTATGCGCGGATAGTAGCCTGAATTTGCTATTTTGAGATTAAGGCGGGCATCCTGCCGAAGGTATTCAGCAAGAAGCAGGTTACTATTTACAGCCAGTGCCTCTGCCATAAGAGCCTCAAGCTGTAGATTGCGGTTCAGCCCAAAATTCTCATCCACGACCATAGTTGCTGCAGGATCACGTCCCAAGAGTAAGTTTAAGTTGCGGAGGGCGTTGGCATAATCGGCCATGGTACTGAGGTAAATGGTACTGTCCGCATTCAAATCTACTTTGGCATTTAGCACGTCCAACTTGGTGATGGCTCCGAACTCATACTTCACATTCACCCGTTCATACCGCTCCCGACTGATTTCCATGGCTTCCCTGTTAATCTGCAGCAGTTCCTGCAACCGTGCAGCCTCCAGGTACTGTATCACCGCCTGCAGCAGTGTGTTCTCGATTGTCAGCCGCGCCTGCACGTCCCCAATCCGGCTCAGGTTCTGGAGTGAATTGAACTGATAGTAATTGCCCAGGCCGTTGAAAATCGTATAGTTCAGCAGTACAGTTCCGGTCAGCGTGGATGACTCCGCATTCTGCCGGTTAATCTCGTCAATTTGTGGGTTGATAAAAGAGGTCTGTACATCGCGGATAGATTTGGTGTAGCTTCCTTCTGCTGCGAGGGAGGGAAGAAGGCCTGCGTTGCCGGGGGTGGCGTTGTTTTCGCTGATGGCTGCATCGTAGCGTGCAATCCGGATGTTGTGGTTCTGCTCCAGGGCACCCAGAATCGCCTCCTCCAGTGTCAGTACGTTCAGGGTGTCTTTCACCTGAGAGAAGGCAGTTGTACTGAGCATCCAAAATATAAAACAAACGAGGCTTCTATGCTTTTTCATACTTCTCTCTGTTACGTCTATCTTTCACGGCCCGCTCCACATCTTCCGGCTCAGGCTTTTGCCCGGTCCAGAGGTAAGTGGCATATACTTTAGCCCGGTTGGTAGCAAAGAGAAACACCGGCAGAAGCGTGCCGACGAAGAAAGAGCCAACTACTAACCCATAAGCTACGGTGGCTGCCATCGGAATAAGGAACTGTGCCTGAAAGCTGTTTTCAAAAATCAAAGGCCCCAGACCTGCAGCCGTTGTAATGGTAGTAAGTACCAGGGGCCTGAACCTTGACAGGCCTGTTTCCATAAGAGCCTTCTCATATTTTGCTCCGGCCCTTAGCTTGTCGTTCAAAGTGTTAGTGAACACCAGGCCGTCGTTCAGAAGTATCCCTATGAGCGCCACAAATCCAAGTATGGAAAGAACACTGATAGGTAAGCCGTGGATATAGTGTCCCCAGATAGCCCCGATCAAACCAAAAGGCAACATCAGGATAAGTGAAATGGCCTGGCTATAGGACTTAAAAGTATAAATCAGCATCGCCAGCATGAGCAGCAGGATGGGTGGCCCCACCAGCGCAGCCGACTTCCCAAGTTTACCTGTTTCCCTTACCTGTCCTTCCAGCGTATAGTCTATGCTGGGATACTTAGAAAGAATTTCCGGTAACACATTTGAGGTGATGTTGGAGATGACATCCACAGACGAAACCTCTAAACTTGCTACATCCGCATCCACGCGTATTTCGCGACGGGCGTTGCGGTGGTTGATGGCGATTGGGCCCTGCTGTTCTTCGATGTTCACCAGTTGTTCGAGTGGGAGCGATCGGCCATCGGGCGTGCGAATACGCATTTCTCGCAGCTGCTCCCGGTTCGTTCGGTCCTGCAAGTCATAGCGTATCCACACTTTTACCTCGTCATCTCCACGTTGTAACCGCTGTGCCTCCTGTCCAAAAAAGCCGTTGCGTACCTGCGAGATCACTTGCAGGGGATTTAACCCCAGCAGCTTCGCCTGCTCATTCAATGTTATGCCCACCTCCGGCTGGCTCTCCTGAAAATTGTCAACCACGTCTTTCACTGTTGCCATATCGCGCAGTTCTGCTTTCAGCTCTTCCGAAGCCAGTTGTAGTTCTTCGTAGTCGCTGGAGGAGAGGGAGATGGAGATGGGCTTGCCGAAGGCGGTGCTGGTCTCGTAGGCAAGCTTTCGCGCGCTGGGTATCGGTCCGACTTTCTCCCGCAGGTCACTGGCAATCTGAAAGCTGCGGATAGTTCTGCTTTCGGCCGGAGCCAGGTAAACTACCGCAGTAGCCGTGTTTCGTGTAGGACCAACGCGTAGCTCTACATCCTCAATCACATCCTTTGCCTCGGATTCTTCTTCCTGCTCCAGCCGCTGGCGGTAATCCTGGTTCAGGGCTCGTGCGGCAGCGGCTACTCTTTTGATGGAGCTCTCTGTGATGGTATCGGTGGTGCCAGCAGGCAACTCTAAAGTAACGGTAACTGAGTTAGATTCTATATCAGGGAAAAAAACAGTACGCACCACTTTGGATCGCACCGCACCAATGGTGATTATAAAAACACTCAGCACCAGCAGGACATAAAAGATCTTGAATTTCAGGATGAAAACCAGCAGCGGTTTATAGCCATTGTCCCTGATCCAGAACATTACATTGGCAACTTTTTCTTTTACCGCATTGGGTTTATAGTTTCTGTCCAGGTCTTTGCTGTGGGCCAGGTGAGCAGGCAAAAAAAACATAACCTCTACTAAAGACACTCCCAAAGCACTGATGACCACGAAAGAAACATCAGAAAAATATTCGCCCAACTGTCCCTCGATAAAGAAGAAAAAAGCAAAGCCGATAGAGGTGGTGGTCAGAGCAGAAACGATAGAGGGCAGCACCTCCATCGTACCATTCACAGCAGCCTGGTGCGGTGATTCTCCGTCTTCGTAGCGTTGGAAAATATTCTCGCCTACTACGATGCCGTCGTCTACCAATATACCAATCACCAGGATCATCCCAAACAGCGAGAGTACGTTGATGGTAATGCCTGCCAGGTTGGCCAGAATGATCATCCCCAGGAAAGAAATGGGTATCCCAATGGCTACCCAAAAGGCCAGCCGGATGCGCAGGAACATGCCTAGCAGGAATACAACCAGGAAAGCGCCAATCAGGCCGTTTTTCTCCAGCAAACCAATTCGCTCCCGCAGGTTCACGGTGGCGTCATCTACCAGGGTGGCTTTTACCTGTTGGTTTCGCTGGTTAAATTTATCAATGTAGTTCCGCACAAAAGCAGCGGCCTGAAGTATGTCTTCTTCGTTTAGGGTACTGATGGTAAGCAGAACAGCGGGCTGGCCGTTGAAAAAGGCACGGTCTGTGGTCTCTTCAAACTTATCTTTCACATCCGCCACGTCCCGTAGCCGTACCAGGCGCCCATCCGGCATACCTTTTACTACAATGTCCTCCAGGTTTCGCGCATAATATTCCTTGTTATCTACCCGGATGATCACGTCTCTTTCTGCGCCTTTAATGGTGCCCCCTGTCACCTCAATGTTAGCTGCACGAACGGCATTGGCCAAGTCCTCAAACGTGAGGCCATAACTGCGGAGCAGATTCTCGCGGGCGGCTACTTCAATTTCTTCGGGGGTATAGCCGGTCAGGGTGATCTGGGAGATTTCATCGGAAGCACGTAAATCATCCTCCACCTTCTGAGCTTTTTCCTTCAGATCTTCCAGCGGCACATCGCCGCTCAACGCGATTTTGGCTGTAAAGTTGACAATCTCCTGTTTGTAAACTACTACTCTTTCTAACCCCAGTGGAAAGGAGCTGATTTGATCCACCGCGTTTTTTACATCCTGAAGCACTACATCGGCATCAGCGGAGGAGAGTAGCTCTACCTGTATGTTGGCAGCGTTCTCGGAGGAGGTGGAGGTAACTCGGTCGATGCCGCTGACACCTTGCAGGTTTTCTTCAATTTTTAAAGTAATGCCTTCTTCTATCTCCTCGGGGGAGGCGCCGGGGTATACGGCTTCAATGATAATAAACTTTGTCTCTTGCTTCGGAAAAAATGAGGAGGTAAGGTTGCGCGCGCTAAAATAGCCGAACACGATAATCAGCAGGATCGTCAGGTTGATCAGTACATCATTTCGAATGAAAAAGGCTAAGATTTTGCGCATCTGCTGTCAGTTTAGTTGGTAGGTAACTTTTGTGCCTTCAAACGCAGCATTTTCATTTGTCTTCATTACCAAAACATCATTCTCCAATCCGCCAAGTATGACCTCATCGGAAGAGAACTTGAGCACCTGGGCCGGTTTTAAAACAGCTGTACTGTCACGGATAATGTAGATACTCCTGTCGTTCACCAGCACATCGCGCGGCAGCCGGACGGCTTGTTCGAATTGCTGGCCTTTTACCTTGCCCTCCAGGTACATGCCTGCCTTCAGGTCCGGGTGGCTCACCTGTATGTACACCAGTACCGTCTGTGTCTCGCTGTCTATGCTGGCATTAATGCGGCTGACTCTGCCAGTGTAGGTGGCTGAGGAGTTTGGCACCTGTAGCAGCACCTCATCTCCTTTCGACAGGTATTGCAACTCTTCGGGACTAATAGCGGCCTCTATTTCGTAGATGTCCGTTTTAATGTACTCCCCTAGTTTCTGACCCACGCGCACAAGCGTTCCCTCATTGATCAGCGCTGCAGTAATGGTACCATCAAAAGGGGCCCGGATGATGTAGTTGCGCAGCTGTGCTTCCTGCTCTTTTAAGCTGTAATACTGGCTATACACGTTGCGGCCGGTCAGGAAAAGCTTCTGCCGATCTGTCTGTACTTTGGGAAGCGGCTGCAGGGGTCTGTTCACGTCAAAATTGATCAGGAAGTCGCGCCATGGCTCATAAATCTCCGGAAAATCTATTTTCAAATCCGGTACCACCTGCGCCAGCACATTCATATAGGCGCTCTTGCTGCTGATCAGCCGCTGCTCTGCCTCCTCGGCATTTATACGCACCAGTACCTCCCCCCGGTTGTAGTCATAACCGACTTTAAACGGCTTTCCCTGATCAATGAAAATCCCGCCCACCTCCGCGAATATCTCAATTTTGTCCTTGGGTATTACCCGTCCTGTTAGCGTGACGTAACTTTGAACTGTGTCTGGATTTACCCGCTGCACCTCCACGTATACTCTCTCTTCCTTCTGCGGACGCTCCTCCTGTTCCTCTTCGCCTAGCCTGGAGGAGAGGTAAACAGCTAGTACCAAGATTAGGGCACCAGTCAAAATGAAGATTTTCCTGCGTTTCATACAAGATAGAAACGCTTTAGGGTCTTAATTGTTAGATGCTCTGAATGGCTTTCTTTAGAATTTCTCCTCGATGTATTCTGCTTAGCTGAAATTTTTAATGACAGGAGAACTTGAAATTAAATTAACTTGGATTTGGTTAGTAACTTGCTGTTAAATTTAAGAATAGCTGTATGGAAATGACAGAACAAGAGTTTGATAAAAAGTTTACAGACACACTGGACGCCCTGCTAACAGCCATGGCAGAGAGTTCAGAAGTGGATCCAGATAAGTTTTATAGCATGGCTTGTATTCTTGAGAACCTGAGGTTCTTCAGTCCAGTGCTCTATGGAGCAAGCAGAAGTAAATCCAAGCAGTAGTAGAAAAGAAGGTCTGTAGCATGCTGTTCTATGACTTTATCATTGCCAGGGACCAATAAATAAACCAATTCTTAATTTTGTTAACAGCTTTATTTATATATAGTTATAGTTGTTGTGGCTTGCTTGAAAAGTTAAACTTATTATTATTTATATACTTAAATCAAGCATGATTACCCTTGTTTAGTGTGTCTTTACTAATGTTTTTGTATTCTCTCCTTAAAAGGGATGTTGAAATATAACAAAAAGAGCAGCAGTGTTGTAATAGTTATAGTATTATTGTTAAGTTTACATTAAATCTTATTTAAGGCCTGTAATATCCGCCTCCACCAACTTTTGCCAAGGAGTTCCTCCTGTTAATCCAAGCCCTTGTGATTATTAAATATTAGTGGATCTGCTCTTTCAAAGAAGAGCACAAGCATTCTTTTGCCTACTTAAATCCATTTGGTGCCGTTTTTCGGTCACCCTAAGCTAGTGTTGTCTAAAAAACCCTGCGATTACCTTTTCTTGATTACAAAATCTTTCTCGGTGCGGCTTAATGGTTTTACTCCACAGCTGCTTTGGTTAATGAAGCCTTTTAAACCTAATCACAGAAAGCAAATGAAAATAATCTCTATCCTTTCAATGGATCAAAAGCTATCAACTTTTAGCTTTAGCCTCTTAATTTTCAACAGGAAGCGTTGGCTCTTCTGCTATTTAATCCTGTTCCTGGTTGCGGTAGTCAATAATGGTGTGAACGCACAAACTTACAGCGGTCCTTTGGTGATCACCAAGGGGGGCACCTACACGGGCAACTGGGAGTCCAGGGACTCGGAGGTGGCGGCCGTGGAGATCCGCACAAACGAGCCGGTAATCATCGAGCACGCCAACATCCGCGGGGCCGGCCCCCTGGTGCGCTCGCTGGGCAACTCGGCCGACATCACCATCCGCC
>NZ_JBHULU010000010.1:0-209135 GCF_042684605.1 Pontibacter locisalis
GAGATGAAGCTTGGCAGGAAAATAAACAGGGACTGCTGCAGCCAGATCTGGAAGAAGACATCCCGCACCTCTCGGCCAAGAGCTCTCTTTCAGGTAAGGTGAAGATTAGAAAAATTCAACTAAAATCCTTGACTTTCAAAACAGTACCTTATCCCAGTCTTTCCGTTGAGCGCCTTGTGAGATTCCGGTGCCGTAAGGCATTGCGACCGCAAGGGTAGCAAAGAAAGGGAACACAGCGCGATGCGGGAAGACGAGCCCTCGCGGGCTTGGAGCGAACCAATGCAAAAGATGAAACTATAGGCAGGTAAGACTGAGGATAAACAACAGCTAGAAAGAATAGCAGACCTACATATTGCAAATAAGTGCTAAAAGAGCCAAAGACCCCGCTATAGCACTACAAGAACAAAGACGCTCGCGCCATAGATGTGGTTTATTTCAGAATAGACCCTTCGATTAAACGCAATTCCCAAAGGAGGTAAAATACTTTTTTGTTAAGTTTGCAAACCCAAAGCATTAGCACTTTTAAGTTTTTGCTATAATTTTACAAAATGGAATTTACTGTTCAACAGATAGCTGACCTGCTGCAGGGCAAAGTAGATGGAGACAATACAGTCAAGGTCAGCACATTAGCTAAAATTGAGGAAGCCCAAAAGGGAGCCCTCGCTTTTTTATCCAACCTCAAATACGAATCATTTCTATATAGCACAGAAGCCAGCGCCGTTATAGTTGCCAGTAATCTGGAACTGAAAAAGCCTGTTTCTGCCACGCTTATACGTGTTAACGATCCCTATTCAAGCTTTTCTACCTTACTTCAGTACTACCAGACCGCGCTGATCGCCTCCAAAACGGGGGTAGAAGATCCTTGCTTTATTGGCCAGGGGAGTCAGATTGGAGAGAATCATTACCGCGGGGCCTTCTCTTATATCGGTGCAAATTGTAAGATCGGAGATAATGTGAGGATTTTCCCGCAGGTATACATTGGCGATAATGTAACTATTGGAGATAATACCACCATCTTTGCCGGTGTTAAATTGTACACAAACACCGTAGTGGGCAGCAATTGCACCATCCATAGCGGTGCGGTGCTGGGGAGCGACGGCTTCGGCTGGGCACCTCAGGCAGACGGCACGTATAAGGCTGTTCCGCAAATTGGCAATGTAGTGCTGGAGGATGATATATCCATTGGCGCCAATACCACCATTGATTGTGCGACGATGGGTTCTACCATCATCAGACAAGGTACCAAGATCGATAACTTAGTACAGATAGCACATAATGTGGAAGTGGGTGCTCATACGGTTGTAGCCTCCCAGTCAGGCATTTCCGGTTCATCTAAGGTAGGCAATTATTGTGTGATTGCTGGCCAGGTAGGCATTGTGGGACATATCACCATTGCAGATAAGACCACAGTGGGTGCACAGTCTGGTGTCTCAAAATCCGTGAAAGAACAGGGTACGATCATACAAGGTTCTCCGGCTTTCGACTACAAACAGAACCTGCGCGCCATGACAGTTTTCCGCAAGTTGCCTGAGCTGCAGCGGGAACTGGAGATGCTGAAAGAACGTGTTTAACAGCCTTGTTTCCTGTCTACTTTAAGCACCTGAAATAAAATTGGCAAGGCGTTTATAATGTCTTAAGTTTGCAGCGGTAAAGTGCATCGGCTAAGCGGCTTACTCTATTTACAAATACACAAACACGACTACGATTACGTGAATGAACGATAAACAGCATACTATCAAAGCTCCGGTAACTGTATCCGGCATAGGATTGCATACAGGTGTGGTGTCTAACATGACGTTTAAACCTGCCCCGATCAACCACGGGTATAAGTTTCAGCGCATTGATTTACCTGGCAAGCCTGTCGTAGCCGCAGATGTGGACAATGTAGTAGATTTATCCAGAGGTACCACCATAGAGCAAAATGGCGCCAGGGTACATACTGTAGAGCATACGTTAGCCGCTCTGGTTGGCTTGCAAATAGACAATGTACTGATCGAACTTGATGGGCCAGAGCCTCCGATCATGGATGGTTCTTCGATTGAATTTGTAAAGCCGCTGCAAGAGGTAGGGTTAGAAGAGCAGAACGCGCTACGTAACTACTTTGAGATTTCAAAAGGATTAAGCTACAAGGATGACAGCCGTGGTGTAGAGATAGCAGGGCTTCCGCTGGATGATTACCGCTTGACAGCCATGGTGGACTATAACTCTCCTATCCTGGGTAGCCAGCATGCTTCTATCACCAGTTTTGATCAGTTTGTTGAGGAGATTGCCCCTTGCCGCACTTTCGTTTTCCTGCATGAGCTGGAAGCCCTTTACAAGCAGAACCTGATAAAAGGTGGGGACCTGGACAATGCCATCGTAATTGTTGACCGTGTAGTTCAGGAGGATGAGCTAAACCATCTTTCGGATCTGCTTCAAAAGCCGAAGGTAGAGGTAAAAGAAGAAGGTATTCTGAACAATACGGAGCTGAGATTCAAAAACGAACCAGCTCGTCATAAACTGTTAGACCTGATCGGTGACCTTGCCCTGATCGGACGTCCTATCAAAGGACAGATTCTTGCGGCACGTCCGGGTCACGCTGCTAACATTGCCTTTGCTAAAAAGGTGAAGCGCATGATCCATGAGGCTACGATCAAAAACGTGCCTACCTACGATCCGAAGAAAAAGCCTGTGATGGATATTAACCAGATATCTGCCACATTGCCACACCGTTACCCTTTCCTGTTGATTGATAAAATCATTCACCTAGACGAAACAACGGTTACGGGCGTTAAGAACATAACCATGAACGAGCCTTTCTTCCAGGGCCACTTCCCGGGAAACCCAGTGTTGCCGGGCGTGATCCAGATCGAAGCCATGGCTCAGACAGGTGGTATACTTGTTCTTAACACAGTAGAGAATCCGGATGATTACTGGACTTACTTCCTGGGTATTGATAAGTGCCGCTTTAAGCGCAAAGTGATACCTGGAGATACAATTATTTTCAAGTGTGAACTGCTGGCTCCAATTAAACGTGGAATTGCCAAAATGAGCGGTCAGGCTTTCGTAGCCGGCCAACTGGTAATGGAAGCTGAAATGTCGGCAAGTATTGTAAAAAAAGACGCATGAACCAGCCATTAGCTTACATCCACCCAGAGGCGAAGATCGCACAGAACGTTGTTGTAGAGCCATTTGCCAGCATCCATAAGAATGTGGAGATTGGCGAAGGCACCTGGATCGGTCCCAATGTGGTGATCATGGAAGGTGCCCGTATCGGCAAAAACTGTAAAATTTTCCCTGGAGCAGTTGTATCATCAGTTCCGCAGGACCTTAAGTTTGCAGGTGAGGTAACCACTACGCATATTGGCGATAACACCGTTGTGCGGGAATGTGTGACCATTAGCCGTGGTACCATTGATAAAATGAAGACCGTGATCGGCAGCAACTGCCTTATCATGGCCTATGCCCACGTGGCACACGACTGTATTGTAGGAGACAACTGTATCATTGGTAATGCAGTACAGATGGCAGGCCACGTTGAAGTGGGTGACCATGCCATTATCAGCGCTGCCAGCTTAGTGCATCAGTTTGCTAAAATTGGCGTGCACACGATGATATCCGGTGGCTCTCTGATTTTAAAAGATGTGCCTCCATTCGTGAAAGCAGGACGTGAGCCGCTTTCCTATGCAGGCATTAACTCTATTGGTTTGCGTCGCAGAGGCTTCACAAGTGAGCAGATCAATGAGATTCAGCAGATTTACCGTATCCTGTTCATGAGCGGCCTGAACAACACTCAGGCACTCGATAAGATTGAACTGGAGCTGCCGCCAAGCAAAGAACGCGATGAGATCATCAACTTCCTGCGCAATTCTGGCAGAGGCATTATCAGAAGCTATTTCTCGAAAGATGCAAATTAACCTAAGCAATTTAGGTAAACGCTATAACTATGAGTGGATTTTCCGGAACCTGACTTACACGTTTGAGTCAGGCACCTCTTATGCCATATTGGGGCATAACGGTTCCGGGAAATCCACTCTTCTTACTGTTGTGGCCGGCCACAATCTTTACAGCGAAGGAGAAGTTGTGTATACCCAAGACAACAAGATTGTCGCCCCCGATGATGCTTATAGGCACTTGTCCCTCACAGCTCCCTACCTGGAACTTGTGGAGGAGTTCACTCTCCTGGAAATGCTTGACTTTCATACCCGCTTTAAGCCACTGCGAAAGAACCTTTCGAACCCAGACCTGATCGACAGAATGAGACTGCAGCGCTCAAAGAACAAGTATGTGAAGGACTTTTCTTCCGGCATGAAACAGCGCCTGAAGCTTGGCCTTGCCATTTATTCCGATACATCGCTCCTGCTTTTAGACGAACCCACTACTAACTTAGACCAGGAAGGCGTGGCGTGGTACCAGGAGCACGTAGACCAGAACAGAGAAGGCCGCCTGATCATTGTCGGCTCTAACATTCAACACGAGTACGCCTTCTGCCAACACCACCTCCGTATTTCAGATTACCATACTTCGCCTAGGAAGTAGATGGTTTTAGTATAAGTTTATTTGGCCTGAGCGTGCACGCTCATGATTTGCTAAAGTGGGGACGCTGGTTGCCATTTTGTCTGAATCAGGATTTCTACCTCCCCGGGTCCAACCACCCCTTCCCCTCCTTAGCCAAGGAGGGGAGTCTGCTACTACTTAATTTAGGACAAGAGTTTCATAGCACAGGTGTAATCATCCCCCTTCGCCCCCTTCAAAGGGGGACTTCTTTCTACTTACTCCTTCACTTTCCTTGCCAGTAGGAATAGAAGTAGCTATCGAACTGATCCCAGTCCTTAGGTTGAGCACCTTGTAGCTGTTGCGGTGCCCGAAGGGCAGCCTGCAGGCGCAGCCGATGGCAGCTTCAGATACACCGCGCGATGCCGAAGGACGAGCCCTCGCGGGCTTGGAGCGAGCCAAAGCCAAAGATGAAACAGAAGGCAGCTAAGACTGAGGATGAACAACAGCTAGAAAGAACAGCAGACCTACGTATTCCAAATAAAGAAGGATCAACAATAGCTAAAGAAGATAGCAGACCTACATATTCCAAATAAGTGCTAAAAGAGCCAAAGCCCCCGCTATAGCACGTCCCCAACAAAGACGCTAGCATCATAAAATCTCCCTCTAACAATTCACTAACTAAAAATTACCAAATTCCACCTAAGCTCCCTAACTTTGTAATACACACAAATCATACTATGGGACGCGCATTTGAATTTAGAAAAGCCCGAAAGTTTAAACGCTGGGACAAAATGTCGAAGGCTTTTACCCGCCTAGGCAAAGAGATAGTGATGGCCGTGAAAGAAAGCGGACCAAGCCCGGAGACAAACTCGCGTTTACGTACGGCAATCCAGAACGCCAAAGGCGTTAACATGCCAAAAGACCGTATTGAGGCCGCAATAAAAAGAGCATCCTCCAAAGAAGAAAGAGATTACGAAGAAGTAGTATACGAGGGCTATGCTCCACACGGAATTGCCGTAGTAGCTGAATGTGCCACCGATAACCTGAACCGTACTGTAGCCAATGTGCGCATGCACTTCTCCAAGGGAGGCGGTTCACTAGGCAAAACCGGCTCTCTGGACTTCTTGTTTGAACGCAAGGGAATTTTTAAGATTCCTGCTGAAGGCGTGGACCTGGAGGAACTGGAATTGGAACTGATCGACTTTGGTGCACAGGATATTTACGAACACGAAGATGAGATTATCATTGAAACAGCTTTCACGGATTTCGGAGCTATGCAAAAAGGGCTGGAAGACAAAGGGCTGAATGTAATAAGCTCAGAAGTTCAGCGCATACCAACTACCCGCACAGAGTTAACAGAGGAGCAGGAAGAGGAGGTAATGAATCTGATCGAGCGTCTGGAAGAAGATGATGATGTGCAGGCCGTGTATCATAACATGGCATAGTTAATAAAGTATATATTCAGGTATGGCTGCTCAGTAAAAATTGGGTAGCCATACTTTTTTAAATCCATCCCCACTAAATGCTTTTATATTTCCTATTTGTAGTAGGCTTCGTTCTTTTAATTAAAGGTGCTGACATACTGGTAAGCGGCTCCACCTCCATTGCCAAGCGCTTTGGCATATCGGATATGGTGGTTGGTTTAACGATCGTTTCATTTGGTACCTCCCTGCCGGAACTGATCATAAACATCTTATCAAGTATGCAGGGGCAGTCGGAGCTGGCAATAGGAAATGTATTCGGTAGTAACGTTGCGAACCTGCTGCTTATCCTGGGAATAACAGCTTTGATTTGCCCGTTACCCATCAAGCGCAACACCATACTCACAGAAATTCCCTTCTCGCTCATTGCCACCTTGCTTGTAGGTTTCCTGGCAAACGCCACCATCTTTGGTAAAAAATCAGACTTATATATAAGCCGTATAGATGGCGCCATTCTCCTTTTCTTCTTCATGCTGTTTATGGCTTACATCTATAATATAGCTAAAACCAATAAGGATGAGATTATAGAAGAGGAAGAAGTGCACGACATGTCTATACCCAAAGCGACACTTTTTATTGTACTAGGTGCGGCCGGTTTATTCCTTGGCGGTAAGTGGGTAGTGGATGGTGCCGTGTACATGGCATCGTCGTTTGGACTGAGCGAATCGTTTATCGGTTTAACAGTGGTGGCAATCGGTACTTCTCTCCCAGAACTTGTTACTTCTGCTATGGCCGCGTATCGTCGCAACATCGACATTGCCGTAGGAAACGTAGTGGGGTCTAATATTTTCAACCTCCTGTGGATCTTAGGTATAAGTGCCGTAATTCACCCGCTTCCGTTCGATGTGGTTAGTAATTCGGACGTAGTGATGATGATATTTGCCAGTACGCTTCTTATACTAGCAATGCCAATTGGCATTAAAAATGCCATAGACCGTTATAATGGCACCTTTTTCCTGCTCATCTACATCGCCTACATTTCCTTCCTGGTATGGCGGGGATAGGTTAGCAACCAAGTTTCATACTCTTTGTAAGGTAAATTCCTGATAGTAGAATTACCTTAGAATCGTAGTATAAAATCAGTCAGGTTCTCACTTCTGTCTAAATTAAGGCGTTTACGGAGGCGGTAACGGCTTATTTCAACACCACGAACTGAGATGCTTAGCAGCTGCGCAATTTCTTTTGTGGTGAGGTTAAGGCGAAGATAGGTACTCAGTTTAATTTCCTGAGGCGTCATGTCCGGGTAGTTATCCTGGAGGCGTTTTGTAAAGTCGCCATGTACGTGGTTGAAGTGCAGCTCAAACTGCTTCCAGTCCGCATCACTTGTAATATTCTGCTCTATATTCTTGATGATCCGCTTTACTTCCTCACCATGTTGCTGTAGTTCACCTTGCTTTACTATTGACTGCAGTTCCAGTTTCACGTTATTTAGCAACTCATTCTTATTGATCAGGTGAAAGGTGGAGGATGCCAGCTCACGGTTCATATACTCTATCTCTGATTGCTGCTTCTCATGCTTTAAACGCAGTATCTTTTTCTCATTCTGCTTGGCCGCCTCCTGCACTTCGGTTTCCTTTTCACTTAGCAGGCGTTCTTTATCCTCTATGATCAGTAACTTTTCACGCCTGAATTTCTTTTCCAGGTGATGAAAAAAAGTACCCAGCATGAAAAATCCTAGCAAGATATAAAATAAGAAAGCCAGTCTGCTGCGGTAAAAGGGTGGTTGAATCGAGAAGGCAAAGCTTTTTGCTTCACTGATATTACCATGTATGTTGCGGGCCCGAACCTGGAAAACATAATTCCCCTCCGGCAGGTTAGTGTACTCCTTCTCCGTTTTGTTCGTCCACGTGGACCAATCATCATCAAAATTTTCAAGAAAATATTGGTACTCCGTCTTTTCAGGACGTTCATAAAATGAACTGGAGTAAGTAAACCGAAGGGAATTCTGTTTATAAGGCAGATTCAGGTCTTCATCACCCTGATATGACCTTTCAGATGATAAAAGTGAATCCTTCTCAAATGAAGTATTCACAACTTTTGTGATGTGGGTATTGAAAGGATAAAGGGTTTTACTCTTAGAAGCATCGTAATGTATAAAACCGTCCTTCGCGCCTAAGAGAACATTGTTCAGGTCAAGTATTTTTATGTAAGGGAGATCATCATTCAACCTGTCAGTGATATTATTGAAATGTTTGCTCTCTATTTGTGGCTTACCAAACTTGTTCAGACTCATTTTCCCCACCCGCTGGTCAGAGATAAAGTAAATGTTTCCCTGAACATCTTCTTCCATCTCAACCAGGTGTTCGTCGGGGTTAAAATAGGAAGAAAAGACACTGTCCTTTACAAATGAATGTTTGTTATAATCGAAGCGATAGATACCGGTAAGAGCAGGAAAATACAGCTTACCCTGTAGCCTCTCCATATTTACAAGCTGGTCAGAGGGCAATCCGTGTTTTGAATTATAGAACCATACCTTCCTGATAGCACTGTAGTCAGGTTCAAACCTGATCCTGAAAACGCCCTTATACCCATGCGCAATCCACAGGTTTCCCTTTTCATCAAAATCCAGCACTCTTGATGACTCATTAAATCCATTGAACTTTCGAAGTAGCCTGAAAGAGCCTCCTTCTTGTTTGAGCAGGCTTATGCCATCGTAAGAGCCCAGAATAAATAAATCAGGCTTATCCGGCACCTGAACATAGTCCCATGATCCGTTACCTGCTGTGATTTTTTGTGCCTGCCCATTAGCAACCACATAAGGCCCGGTATGATGCCCCATAAGCAGTTGCTCCTGGAAGTTCCGTAGTTTGTACACCTGACCTGTAGAATTCGGAACAGTAGAATACGTCCCCGCTTGCCCCAGGTGATTAACAAATAAGCTACTGGTAGTACCCAGGTATAACTTGTCATTTAATTTTAAAGCAGCATAGCCAGCTCCTGACACACCTTTTGAACCATCTATCCTGGTGAAAGGAGAGCTTAACTCTACTAAAGACAAACCATTATTTAAACCCAGCCACAGATTTTCATGCACGTCCTGGTAAAGGGTATGAATGGTGTTATCAAAAAGTCCGTCAGCTTTGGTTAAATGCAACAGCAGCGCTCCCTGCTTATTCATGATGTACAAACCATCATTTTGGGTCCCGATAGCATAGGTACCATCCTTTAGCAAAACCGCCTGATTTATAACCAGTTGCTGTAGCACTTCCCCATCCTCCATTTTCATAGGTACCGGCCTTATGCCATCGTAGAGGAATATGCCATCCTCTACTGTAAAAATGAGCAGATTTGACTGGTCTAAAGGCAGGATTGAAGCAATTCGGCTTTGTGCAAACCTCTCACCACCCGGCAGTAGCTTCAGTTTATTGTTCTCTAATTCAGACAGGCCCACGCCCCATTCCATGGTATAGAGGCTGTTTTTGACTTTAAATGAAAGCTCAATTGGATTTTTAGGTGCTATTACCCTTACTTTCTTACCAGGGGTGTAAATGTAGATATTTTTAAAAGTTGCGAAGTAGAGATCACCGTCTATTTCATAGATCCGCCATACCTCATCAAAATTTCGGTGCTGTTCCGGTATCAGATCCTTCAGAGAGTGGTATTGCAGGTTACCCAGCCTGTCCGGCTCAAAGTAACCAAAATCAGCCTGGCTCCCGACGTATACCCTTCCCAATGACCTGGAAGTATAGAGAGCCCTTACTTTAGTGCCACTGTTAACAGTGAACCGACTCCATTCGGCCCCATCAAATTCAAGAAGCCCAAAATTATTTGCTACATAAATAACCTCACGACTATCCTGTGCTATGCCCCAGCTCTGAATACCTCCATTAAAATCTTCGGTGCTGAAGTTTTTGACGAACGGATTGCCCCAATACCGCGACTGTGCCTGGAGCGACACAAGAGGCAAAAGTACCAGCAAACTAAAATAAAATAACACAGGCCGTAAAGCTGACTCCATAAATCATTAACTTTCACATAAATCTAAATAAAATCTGGGTGATGTATTCAATTTACAAGAAAAGCTAAGCATTTAAAATAAACAAACCTTCCATACAGGCATTTAAAGCATATTTTTATTGATTTGATGTATTCTTGTTGTACCCCTTCAAAGGGATTGATGTATTCATGATGTAGCTATTTTTTAGTTTTTACAGGAGAAAACAATGTACTTCAAGTCAAATTAAAGATCACTCACCTACAATCTTTCATTATGAGGAAAATTATACTGTTGCTGCTATTTCACCTCTATGGAGTAGCGTATGCACAAACCACCGTAACGGGGCGGGTAACTACCGCTAAAGAGGGCATTCCATTACCGGGCGTAAGTGTAGTAGTAAAAGGTATGCCCGTGGGTACTACTACAGATGCTCAGGGGGTATACTCACTTAAAGTACCTGAGCAAGGAAATACCCTTCAGTTCTCTTTTATAGGATTCATCAAACAAGAGGTCCCTATAAATAACAGGGCGGTGATCGACATTAAGTTAGCAGAGAACACTAAAAAACTAGAGGAAGTTGTGGTGATTGGCTACGGAACACAACGCCGCAGTGAATTAACAGGCGCCATCAGCTCTGTTAGACCGGAAGAGATCACAGAAACACCTGTACTCCGTGTTGAGCAGGCCCTGCAGGGCCGGGTGGCAGGTGTACAGGTAGCCAACGTTTCCGGACAGCCAGGTGATGCACCTACGGTGCGCATCAGGGGTATTGGCACACCAGGCAGTTCAGATCCATTATATATAGTGGACGGTTTGCCGGTAGGCGGCCTAGATTACCTGAACCCAAACGACATTGAGTCGATGGAGGTGCTGAAAGATGCGGCTTCTGCTGCTATCTATGGTTCCCGCGCGGCTAATGGCGTAGTGCTCATCAAAACCAAGAGCGGCTCTAAAGATGGCAAAATGCATGTTTCCTACGATGGGTATGTTGGTGTACAGAACCCGTGGAAGCAACTTGACCTACTTGATGCCCGCGAGTATGCCATCATGATGAACGAAGGTGCAGCCAATGCAGGAGTTACACCGCCGTACAGTGACGTAAGCAAGTTTACAACCACCACCGATTGGCAGGATGAGCTTTTTGGCAAGAACGAGAAGATCATGAACCACCAGGTAGCTGTTAGCGGCGGTAGTGACAAAACCAGCTTTTACACCAACTTCTCCTACTTTGATCAGAATGGTATTGTGGGTGGCGACAAGTCTAATTTCAAGCGCTATACCTTAAGATTAAATGCAGACAACGAGGTAAGCAAGTTCCTGAAGATCGGAACAAACCTGGCCTATACTAATATCAACAGAAGAGCCATTGACCCGAACCAGGAGTTTGGCGGTTTGCTCAGCAACGCCATCAACCTGGATCCTATCACACCAGTTTTTGAAACTGATCCTGACAGACTGGCTTCTTCGCTATATACCTCGCCTAATATCATAAGAGATGCGAACGGCAATGTGTATGCTATTTCACCTTATGTAGCCCAGGAAGTTGTTAACCCACTGGCAAGGCTGGCGATACTGAACGGAAACACAAAAGTAGATAAGTTAGTAGCCAACGCCTATGCGGATATTAACATCACTTCCGGACTAACCTACAGATCAACGTTCGGTATAGACCTGGCTTATGTAACCAACGACAACTTTGCTCCCAAGTTCTACCTGAACTCTGCACAAAATAACGATAATTCACTGGTGTCTAAGGAAAGAGTCAAATACTACACCTGGCAGGCAGAGAACGTGTTGAATTACAATAAAACGTTTGACAGACACAACATTGGACTAACATTAGGTACCACAGCACTAAAGAGTCAGGCAGACAATGTATTTGCCTCCAATACCGGCCTCGTTACCAGTGATCCTGCGATGGCTTACCTTAATCTGGCTACGGATGCAGATGGTGCACGGGTCGGAGGTTGGTTTGGTGAGAATGCACTGCTTTCAGTCTTTGGGCGCGCCAACTACAACTATGATGGCAAGTATCTGTTATCAGGGGTAATTAGAAGAGACGGTTCCTCCCGATTTGGTAGTGAGAACAAGTACGCCACGTTCCCGTCTGTATCTGCGGGTTGGGTGATCTCAGAAGAAAGCTTCTTTCCGGAACAGAACCTGGTAAACTTCGCGAAGCTTCGTGCTTCCTGGGGCCAGAACGGTAACGACAGAATCGGTAACTATAACTGGGCTTCTGTTATTGGTGTAGGCCGCGGTTATACGTTCTTCCCTGGTGAAGAAGGGTATATAGGTGGAGCCTCCCCTGTGCAGGTGGCCAACCCCTTCTTAAAATGGGAAACATCAGAGCAAACGGATATTGGTTTAGACCTCTACCTGTTTAACAGCAGACTGGCAGTGGAGGCCGACTACTACATCAAAACGACGAAAGGATTGTTAGTAGCTGCACCGATACCTGGCACTGTAGGAAACAATCCACCAACTGTAAACGGCGGCGAAGTAAGAAACAAAGGACTGGAACTTGCCCTTACCTATTCCGGTGAAGTAGGCGATTTCAGTTACAGGACCTCCATTAATGGCAGCTATAACAAGAATGAAGTATTAAGCATCAACAATGCTGAGGGAGTATTGCTGAACTCCAGCTTCGCGACGTATGGCTTAGTATCCAGAAGTATACCTGGGCAGCCTTTCGGATACTTCTGGGGACTTGAGACAGACGGTATATTCCAGACGCCAGAAGAGGTAGCATCTTATAAGAACGCAGATGGTGCTTTAATTCAGCCAAATGCACAGCCTGGCGATATTCGCTTCAGAGACCTGAACGGCGATGGCAAGATCAACGATGAAGACAGAACCAACATCGGTAACCCTACGCCGGATGTGGTACTGGGTTATAACCTGGACCTGAAGTATAAGAATTTTGATCTGGGTGCTTTCTTCAGCGGCGCATTTGGTCACCAGATTTTCAACGGTACACGTCGCCATGATCTGGTAACATCTAATATGCAAACTAAATACCTGAACCGCTGGACCGGTGAAGGCACCTCAGACAAATACCCTCGCTTTACCTGGAGCGACGCAAATGGCAACTATAGCCGAATCTCTGATATTTACATAGAAGATGGTGATTATGTGCGCCTGAAAACACTACAGGTTGGATATAGCTTGTCAAACAACGCACTTTCCAAGATCCACCTGACCAATCTGCGTGTATATGTTTCCGGCGATAACCTGCTGACATTTACAGAATACAGTGGCTTTGATCCTGAAATTGGTGCCCGAAACACACTTGACATCGGTATAGACAGAGGCATCTATCCACAGGCCCGTATTTTCAGAGTTGGTCTAAACGCAACTTTCTAACGTCATCACACATGAATAATATACTTAAAACTAGCGCAAGAATAGCATTTGTAGCAGCCATGGCACTCGGAACTGCCAGCTGCGACGATTTCCTGGACCTCCAGCCTAAAGATGCCCGCGTAGAATCTAACTTCTACAAAACAGAAGCAGACGCCATGGAGGCTTTGGTAAGCATTTATGATGTATTGCAGTGGAATACGGTAACAGGCTTCCACCCTACCCCCATGTTAATGGATATCGCCTCTGATGATGCGTTTGCAGGTGGTGCCAGCCGTACCGATGCTCCAAATATCATCGAAGTGGACATGCACAACATCAGAACATCAAATCCGGAGATTCAGGGTCTGTGGAAAAAGCACTTTATCGGCATTTACCGCGCCAACCTGTTACTGGAAAAGATTGAAGGCGTAGAGGCCAGCCAGGAGGTGAAAGACAGGATCATAGCGGAAACAAAGTTCTTACGAGCTCATTTTTACCTGGACCTGGTACGCACATTTGAAAACGTACCACTAGTGTTGAACACACTGGTAAACCCGGATGAGTACAACCAGCCTCAAGCAGCTCCGAAAGCAGTTTACAACCAGATAGCTAAAGATCTGGAAGAAGCTATAGCAAAATTGCCAGAAAGCACTTTGCGTGCCAATCAGGGCCGTGTAACCAAATGGGCTGCCAAAGCGCTGCTTGCCCGTACTTACCTGTTCTACAATGGAGTCTATGGAGAGCAGCTACAGGCCGGTGATGTAACAGTGGATGCACAGCGGGCTTTAAACCATCTGAAGGACATCATCAACAACAGCGGACATGCCCTGCTGGGTAACTATGCCGATAACTTCAAGAAAAGCGGCGAGTACAGCCAGGAGTCTGTTTGGGAGATCGCTTACTCTGACCTGAACCCATGGTATGACTGGGGATATATACAGGGTGGTGAAGGAAACATTCAGCCACAGATGCAGGGGCCACGCGTAGTAAGCCCGGCTATTGAGAATTATGAACGGGGCTGGAGCTTTGCACCGGCTACACAGTCGCTGTACGATGCTTTCGAGGCGAATGACCCGCGCCGCGATGCGACACTGCTGATCGAAACTGAGCTGAATGGCGAGCTTGACAAAGGATACCAGCATACAGGTTATTTCAGCCAGAAGTATACCACTTCAAAAGACTATAAACCTGGAGCCGGGCAGTTGGAACTGAACTGGGGGAACAACTATCGTTCTGTTCGCTACAGCGATGTACTGCTGATGGCTGCTGAACTCAGTGTAAAAGCTGGCGGTGGTGATGCAAAGCAGTACCTGGACATGGTACGCAGCCGTGTTGGTTTGCCATTAGTGCCAGCCACACTGGATAATATCCTGAAAGAGCGCCGTGTGGAGCTTGCCTTAGAAGGCCAGCGTTACTGGGACCTGCTTCGCCAGGGAGTAACTGTGGCCGACCAGAAGATAACGGTAAACGGTAAGCGTGGTCCCCTGTATACCGGCGATCAGGTGGACTTTAATGTCACCTTCAAGCCTGCTACAAAAGGTTTCTTCCCGATCCCGCAAAGTGAGATTGCTATCTCCAATGGGTTGTTGAAGCAGAACGCAGGTTATTAATCATTCATCAAAGAGATCCTTATCATGAAAAGATATCTATCATACATCGCAACACTCCTGCTGTTTACATTTGCATTAAGCAGCTGCGAAGAGGAAGACGGAAGCCTTGGACCGGCTCCTTCCTCCGATCAGGTACAGTTCAGCACACAAGCAGATGCTAATAACCCCAACATTGTTCATTTCAAGGCTGATGCACCTGGCTTTAAAGCTGTCTGGGATTTAGGAAACGGTGAGACCGCAACCGGCATGGAAGTAACAGGTAAATACCCGCTAAAAGGCGACTATACGGTTACTTTAACCATGTACACCAGTGGTGGCTCTGCTGCTAACAGTAAAACGGTTACCATCGCTAACACCAATCCACTGATGCTCAACCGTCCGGATTACAACTTCCTGACAGGTGGTGCCCATGCCTTGGAAGGCAAGACATGGGTATTCGATCCGGTAGGGCCAATGAATTTTGGAGGTCCTCCTGAGGCGCCATCGTCATGGTGGAACCAAACGCTGGATGCTCAAAACGATTGCATGAAGGATGACAAATACACTTTCAAGTTAATTGGCTTCCAGTTTGAGAATAAGAGCGGTGGTGCAATGTGGGGTGTTGATGGCGGGCAGGAAAACGTTTGTGTGCCGCAAACTCCAGTAGCCAGTAAGTGGAGCATCTACCAGGAAAATGGCAAAACCATGCTTTCTGTAAGTAATGGTGAAACTATAGCCTGGGATGATAACCAGGGTACTTATGAAGTGATTGAACTTTCTGAGAACCGGTTACATATCAGAAAGGTTTGCTGTGGCGGTGGTGGCGTACGAAACTATGTACTTGTGCCGGAAGGCTATTCCCCGCCGGTAGTAGCAAAGCCATACAAAGAAGCAATTGACTTGAAAGATGACTTTGACACACCGGGGAACATCGTTTGGCAAACAGACCAGGTAACATTTAATGAGACTTACGATAACCCGGCTCCCCTGCCGATTAATACCTCTGCTAAAGTAGCGCAGTATATAAAGCCTGCCGGCGAAGCGAATGCATTCACAAACCTTTACTTAACACTGGATCATAAGATTGATTTAACCAACAAAAATAAGATCCGCTTAAAGGTTTTCATGCCAAGCTTTAACGACTATACTACACAGGAAGGGTATGATTGGGCTGTCAAGAATTTATTAAAGCAGGTATCAGTAAAGCTACAAAACTCAGAAGTAGGAGAGCCCTGGAATAGCCAGGTGGAGGTTAAACAGCAGGTTAACCAACTCGATAAGTGGGTAGAACTCACTTTTGACTTTAGCGGAGCTGCTGATCGTAAAGACCTGGACCGTATCATAATCCAGATCGGTGGCGAAGGCAACTTCATACCAGGTATCTTCTACATCGATGATGTTCAGCTACTTCCTTAATTAGTTTAAAGCAGCGGCGCTCCTAAAACATAACCGGATGTGCCGCTGCTAAAATCTTTACTCTTATGAGAATTTTATATAAAGGATTAACAGCGTTTATGCTGCTTTGCTTCGCTGTGCCTGCTTTTTCCCAAAACCCTGGCTTCAATGAACTAGTGTGGCACGATGAGTTCGAAGGGGAAGGCGCACCTAATCCAACCTATTGGAACTACGACCTTGGAACTGGTCAGGGAGGCTGGGGCAATAATGAAGTCCAGTCCTATACTAACCAGAGCAGCAACATTCGTCGCAGCAATGGTAAACTGGTGATTGAGGCAAACAAGAACAACGGTGCCTGGACCTCTGCCCGCATTAAAACACAGGGCAAATACAGCTTTACCTATGGCCGCATTGAGTTCAGGGCAAAACTCCCGAAGGGCTCCGGAACATGGCCAGCACTTTGGATGCTTGGCGAAAGCATCAACACAAAAGGTTGGCCCGCCTGTGGCGAAATAGATGTGATGGAGCATGTGGGCAGGGACCCAGGAAAAATTCATGGGACGCTCCACACCCCTTCCAGCTATGGCAATACTGTAAACACAAATTCGACCATGGTTAGCGATTACGGCGACAGTTTTCATGTGTACGCTGCTGAGTGGACGCCGGAAGCTATAAAGTTTTATGTTGACAACAACCTGTTTTATACTTATGCGCCGGCAAACAAAGATGCTGCCACCTGGCCTTTTAATGATCCGCAGTTTATCATTATTAACCTGGCCATGGGTGGTAACTGGGGCAGCGATACAAAGTATGAAACAAACGGCCAGAAGAATGGGATAGATCCGGCACTCACCACAGCCCGCTTCGAGGTAGATTATGTACGTGTTTACCAGGGCTTTCAGGAATTAAAATTGAATGGACCTACTACAGTAACTCCCAATGCACAAAACCTTAGCTTTAAGGCAAGCCAGGTAACAGGGGCAAGCTATACCTGGGAGGTTCCGGTTGGTGCCACCATAATTAGCGGAGCAGGTACCTCTGAGATAAAAGTAAACTGGGGTGAAACAAGCGGGCAGGTAAGGGTACAGATGGACCTGGATGGCCAGCTTTACAATAAGGAAATCAATGTAAACATAACCCAGAGCCCAAACGGAGAGGCGTTCATGATCGAAGACTTCAGCAGCTTGCCAACAGCTAAGTTAACAAGCAGCGGTGGCACTTTCAATTTCAGCCAGGCAGATGGCGCTATGAAAGTTGACTATCAGGTACCTGATCCAAATGCTCTCCCACAGATAGTATATACTTTAACAGAGCCGCTCAACATGAGCGGCTATCCTGTTTTAGCAGCAACAATCAAAACAAAAAACGAAAGTGGCACTGTTTTACTCCGCCTCGACCTGAAAGATACTGCCGGTAAAACAACCGGTACCAGCACTGTTTTTAACCTGACCCCACTGATTGACGACGGCGAGCATTTTACTTACTACTTTGATTACAGCAACCTTTTTGGCACAGGATCCGGGCAAATAGATGGCACTAAAGTTAAACAGATCAGGATACTTGTTAATTATGGCATTTTAGGATCAGCTGGCAACGATTCCTTCTGGATAGACCAGTTCCGTGTGCTGCAAAGAACACCTTCTGTTCCAAACCGTCCTTCGCACCTCACTCTCTCTAAAACATCAAATTCAGTTACCTTAAACTGGCAGGACAATGCCACAAATGAAGAAAGCTTCAGAATATTCCGGGCCACTTTACAGGCCGGGCCTTTTACTGAAATAGCAACCGTAGCAGCCAATGCAAGAGCGTACACAGACGCAGTTTCTCCAGAAAACGGTTATCTGTATAAAGTAAAAACGACTAACAGTAACGGTACTTCAGAATTCTCTAACCTGGTTGCCAGTTCTGAATCACTCTTAAGCATCAAAGATCAATTTAATAATGACCAGGTAATGGTTTACCCAAACCCTAGCACTGGTGAATTCAGCGTTTTAATCAACAGCGCTTTAAAGATCACCGGAACTCATTTCTTTAATAGCCTGGGCAAAGAAGTAGTAGCCAGTATTTCACAGATTACAGCCAGTTTGCTGCAAGTGAAGACAAACGCTGCACCAGGCTTATACTTTTGCCACCTGCACACTCCGGATGGCATCATCATAAAACGGATACTGATAATCTGATCAGGACTTAACAGCGTTACTTCCTGGCCTTTCGTCTCAGGTTATGGAGTACCCTAATTATACCTAAAAATCATGAAAAAGACTTTTATACTCATGCTGCTGTTAGCAGTAACCGGAGCCACAGTGGGCCTCTCCTCCTTCAAAAGTGGTAACAAAAAAGCTAATACGGAACAGCGTGTAGAGGAACTGCTTGCTAAAATGACGCTGGAAGAAAAAGTTGGTCAGCTGAACTTTGTTGTTGGCGACTTATTTAACACCGGACCTACTGTGCGTACTTCCGAATCCGATATTTTTAACGAGGCTATCCGCAAAGGAGAGATCACTGGTATTTTTAATATTCATGGTGCCGCCTATACCGGCAAGCTTCAGAAAATTGCCGTTGAGCAGTCTCGGTTAGGAATTCCGTTGCTGATAGGCGCTGACGTGATCCATGGCTTTAAAACTGTTTTCCCGATTCCACTGGGCGAAGCCGCCAGCTGGGATCTGGCTGCCATTGAGAAAGGCGCGCGGGTTGCAGCCAAAGAATCTGCTGCCTCTGGCATTAGCCTGACCTTTGCCCCTATGGCCGATGTGGCACGCGATGCCCGTTGGGGAAGAACAGCAGAAGGAGCCGGAGAAGACCCTTACCTGGTGTCGCTGGTTACAGCCGCCCGTGTTAAAGGTTTCCAGGGAAATGACTTGTCTGACCCGCTTACCATAGCCGCCTGCGTGAAGCACTTTGTAGCTTATGGTGCAGCCGAGGCTGGCCGCGATTACAATACCGTGGATATATCGGAGTATGAGCTGCGCAACACCTACCTCCCTCCTTTTAAAGCTGCATTAGATGCCGGCTCTGCTACTCTGATGACCTCTTTTAACGAACTGAACGGAATACCTGCCACAGCCAATACCAAAGTTATGCGTGATATCCTGCGCGATGAGTGGGGCTTTAAAGGGGTGGTGATCTCTGACTGGCAGAACATCCAGGAAATGATAGCACACGGCTATGCACAAGACAATGCCCATGCCGGAGAACTTGCCATTAAAGCAGGAACAGATATGGATATGATGGCCGAAATTTACCTGAAAGAACTTCCAAGGCTGGTTAAATCCGGAAAAGTAGAGCAGAAATACCTGGATGATGCCGTACGCAGAGTACTTTGGCTTAAATTTAAGCTGGGCCTGTTCGATAACCCATACTTATACAGCAATACCAAAACAGAGAAAAAACAGGTACGCTCCAAAGAACATCTGCAGGCTGCCTTCGAAATGGCGCAGCGCTCCATCGTGCTGCTGAAGAACGAGAAAAACCTGCTGCCCCTCAGTACAACTAAAGCTAAAAAGATCGCTGTTATCGGCCCACTGGCAGATAACAAAGAAGACATGAATGGAACCTGGTCGTTCTTCGGGGAGGCACAACACCCTGTAACTTTCCTGGAGGGGATAAAGAAGTACGCTAAAGGCGCCGAAGTAACCTATGCACAAGGCTGCGAGCTTTACAGCGATTCCAAAGCAAAATTTGATGAGGCTGTAGCAGCAGCCAGAAAGGCTGATGTAGTGATCATGGCCATTGGCGAGAGTGCCGTGATGAATGGAGAGGGCGCATCGAGAGCAGACATTACCTTGCCGGGTGTACAGATGGAACTAGTGAAAGCCATACATGCCACCGGAAAGCCGATCATCGCACTTGTTAGCAGCGGCCGTGCCTTAGAGCTTACCTGGCTAGATGAGAATGTGCCGGCTGTACTAGCTACCTGGTCACTTGGATCTGAAGCGGGAAATGCTGCGGCAAGCGTATTGTTCGGTGAATATAACCCATCCGGGAAGCTTCCGGTTTCATTCCCTAGAGCCGTTGGGCAGTTGCCTTTGTACTACAACCACAAGCATACAGGCCGTCCATACGAAGGAAACCATTCTGAGCCAGGCTCGGAGAGGGTATACAAGTCAAGGTACCGTGATGTGCCTAACACGGCACTTTACCCGTTTGGCTATGGTCTCAGCTATACAACTTTTAAGTATGACAACCTGAAGGTAGACAACAATAAGCTTGTTCCGGGTGGGCAGTTGCAGGTAAGCGTAGATGTGACTAATACGGGCAAGCATGCCGGAGAAGAAGTGATACAACTATATACCCGCGACTTGGTAGGCAGCATAACCCGACCCGTGAAAGAACTGAAGAAGTTCCAAAAGCTGGCCTTCAAGCCTGGAGAAAGAAAGACAGTCACTTTCACACTTACTCCGGAAGATCTGGCATTCTGGCGTGCCGATTTAACCTATGGCACAGAACCCGGAGATTTCAAAGTATTTGTAGGACCTAACTCACGTGATGTGCAGGAAACATCTTTTATGCTGTTGAAAGACAGCTCCATGTAAAACAGGTTAGCTAAAGATTAAAAACTATGCTATTTTGCTGATGGTATACTACTTTTAGATAAGTACCATCAGCAAAATTAATTGAAAACTCTAACCTGTTTAATCTTTATGTTATGGCTGTAACCTCACCTTCCTCTAAACCAACTGCTGCGACATCAGGCACCGACCTGGGCAACGGCAAGAGCTTTACAGGTCCTTTGATCATTGTAACGCTGTTGTTCTTTATGTGGGGCTTTATTACCTGCATGAACGACATCCTGATACCGAAACTGCAACAGGTGTTTGTACTGCAGCACTGGCAGGCAATGCTTATTCAAACTGCCTTTTTCGGCGCTTATTTTATTATATCGCTGTTATACTTTGTCTTCTCTATGATCAAAGGGGACCCTATCATGAAAATAGGCTATAAGAATGGCATCATAATAGGGTTATTAGTTGCTGCTATTGGTTGTGCACTGTTTTACCCGGCAGCCGATCTCCATAGTTACGGTTTCTTCCTGCTGGCTTTGTTTGTACTGGCTTCAGGTATAACCATCCTGCAAATCGCAGCAAACCCTTACGTTACAGTGCTCGGAAGACCTGAAGGCGCTGCCAGCCGTTTGAACCTGACCCAGGCGCTGAACTCGTTCGGTACCACAGTGGCTCCTTTAGTAGGCGGCTACCTGATCTTTGAAAGCGTACAGGCCATGGACGATACTGCCGCATCCGTAAAACTTCCTTACCTGGGCCTGGCAGCTACGCTGGTGGCTATTGCCGTACTAATCAAACTGGCTAATTTGCCTCACATAAAAGGTGAAGGACGTATTGTGGCTGATGCCGGAGCACTTAAATACCGCCACCTGGTACTTGGGGTAATCTGCATTTTCATGTACGTAGGCGGCGAAGTGGCTATTGGCAGTACGTTAATAAACTTCTTCAGCTTACCTGAGATTGCCGGTCTTTCCGAAGCGGAAGGCGGTCATTACCTTGCCTTTTTCTGGGGTGGTGCCATGATTGGAAGGTTCTTTGGTGCCGTAGCGCTTGCCGAGTTCAAAAATCAAAGTCGTAAATACTTGATCATTGGTGCTATCACGGCCATTGTAGTTACTATGGTATTTGCTATATATGGTCAGCAGGAGGCATTGATCGTACTGGGTCTTATTGTTGTAAACTTCCTGGTGCTGCTGCTTGGCAGATTTTTACCTAACAGAACATTAGGTTTTTTTGCCACTGCTGTAATCACCTTGCTTCTGATTACGATGCTTACAACAGGTGCGGTTGCTATGTGGGCTGTAATTGCCGTTGGTTTGTTTAACTCAATCATGTTTCCGACAATTTTTACACTTGCCATAAAAGGGTTAGGGGTACACACCAGTCAGGGTTCTTCATTATTGGTGATGGCCATTGTTGGTGGTGCTATTATTCCACCACTGCAAGGATATATAGCAGACATAACCGGTAGCCTTCAGCTATCCTTCATCGTACCTCTGTTCTGCTATCTGTATATTGTGTACTATGGTTTTGTGGGCTCTAAGGTAGAAAAAGTAGACCCTAGCGTTGAAGCATAACTATTGCGCAAAATTTAGCCTGTATCATAAGGAATAGGCAGCCAAAAGCATAAGTTGAAATTTATATTCTCACCCAATAAAGCAGAAGTATGCAGTAATAAGATCCTGCAGGCTTCTGCTTTATTGGGTTTATGTTACTTTAGAAGTTCCATGGATAAAGATCCGGCTCCTTGCCACCGCGTGTCTTCATGTGAAGCGGGTGCACAGCTTCCGTTTCATCAAAATAAATAAAGGCATCGTACCGGTCCGGGATAATGGTTGGTACATAGTTGCCGTACATTTCATACTTCGGGTCATACACTACCCCAATAGCACGGTGCCCGATCCGCTTTTTCAACTCAGGAACTTCACGCAGGTCCTTTGAGAGTATGATCTTATCGTCGGTGCTGATCTCATGCAGCATCCGCTCCCAGCTACCCTCTGCGGCAGGCGGCACATCCATTTTCTGCATCGGGGCTCCCCAGGCCCTGCCGGCTATCACACTGCCTTGGTAGGTTCCAAAGCCTACCAGCTTCACATTGTCACGTCCATAATTTTCACGGGCAAGCTGTCCGATGTTAAACATCCCGTCATCCGCCATATCGGTAAAACTGGCATCTCCGATATGGGTATTATGCTCCCACACAATTCCCTTTGCTTCAGGCCCATGTAGTTCCAGCAACCTGTCAAGCGTTTCCATCATATGGCTGTCGCGCACATTCCAGGATCCTGCTCCTCCCCTCACCATTGCCCTGTAGTACTTCTCTGCGTTTACAGCTACCAAGGCGTTCTGATTGGTATTGAAGTCATGCTCCGGATCGTCTGTAAAGCTTCGGTGTTGTTGTATCCGTTGCAGCATCTCAATCACTTCATTTTCACAATCAGTAGGCACAAAGGCTGTGGCACGCGCATAGGTTTGTGGGTCGCGGTTGAAAGGCTCAAAACAATTTATAGCCATTTTAGCGGCCTCTGCTGCTTGTCCATCATTGTTCTCCAGGAACTTAAGTACCTGCTCCAGCGACTCCCAAAGACTATACACGTCCAGTCCATAAAAGCCGGCTTTTTCGCTCCCGTTTTTAAGATGGTTGAAATCACGCATCCACTCCACCAGAGCCGCAACCTCCCAGTTTGCCCACATCCAGGTTGGCCAGCGCCTGTACACCTGCAACACATCGGCTATTTTGCTACCGGAGTTCTGATACCCTTTTATGAACCTGTTCACGGCATAGCACTCTGGCCAGTCACCTTCAACGGCAACAAAATTGTAACCTTTTTCCTGTATAAGCCTCCTGGATATGGCCGTTCGCCAGGTATAATATTCCGATGTTCCGTGAGAGGCCTCTCCCAGCATCACAACGCGGGCATCTCCTATCTCCTCAATCAGAACATCTAAATCTTTCTCTTTGGTAATCGAATTATACTTAAAAGGTTTGTTTTCCATAGTAGTGCTTGCTTCAGTAGTGTTAATCAACCGCCAGACGCGAGGCCATTTTTCCAGTTTGCTGTATTGTACTTTTATTCAACACTTTATGTTCCATAAAAAAAGCACCCGCTCTGCTACAAAAGCAAAGCGGGTGCGAAAACAGGTAAGTAAGTAATTTAGTCTATGACTGGTTTTCCTTCGTGAACACACGGCGAAGCAGTTCAGTCGTACGTGCGAACGGGTTTTCGCGGATATTTGCCTCCTCCTGCGCAACTAATACAAAAAGACCATCTATGGCTCTTTGAGTGGCATAGTCATCCAGGTCAGGGTTAACCTTCTGGGTGAGCGGTATCTTATTGTACTGATTTACAATATCAGCATAGTACTTAGTGGCATTTGTCTTTTCCAGTGACTTTACCATGACCGGGTTAAAAGCGTTGTAAAGCTGCTGAGAAGTAGTGCGCTTCAGGTACTGCGTTGCGGCATCTTTATCTCCTCTTAATATAGCCCAGGCATCAGCAATGGTCATCTGCTTGATAGCATTTACAAAGATAGGAACGGCGCTTTTTGCTGCATCTTCTGCTCCTCTGTTCAGGGTCAGGACAAACCTGTCCACCTCATTTCCCAGACCTACCTGGCGCAGTGTTTTCTCCACGCGCTTCACATCCTCCGGAAAAGGAATGCGGATCAGGGAGTTCTTGTAGTAACCATCTGTCTGGGAGGCTTGGTTAGACCCGTTTTTAATACCGACCTCAAGGGCTTGTTTAAGACCTGCGGCAACTTCATCACGGCTAACAGGAGTGCCAGTACCGGCTCCGGCAAGCACGCCATCCATCGTTCGCTGAATATCGGTTGCCGTGCAGGCAGAGGCTCCAAGAGCAACAGCTATAAAAGAAGTGTAAAGTAGTTTTTTCATATCGCTAGAACATCTTTAACTTGAATGAGTTTAACTGACCTACGCATAAATCAGACCAAAATATATATGAAAGCTGTTATTGCAGAAATAATCACCATCGGAGATGAAATTCTGTTTGGCCAGATCGTGGATACAAATTCTGCCTGGATGGGTACGGAGCTTACAAAAATAGGAATCCGGGTAAAGCAGATAACTTCCATCTCGGATAGTGCAGAGCATATAATCAAAGCTTTAGACGATGCCAAAACAAGGGCAGACATCATTCTGATAACAGGCGGACTTGGCCCCACCAAAGATGACCTGACAAAAATGGTATTAACCGGCTACTTCAAAACAAAGCTTAAACTGCATGAGCCTTCTCTCACAGATGTGACAGAGATATTCAAAGCCCGTGGCCGGGAACTGACAGAGCTAAACCGGCAGCAGGCTTTCTTACCGGAGACCTGCACCCCTATTCGCAATGTGCTGGGTACTGCTCCTGGTATGTGGTTTGAGCAAGATGAAAAAGTGTTTGTTTCAATGCCAGGTGTGCCATTTGAAATGAAGCGCATGATGACAGCTACTGTGCTGCCACAGTTAAAAGCATACTTCAAAACCCCTGAAATCATTCATAAAGTCGTCCAGACGGTAGGTATTCCTGAATCCATGCTTTCTGATAAGCTGGAGGCCTGGGAGAAGAGTTTACCTCAGCACATTAAACTTGCCTACTTGCCTCACCTGGGAGGCGTGCGCCTACGCCTGACGGGGCAAGGCTCTGATGCCGCACAGTTAGAACAGGAGATGCAGGCAGAAGTTGAGAAGCTGCTTCAGATCATTCCGGACTATATTTTTGCATTGGGCGAGATTTCTTTAGAGGAGGCTGTGGGCCAGTTGCTGAAAGCGCGAGGCTTTACTATTGCCACAGCCGAAAGCTGCACAGGCGGTTATCTGGCGCATAAAATCACGAGTATAAGTGGCAGTTCCGATTACTACCAGGGAAGTATAATTGCCTATCATAACGAAGTAAAAATTCGGGAACTGAATGTAAAAACCGAAACCCTTCAGCAGCATGGTGCCGTAAGTGAGGCAACCGTGAAGGAAATGGCTGAAAATGTACGGCAGAAATTCAACACAGACATTGGGGTAGCCACCAGTGGCATTGCAGGTCCGGGGGGTGGCACGCCTGCCAAACCTGTGGGCACCATCTGGATTGCTTATGCTGATAAAGCCAGAACAGTGGCAAAGCTGCTCAACTTTAACAAAGACAGACTTCTGAATATTGAGTATACCGCTATGGCCGTCCTGAACCTGGTACGTCAAAGTTTAACCTCAACCGTTGAGGAATAGGCTAAATTCCTTAACTTTGTTACGGAAAATCCTATATATCCTAAAACTAAGTTTAAAATAACTAAGATATAAATGGCTCTTGTAGAAATGGTTATGCCCAAAATGGGCGAAAGTATCATGGAAGGTACTGTTCTTAAATGGCTCAAAAATGTGGGTGACACTATTGAGCAGGATGAGTCGGTGCTGGAAGTAGCTACAGACAAAGTGGACACAGAAGTACCTGCTATTCAAGGTGGTGTACTAAAAGAGATTCTTGTAAACGAAGGCGATGTGGTGGCCGTTGGAGCTCCTATTGCCATCATCTCCACTAATGGAGAAGACACAGGATCTGCTGCCCCTGCTGCCACTGAAACACCTGCCGCTGCCGCGCCACAGGCTGCTCCCCAGCAAACTGTTGCCGCAACTGCTACAAGTGAGTCCTCTGCTGCTAAATTAGATCAGCCGGCTACTGGCCGTTTCTATTCTCCTCTGGTGCTGAACATTGCACGCGAAGAAGGAATATCAATGCAGGAACTGGAATACGTTCCAGGCACTGGCAAAGAAGGTCGTGTGTCGAAGAAAGATATCATGAGTTACCTGGAGAACCGTGGCAATGCACCTCAGCAAGCTGCTGCTGCTCAGGCTCCTGCGCAGCCACAGGCACAACCTCAGACACAGGCCCCGGCTGCTGCACCTGCTGCTTCACAGCCAGCTGCTCCTCAGGTGAAACCAGCCTCCTCTTATGGCGGTAATGTGGAACTGATCGAGATGGACCGCATGCGTAAGATGATCGCTGACCGTATGGTTGACAGCAAGCGCATCTCTCCGCACGTAACCTCTTTTGTAGAAGCCGATGTTACAAACATCGTGAACTGGAGAAACAAGTGGAAGAATGAGTATAAGAAGCGCGAAGGTGAAAACCTTACCTTCACTCCTATCTTCATAGATGCTATTGCGAAGGCTATCAAAGATTATCCAATGATCAATGTTTCTGTGGACGGTGGTACTATCATTCGCCACAAAGACATCAACATTGGTATGGCAGTAGCATTGCCAAGCGGTAACCTGATCGTTCCGAACATTAAAAATGCTGATCAGTTAAACCTGAATGGCCTTACTAAGAAAGTAAACGACCTGGCAAACCGTGGTCGTAACAACAAGCTTACTCCGGACGATCTTTCTGGCGGCACCTACACAGTTTCTAACGTAGGTTCTTTCGGTAATGTAATGGGTACTCCGATTATTATGCAGCCACAGGTGGCCATCATGGCTGTTGGCGCTATCAAGAAGAAACCAGCGGTTATCGAGACTCCGGAAGGTGACCTGATCGGTATCCGTCACTTCATGTACCTGTCGCACTCTTACGACCACCGTGTTGTAGATGGCTCGCTGGGTGGCATGTTCGTACGCCGTGTAGCTGATTACCTGGAGAACTTCGATGTAAACCAGACAATCTAAAGACAAAGATCCTGTAAAAGGAATCTTTATATAAAGAGCCTGCTACATCATGTATGTAGCAGGCTCTCTTGTTAGGAACTTACCTGACAAAGCTTTACGAGTATCTTTTTGTCAATATAGAAGTATAACTTTTAGCTGCAATACTTATTATGTGGCTGGCATAAAAACAAAACTATGAGAAATATTTTACCCTGGATGTTAGCAATCATTTTCCTGTTTCTGGCAATCTACTTTTACTGGCAGAAACAAGAGGCCGAAAACAAATTGGAAATTTTAGGCCAGGAAGTAGCTGAAATTGACCGTGACATGGAAGAGGATCGAACAGAATCGATGGAAGAGATGGTTTTACCACCTGATACCGTGGGTATGACACCTCCCGGGGGAGCAGCTTTTGTTGATGAGCTGGGCTCTCTTAGTGAGAGCGACATACAACGACTGAAGCGCAAAGGGTTACAGAACCCAGAATCGGACCTGATGAATGACCTGAACCGCAAACAGAGCAAGCTTATTCCAAGAGAAGGTGTAGTAGGTGGTAAAATGGCCATTCGCGACAGCCGAATCCTGAATGACAGATATGCCCTTGCTTATTATGAGGATGGCCACATTGGAGGATATATGCTGCTTAAGTATGAAGTAAACAATGGCAACATCAATTGGACAGTGGTAGATAATTCCAGCCTATAAGTTCAGCACAAGATTTGATAGGAGAAGTATAAACTATAAAAACAAGCTTATGATGTTATTAAACACTATACTTCCTTTGCTCCTGTCTTTTGTTCTGTCTGGACCTGAACAATTACGTTTGCAGCAGGATATTCAAAAAGATGCAGACTTACTCCGGAGCAGCCGTTACTTTATCAGCGACAACACTTCAGAAACGGCTTCTTTACAAACCATACAAAATGATTTACAGTTGTTTGGCTTGGTTTCAAACCTTGATTTAAGCAACGCTACCTATTCTGAGCGCCAGCAGGGACCACACCAGGTAAAGCAGTGGAAATTTGACGAAGGTGATTTGTACAGTATAACTCAGATAGAAAGTAATATTCACCTGGATACGGTTATAACACAGCGCTACCTGGAGAACAGGCCGCCCTCCCAGCACCGCATTACGAATGACTTCACTTTTCGTACCTATCAGGTAGCCACTTCCTCAGATCCTGACAAGCTTGTTTACCTGACAGAGGCTGAGCAGGGTCTGTTAGCCTATAAGCTTGGCGAAAAAAGAGTAGAGATAAGTTACACCTCTCCTAAAAGAGGGTTGAATGATCTGCTCCCCGAATACAAGGAGGAAGTTCAAAAACTGCTGAAGGATTATAGTAGCTCTATCCGATAAATCAGAAGGGCCACCCTGGTTAGGGTGGCCCTTCTGATTTATTAAAATATATTTACTTACAAAGAAGCCAGACTCTGCTCTATGGCATTTATTTTGGCCTCGGCATCGGCTTTCTTCTTACGCTCATTGGCAATAACTGCCTCCGGAGCGCCACTTACAAAGCGTTCGTTACTAAGCTTTTTATCTACAGCAATCAGAAAGCCTTTGGTATACTCCAACTCCTTCTTCAGGCGCTCCCGCTCTGCTTCCACATCAATATTGCCCTCCATTGGGATAAAGAACTCGTCACCAGAAGCAATGAAACTAATGGCACCCTCTATGTTCTCCTCTACAAATTTAATTTCATCCAGGTTTGCCAGCTTGCGCATTATACCAAAGTATGGCTCATACTGGTCATGGCTCATTACCTTAATGAAGAGGTCCAGTTGCTTGGAGTTAGCAATATTCTTGGAGTTACGGATGTTACGGATAGAACCAATCACGTTCAGCACGCTTTCCATCTGCTCAATGAACTTCTTATCGAATTTGTCACGCTTTGGCCACTCCGCCACAATCAGATACTCCTTGTCATTACGCTCCTTCAGTTCATGCCAGATTTCCTCTGTGATGAACGGCATAAACGGATGTAACACCTTCAGCACTTTCTCCAGTAAACTAACTGTTATATCCAATGTCTGCTTATCAATAGGCTGCTGATAAGCAGGCTTGATCATTTCCAGGTAATTAGAGCAAAAGTCATCCCAAACCAGCTTATAAACTGTAAGCAAAGCATCTGAAATACGGAATTTGCTGAAATGGTCCTCAATCTGAACAAAAGCCTCATTGAAGCGAGATTCAAACCATTGCGTAGCTATCTCATTCGGGAACGGAAGACTTTCATCTACCTCCCATCCTTTAATTAGCCTGAAGGCATTCCATATCTTATTGCTGAAGTTACGTCCCTGTTCTACCAGCTTCTCATCAAACAATAAGTCATTACCGGCTGGTGAACTGAACAGCATACCCGCACGTACGCCATCGGCGCCGTACTGCTTGATAAGGTCCAGCGGGTCCGGTGAGTTGCCTAACTGTTTCGACATTTTACGCCCCTGCGTATCACGCACGATACCTGTCAGGTACACATTGCGGAACGGCATCTCGTTGCGGAATTCGAAACCGGCCATGATCATACGGGCTACCCAGAAGAACAGGATTTCCGGCGCAGTTACCAGGTCATTGGTTGGGTAATAGTATAGAATATCCTTGTTATCAGGATCTTTGAAGCCATCAAAAACTGAGATTGGCCACAACCACGACGAGAACCAGGTATCCAGCACGTCTTCATCCTGACGCAGGTCAGAGAGCTGCAGGTTTTCATTACCGCTTTCCTTACGAGCCTGTACCAAAGCCTCCTCTGCAGTGGTTGCCACTACATAAGAACCATCCGGCAGGTAGTAAGCCGGAATCTGCTGTCCCCACCATAACTGGCGCGAAATACACCAGTCACGCACGTTCTCCATCCAGGAGCGGTACATGTTTTTAAACTTCGGAGGATGCAGGCGAATTTCATCGTTCATCACAGCCTCTAACGCGGGCTTCGACATCTTATCCATCTTGCACCACCATTGCATAGAGAGGCGCGGCTCAATCACGGCACCCGTACGCTCAGAAGTTTGCAACACAGAGGCATACTCCTCAACTTTTAACAGTAAGCCGGCTTCCTGTAAATCTTTTACAATTTTTCGGCGCGCTGCAAAACGATCCTGCCCTACATACAGCTGTGCCTGCTCATTAAGCGTACCATCGTTGTTCAGTATATCGATGGTGGGCAGTTTGTGCTTCTGGCCCAGTTCATAGTCGTTCAGATCGTGGGCTGGTGTTACTTTAAGAGCTCCCGTACCAAATTCAATAGTTACATACTCATCCAGGATCACCGGAATTTCTTTACCCAATAGCGGAATACGAACTGACTTACCGTGCAGGTGCTTGTAGCGCTCATCGCTTGGGTTTACAGCCACAGCCACGTCAGCCATGATAGTCTCGGGGCGTGATGTTGCTACGGTGATGTAAGAAGGCTCTGCTGCACCGTCTGCCACTACTTCGTAGTTCAGGTGGTACATTTTAGCCATTGTGTCTTTCGGAATAACCTCTTCGTCAGAAAGAGCCGTCTGGCCCTGCGGGTCCCAGTTTACCATGCGTACGCCGCGGTAAATCTGACCTTTACGGTACAGGTCCACGAATACTTCGATAACGGCAGCACTCATATCGTCTTCCATTGTAAACCGGGTGCGCTCCCAGTCGCAGGAGGCACCAAGCTTCTTCAGCTGCTCCAGAATAATACCGCCATACTTCTCTTTCCACTCCCAAGCATGCTTCAGGAACTCCTCGCGGGTAAGGTCGCTTTTGTTGATGCCTTTTTCCTTCAGCATAGCCACCACTTTCGCCTCTGTGGCAATAGAAGCGTGGTCAGTGCCCGGCACCCAGCAGGCCTCTTTGCCCTGCATACGCGCACGGCGAATAAGCACATCCTGAATGGTGTTGTTAAGCATATGGCCCATGTGCAGCACACCTGTAACGTTTGGTGGCGGGATCACGATGGTATATGGCTCTTTTTTTGGATTAGGCTCAGAGTGAAAGAAGCCGCGCTGCATCCAGCTATCGTACCACTTCTTCTCTACTTCCTTGGGGTTATATTTTGTTGAAATCGACATCTTATACTAGTTTTTCGGCGTGTTGAGCTAAAAAGCAAAATTAGCGAATTTGAATTAATTGTTGTCTGCTAATTGCAAAATGGTTGAATCTGATAATGCACTACAGGCAAAAAGAAAAGCCTGCCGGAGAGGCAGGCTTCTGTGCTTTAGGTAAAGTATACTTAGCTTGCCTGGTGCAGCCAGTCTTTCTTTGCCAACAGCTCTTCCTCTGTCTCGCGGTAGTCTGGATCATCGACGCAGCAATCCACAGGGCAGACGGCAGCACACTGCGGCTCCTCATGGAAGCCCATGCACTCAGTACATTTATCTGAAACGATGTAGTAAAACTCATCTGAAATAGGTGTTTGTGCAGCATCTCCGGGGATGATCTCTCCTCCGTCGATCTCAACCTCTTTCAGTTCGGTACCACCTCCCCATGTCCATTCCATGCCACCTTCGTAAATAGCAGTGTTTGGGCATTCCGGCTCGCAGGCTCCGCAGTTTATACACTCATCGGTTATCATTATCGCCATAGTCGTATCTCCTGTATATTTTTTATACTTTTGTATTCTACTTTGTTTAACAAACAAAATTAGGAACAATAAGTATCCTTATCAAATAATTTTTACCACAAGCACACTGCCATGACCTTAGAGAACAGGATAGAAGCTTTTATTGAGCTGGGAAAACAGATTCAAAACCTTACTCCGGAAGACCATGCTGCCTGGGCGCGCCTGGCTTCCTCGCGTAATCCATGGTTCACTGAGGAGAACGTTTCGTGTGCCATAAGAGGCATTGCCAGGCTTTTGAATCCGCAGTACCTCCGTGAGTGGCTTTACCCTTACCACCTCAAACAGGTTACACCTAAAAAAGTTGGCGTAGTGATGGCGGGTAATATTCCGATGGTTGGGTTCCATGATTTTCTGTCGGTGCTCATAAGCGGACATGACCTGTTGGCCAAGCTGAGCTCTGATGATGAGGTGCTTATGAAAAAACTGGCAGACATGCTAATCGCCATTGAACCAGCCTTTGCGAATAAAATAGAGTTTGTGCCTATTTTAAAAGGAGCTGATGCCATTATAGCCACCGGATCTGATAATACAGCACGCTACTTTGAGTACTACTTTGCCAAAAGGCCGCACATTATCAGAAAGAACCGCAGCAGCATCGGTATACTTACCGGTCACGAAGAAAAAGAAGAACTGCAAGCTTTAGGGGAGGATGTATTCAGGTACTATGGCCTGGGCTGCCGCAACGTGTCTAAAGTGTTTGTGCCGGAGGGATACACCTTTGATAAGTTCTTTGAAGCCAATACGGCATGGGAGAGTTTACTGGATCATCACAAATACCGCAATAACTATGATTACAACAAGTCAATCTTGCTGGTAAACCGGGTGCCACACGTTGATAACGGCTTTTTATTAGTGCAGGAAAGTGAAAATCTTGTTTCACCGATCTCTGTGCTTTTCTACGAAACCTTTACTTCTCTTTCGGACCTGCGTCACAAGTTAGATCCCCTGAAGGATAAAACACAATGTGTGGTTTCAGCTCATGGCTGGCTGGAAGGTACCATTCCTTTTGGCGAGGCGCAATGCCCGATGCCATGGGACTATGCCGACGGGGTTGATACGCTGGCATTCCTGCAGAAACTTTAACAATCTTAGCAGGTTTCAACATGATTCCACATAACAGGAAGGGCCTCTTTAAAGAGGCCCTTCCTGTTATGTGAAACTGTAGTCTTAGATTCGCTCCAGTACTTTCACAATCAGGTCATCCACTACCTGGTCTGCGTTTTCAGCAAACTTCTGTGTAATCCTGTTTGCAACAATAGCGTTCAAAGACAGCATGTCATGCCCTAAAAGGCGACCTAAGCTATAATAGCCAGCTGTCTCCATCTCGAAATTTGTCAATCTAAAGTCACATACCCGAAAACTTTGGTACTTCTGAAGCAGTTGCTGATTTTTTAATCCCGCACGAAGCACACGGCCCTGCGGAGCATAAAAGCCGGGACAGGTAAGGGTATTGCCCGGAATCATATCGAAAGCTATTTTATCAACAAGCTCTTGTGAGCCACTGACACAATACGGCCTGAAGCTTATATCCAACTCTTTCTGTAAAGCCTCTGAAATGCTCAGTTCATTCTCGTCCTGTTCCAGTGGGTAAAACTCCATCAATGAGTCCAAGCCCACAGCATGGTGGGAGGCCAGGTGGCTGCCTAACGGCACGTCTTCCTGTAGAGAGCCTGATGTACCGATCCTTACGATCTTCAGTCTTATCTTTTCCTCATTTGGCTTTCTGGAAACAAAGTCAATATTTACCAGTGCGTCCAATTCATTCATCAGGATATCGATGTTATCAGTACCCATACCTGTAGAGATAACGGTGAGGCGTTTACCCTTGTAGTATCCGGTATGCGTTACGAATTCACGCTTCGCAATCTTCACCTCTATTGCATCAAAATACTTACTAACCCTGGCTACCCGTTCCGGGTCTCCTACAGTGATGATGGTATCAGATATGTGCTCTGGGAGTAGGTTCAAGTGGTAAATGCTACCATCCGGATTTATTATCAATTCAGATTCTGGAATTGCAGTCATAATTTTATTGTTCGTGCTCGTTTAGCGTTGCCTCTGCTGGAGATTTCCGGTAAAGATATATAAAACGAAAAGCGCGGCCATAAAGGCCACGCTTTTCTTGAGCTTTAGAGAATACTTATATTTGTACGTCAGATTTCTTTTTGCGGTTGAATCCTTTTAAAGGATTATAGCCATTCATCTCTTTTTGATAGTAACCGGTGCCGTCGTAAGGGCGTTTGTCAGGATGCTCCTTACATTCAGTTGAGCACGCTCCATCCATTTTCCAGCCACACTTCTCGCAGATGGGTACATGCAGGTTACAAACAGAGTTGGCGCAGTTAACCATACGATCGCTCTTTGTTCCACACACATGGCATTCAGATACAACAGTCGGATTCACCTTATTTATATCAACTGCCACACGGTTGTCAAATACATAGCACTTGCCTTCAAAGTCTTCCCCTCCGGCTTCCATGCCATATTTAATAATCCCGCCATGCAGCTGGTATACATTTTCAAACCCCTGATCCAGCAGAAAGGCACTTGCTTTTTCGCATTTGATACCGCCAGTGCAGTACGTAAGTACTTTCTTATCTTTATACTTTTCCTTCAGTTCGTTCACCTTATCCGGAAACTCACGGAAGTTCTCAATATCAAGGGTAACGGCATTTTTGAAGCGCCCAACGCTATGCTCATAATCAGAACGTACATCAAGCACCACTACATCTTCCTGATCTTTTAGTGCTTTGAACTCCTCCGGCGACAGGTGTACACCTGTGCGTTTGTTGGGGTCGATGTGCCTTAAACCAGAATGTACAATCTCAGACTTGTAACGCACATGCAGTTTAGCAAAAGCGTGCTTGTCAGATTCATCTACCTTAAAATCAGTTTTAGCGAAGCGAAGATCTGCTTTTAACGCCTCCATGTACTTCTCACAATCCTCTTTCAGACCGGAAACAGTACCATTAAGTCCCTCATCAGATACAATGATGCGACCTAAAAGATTTAAATTCAGGCATAGCAGGTGATGTTCATCACGATATGCCTCTGCATTCTCTATCTGCGCATAGCAGTAGTAAAGTAATATGCTATAGGGTTTGTTCATAACTGCTAAGTTTCAGCTTAGTGTTTGATATTAATTAATTGTTCTGCAAAAGTAGCAACTGCTTTAAGTCCTTAAAATGACTTTTATCAGTTCTGCCTTAACAGCAGATATAGCTACAAAAGTTTATTTTACCGGAGCAGCAGGATTGCCAAATACAGTTGCTTTAGCAGGCACATCCGCCACTACCACTGCGCCGGCACCAACGCGGGCATTCTTGCCGATCTTCACACCAGATACAACCACAGCACCAGAGCCTATAAAAGCACCATCCTCAATCTTTACCTCCGAGTTGATCACTGCACCAGCCCCAACTTGCACGAAGTCACCTATTTCTGCATAGGCCTCTACCACAGCATTGGAGTGAATAAGTGTGTGGCTACCAATCTTCGCGTTGTTGTTCACAACAGCTCCAGCAGCAATCATGTTGCCATGCCCTAACCAAGCGAATTCGGACACTGCACTGAAACGATGAATGGCATTAACAGGCACTGCTTTATAATCCTCTTTCAGCATCTTAACGGCTCCTTTACGGGCAGCAGTGTCCTCAAGGGCTACAAACACATCGCAGGTCTTCCCGATCAGTTTCAGAAATTCACTGTCTTCAGTGCTGCCCATCACCGCGATGTTGTTCACCTCCTGTTGCTGCAGTTTCTGGTCATCATCCAGAAAACAGTACACCACTACATTGTTACTGTTAAAAATGTCGAGTGCGGCAGTTCCCAACTTCCGGGCGCCTAATATGATAACAGGATTTTGCATAAGTCTCTTAAATAAGGCGCAAAGGTACGAAGAAGCGCGGGAGTTTAAAAGTGGGGCTTAGCCTGAAGCTTTTGCAAAAGGTGCTGCACATAACTGCTTTGAAGTAGCAGGTACACCAGGAAAGGCAGGAATGCTATCCGATACCTGCTAAGTGTTCCGAAGTTGGGCGTAGTTAAGCCAATTATCACCCCAAAGGAAAGTATAATGAGTAAGAACAGCAGCTGCTTTGGTGTAGGAAGACGTTTCTTTTGTAATAGCAGGGCGGCTATTGCAACTATAGTAAGCAATAAGATCACGAGGTTTTCAAAACCCATCAGCAAATGCAGCGGGTTATTTGCCGCCTCCCAGATAAAGGGCCTGTAAATAGCGCCAAATAAAGCCTCCGGTGCATTAAGCAACATGCTGCTCAGGGTAGGCTCCAGTTTTGTGAACTTTATGCTGGGCTGCCCCACCGATAACTTGAGCATTTCATCATAGGTATAAACCAGGTTTCTGTAGAAGAAGGCATTGTTATACTCCTTTACCAGCCACGCCCCGATCACCCCAAAGAAACAAGCAGAAAGCCCTACGGCTACCAGCTGTGCTCCCAGCGATTTTAAATGCTTTGTTTTGTTTGCTGTAATGCGCACAAGCAAATAGATCAGCAGAAGTGGAAGCAGTAGCAATGCCAGGAAGAATTTTAACCGGACAAACAGGTAAAGCAGTAGCGGCATCAGCAACCAATTTAATTTCTCAAGGCGTTTCCCTGAGGCAAGCTCTAAAGCCATCGCGATTACCCAGCACATGCTGCCAAATATTAAGCTATCTTTCAAAACCCCTGAGCTCCAGAATACCACCGACGGGAAGTATAAAAAAGCTATAACGGCTGCCATTTTATATTTTGGCTCCAGCTTCACAAGTGTTGTCACCAGTGTGGCAGTACCCCAGAAACTAAACAGGGACAGATAAAGCGCATTCAGGTAATAGCTGCTGTTTGTGAGCAGGTTGAACAGGCTCAGGAGCTTTATAAAGAAGAAGGAGTTGGAGAAGTTTGGGAGGCGGGAAAACGGTACTGAGGACCGGAAGCTTTCACTACTAAATTCATTAAAAAGAATTAGTCGGATATAGCCAGTCAGATCTTGCTTAGCATAGCTTGACAGTATAAGCGAAGCATTTTTAAAAGTGATGGTATCGCCTTCCTTATAATAATGATGGTACAGTAATCCTACAAGAACACCGCAGACTAGTTTAAAAGCTAAAGCAGGAAGCACATAAGGCCTGATGCTGTTTAGGCAAGGCTGCTTCCACAGCCACCACACCAGTAACAGCAGCAGCATTATATTAGTAAAAAAGACTATCACACTCATGCAGAGCCTGTTTTTTGCTTCATGAGCTTGTTCCCTACCCCACAATGCAGGCAGTTTACGGGCGCACAGTATAACTTATAAAGACCTAAAGCAGCCTGATTATCCGCTGCCGACTTTAGCTTCCAACCCAACTCTTCATACTTGCGGGTATACTGGTTGCTTTCCTCTTTCACCAGTTCCAGCAGGGTAATGGCTTTTTCCAAGTAATCTCTGTTCCCACTATAGCTGGCGTAAGCTGCCAGAAGAGGAACTACGGCGTTTATGATGAGATTCTGAGCACTGCTTTTCCCCATGCCTACCTGGTTGTTCTTTACCGCTCTGCCAAACATATAATGTTGTTGCCAATAAGAAGACACCGGGGCTCTGAACCAGGACTCATACTCTTTCGAGGCAGTTGTATCCAATAGAACAGCGAAAACAGCAGATTGCTGATGCAGCACAGCCGCTAACTGGGCTAAACGCATAGTGGGGAAGTTGGCTGGCCGCATCCGTAGAAAATTCCATTGATGGGGCTGCATTGCCAGAGACTGCAACTTATACTTGTGGCTCAGGAAAATGTACTCTTTTTGCAATTGAGAAGCATACTCATCTTCTGCATCCTTCAGAAAACCGGCCTGCCCAAACAGCAGCGCCTCCAGCTGAAATTGTGAGGGCTGGTGCTGACGGATTGCTTTCTGGGGCAGCGCCTTTGCCAGTAGCTCAAAAGCCTGTTGATTCGTTTTAAACCCGAAGCTGCGCAGTAATGTGTGGTAAGCAGTTTGCTCCCAATCGTTTCCGTACCCTTTGTAAACCTGCAGTACCTCCTCTCCTTTCAGCTCCAGGCGCTCAATCAGGGATCGCTCCATCATGCTTAGCTTCGTTACTTCGGGTACATAGGCCCAAAAGGCTGCGCAGGGAATGACTGCTTGTGACTGTTGCAGCTTCTCATAACGTTGCAGCAGCGCCAGATCAACACGGCTTTTCAGCTCAAGTACTGGCACCAGACTATGATCCTGCCGGTAAACAGCCTTGTCTGCTTCCCAGACTACATGCAAAACGACCTGGTCATACTTCGCATCCGTCTGGTGCTGGTGCTTGTACCAGTCAGAAGCACTGATATGTACCTCCACGCTACCCGACCACTCCACATTTCCAATCTTAACTAAGGCTTCCCTAAAGTCAGGACCAGCATCAGTATTATAGAAGCCTGTCCGAAGCACCTGCACTTCTTCTCCTCCAACCGTTGCCAGACCTGATTTGCTAAAGTACTGGTGTCGCCAGATATAGTGCAGGAAGTCTTCTTTCACTTGCTATAAGTTTGGGAAATGGTGAGTCAGCGAAAAAAAAGGGAATAAAGATAAATTTTCCTGCATTAGGCGCACCCCTATTCTTTGCTGTTAGGGTGATATTTGATCTGCATGCCATGCAGAAAGTTGCGCAGGATCTGGTCTTTTAACAGACGATACTGGCTTTGGCCAGGATTCCGAAAGAAGGCGCTTAACTCGTGCTTCCCTAACAGAAACCTGGCTAATTTTAGAATTTCTATGATATCCTCATCCTTCAGATTCAAAGCTATCTTTAACTTCCTGAGAATGATGTTGTTGTTCAACCGCTTCTCCGCAACAGGCTGTGGGCCTTCCTTTTTACCACGCTTTTCAATAATCAATCCATTCAGGAAAGTGGCCAGGTGCTCATCATCTATTTTTTTGTATTCAGGGTCGTCCTCTTTTTTTAGCCAGTCGCTTACCTGTGCACGCGTCACTTCCTTGCCACCCAAAGCAAATAGCTCTATCATCTTTGAATCCTCAAATTCAAAGGTATAACGGGTCCGGCGTATTACATCATTGTTATTCATATAGAGTAGTTCTCCTATTCAGACTAGTTTTACAGGTGCTGTACATACTGCTCCAGATATCCTTCCATCTCCTGCTGGATTTGAAGGGCTGCTTCACGGGCTCTTTCGGCAAAATCACGTCCGGAGGAGGCGTAGATAATGCCACGTGACGAGTTCACCAGTAAGCCACACTGTTGGTTCATGCCCAGCCTGGATATTTCTTCTAGGCTTCCACCCTGCGCTCCTACTCCCGGCACCAACAAAAAGTGATTTGGCACTAATTTTCTTACACGCTGCACGTACTCGGCCTGCGTAGCCCCAACCACATACATCATTTGCCCGGCAGTGGCCCACGTGGAACTTTCACGCAGCACCTGCTCAAACAAATACTCTTCGCTTCCATCTGCCAGTTTCAGCATCTGGAAATCCTGGCTTCCTGAATTAGATGTTAATGCTAAAAGAATCACCCATTTGCCACCCTGCACCAGAAAAGGCTTTACAGAATCTGCACCCATATAAGGAGCAACAGTTACCGAGTCAAACTTGAGTGTCTCAAAAAAGGCACGTGCATACAGCTCAGAAGTATTCCCTATATCGCCTCGCTTAGCATCCGCGATGGTGAAAATTTCTTTTGGTATATACTGCAGTGTCTTCTCCAGGCTTATCCATCCCCGTGGCCCTTGTGCCTCATAAAAAGCAATGTTGGGCTTATAGGCCACACATAGATCAGCGGTTGCTTCAATTATCTGCCTGTTAAACTCTAACACCGGGTCCTCAGTATCCAGCAGGTGCTCGGGCAGTTTCTTAGGATCAGTGTCTAACCCGACACACAGGTAAGATTTTTTTAACAGGATTTGCTCGAATAGCTGTTCTCTGGTCATGATCTTGAGAATGAAATGGAATAGACAAAACTACATTTTTTACCTGCTTCTGTATAATACTTCGTTGAATAAATAAGCAGCATGTCCATTTGGGTACTTTTTTGACCTGCCTTGCAACCAATTTTATTTAAAGCGACTCTTATCATAGAGATAAATGAAGTAAAAAGACTATGGCACGATATACCTTTTTGTTAGTCCTTATAGTGGTGTTCTCTTTGCTAGGCTGCTCTAAAGAAGACGATGAACCAGTAAATTCCCTGGAGGAACACCCATCCTATATTTCTAGAGTAGATACACCTGAATCGGCTATAGTGGGGAGCACAGTTCCGATCACCATTTACTTCACAGTAAATAACGGCTGCGGGCAGTTCGGATCTTTTAAAGTTGAGAAGAAAAATGATGCGACTTATATTGAAGTTTACCCAAAATACCGGGAAGGCTTCTGCACCATGGATCTCCCTACCCGCCAGGTAATTTATGAGTTTAAGCCTGAAGCACCTGGCACTTATACCTTTAAGTTCCTGCCTGTTTATCCGGATCAGGTCATAACAAAAACGATAGAGGTAGTTTCCAGGTAATTCCTAAAAAAGAAAAGGCTGCCCCAAAAGAGCAGCCTTTTCAAATCATAAAAGGTTGGTATTTTATCGAAGGTCAACCACGGTTACACCCTTGTACTTCGCTTTGTTGAAGGAAAAAGCATCAGAGGCAAGGGTTGGGTTAGCCTGAAAATTCTTGATCGTGTAAGTATAGCGGTTACCGTTGTTACGGAACATCTGCCAGCTCTTCAGCGTCTTATCTTTCTGATTGATAAACAAGCGTACTTTGAAAATCGGGTTTGTACGATCCTCAGGAGAAAGCTCAATCACATCATACTTTACACCATCCATTGTCTCTGTACCGGCATAAGCATACTTATAACCTTTCTTGTACATATCGAATATCTTGCTCGGAGACATACTTTCTGCCTCTTCGTCAGACTCAGTGATGGTCACTTCATTAGCATCTTTTAGGAACGTCCACATTAATTTACCATCGCTGATAACTTCCTGGCCGCTCACACCTAGACGATATTTATTTCCGCTTACCAGGATATCGCCATTCATCGTTTCCTTTACTTTGGCCGAAGGATTCTCCAGTGTCTGGCTAAAATTTGCTTTAAAGGCCTTCATGGATTTATACTTCTGGCTCATGGCGTTCAGTATTTTCGCAGCCTTGGGATCTTGCTGTGCGTTTGCCAGATTAACAAATAGCATCACTGCCAGCAATAAAGAGAGTAATCTTTTCATGTCTATAATTTACTTTTTAGGTATCTCTACCCCATCGTATTCAATAACTGTTCCAAACTATACTCATCCGGAATTAATACTTCACGAGCCTTACTTCCTTCGAAAGGACCAACCACGCCGGCCGACTCTAACTGATCTATCAAACGGCCTGCACGGTTATAGCCTAACTTCAGGCGGCGCTGCAATAATGAAGTACTCCCCTGCTGGTGCTGCACAATAATGCGGGCTGCTTCTTCGAAAAGTGAATCTTTAGAGCTTGGGTCAAAGTCAGTCTTTTCGTTACCTCCTTCATCACCCACAAACTCTGGCAATAGGTAAGCATCGCTATATCCCTGCTGCTCCCCGATAAAGTCGCAGATGCGGTCTACTTCCGGAGTATCCACAAAGGCACACTGAATACGCACCATATCAGAACCAATTGAGAACAGCATGTCTCCCTGACCTATAAGCTGGTCTGCCCCACCGGCATCCAGAATGGTACGGGAGTCGATCTTGGAGGTAACTTTAAAAGAGATACGTGCCGGGAAGTTTGCTTTGATGATACCCGTAATCACGTTGACTGACGGACGCTGTGTGGCCACCACCAGGTGAATACCAATAGCTCGGGCCAGCTGTGCCAGACGCGCAATAGGCGTTTCCACCTCTTTACCAGCAGTCATCATCAGGTCGGCTAATTCGTCTATTACCAGCACGATGTAGGGCATAAAGCGATGGCCTTTCTGCGGGTTCAGCCTGCGCTCTACAAATTTGCGGTTGTACTCTTTCAGGTTACGGCATCCGGCATCCTTCAGCAGGTCGTAACGCATGTCCATTTCCATACAAAGTGAATTCAGCGTATTCACCACCTTTTTGGTATCGGTGATGATAGCTTCGTCCGTGTCAGGCAGCTTAGCCAGGAAGTGGCGCTCAATCTTGTTAAACAGCGACAACTCCACCTTTTTCGGGTCAACGAGTACAAACTTGAGCTGCGAAGGATGACGCTTGTAAAGTAAAGAGGTAAGGATTGCGTTCAAGCCAACCGACTTACCCTGACCAGTAGCACCCGCCATGAGCAGGTGAGGCATTTTGGCAAGGTCGGTGATAAAAACCTCGTTTGTGATGGTTTTACCAAAAGCGATCGGCAGGTCCATATCGCTTTTCATGAACTTCTCCGTGGAAAGAATGGACTTAATCGAAACCATCTCCTTTTTGGTGTTCGGCACCTCGATACCAATGGTACCTTTACCCGGAATCGGGGCAATGATACGAATACCCAAAGCCGCTAAACTCAGCGCAATGTCATCCTCCAGGTTCTTGATCTTGGAAATACGCACACCGGCATCCGGCACGATCTCGTAAAGTGTAACAGTTGGACCGATAGTAGCTTTAATGCTGGCAATACTGATATTGTAGTGGCCAAGGGTATCTACGATCTTATCTTTGTTAGCCTCCAGCTCCTCTTTGCTTACTTGTATCTTGCTGCTGCCATAGTCAGTCAGCAGGTCTATATGCGGGTACTGGTAACGGGCCAGGTCCAAAGTAGGATCATAATTCTCACCGGCTACGCCAAAAGCTTCCTCTTCTTCAGGAGTCTCCTCTATTTGCAGCTCCATTTCTGGCTCTTCGGTGTTATCAAAACCATCCAGCACAAGGTCATCACTCTCTTCAATATCCAGCTCCAACGAAGGACCAGCAGATTTTGCAGAAGTTTCTTCTTTTGGAGAAATGGTGCTTAATTCCATTTCCAGGGCACGATTTATCTCGTCGTCTTCCTCATCAAACAGCACTTCCTCTTCCTCCTCATGCTCCAGTGAGGCGGTAGGATCAGCGGTATGGTTCACACCTCTGGCTGAATTACCCAATACATCTCCTAAAGAGGATGCACGGTTATATTCTTGTGCTGAATCTTCTTCCGTTTCATCCGCCGTTTTCGTCCCCCAGCTTACACTAGTAATATTAAAGAAGCCAACCAGGAATACAAGCAACAAGAATCCCAGAAACAGCCATGCCCCCCAGCCGATCAGGCTATTAATCCAGATAGCTGCCTCTATACCTACGCCGCCTCCCAAAAACCCAAGCGGGCCCACTGCATCAAGAGCAAATACCACGTAGCCCATCATCAGGCACAGCCACAGCATACAAAAGCTGCAGAGGCCTAAGATATAGGTCATGGAAGTAGTCACACGCTTGAAAACGATGCGCAAACCACCAACAAAAAGCACAGGGATTATAAAGAAGGCACCAATGCCTACCAGTTCATAAATAAAGAAATGAGAAAGCCACGCACCAAATAAGCCCAGCCAGTTCTCGGCCTCCTTTCCTGATTCTTTTAAACCGGCACCATCTACAGACTCCACTACGCTTTGATCTGCATTACCTGTGAACAGGTAAGAGACAAAAGCAATGGTCATACAAAAAGCAAAAAGAAGGAGAGTAAAGCCGATGGCAAGCTTGAACCGGCGATCACTTAAGAAGCCAATCTGAAACTTCGGCAAAGTAGGCAGCTTAAAAGAAAATTTCTTTTTTGCCTGCTTCTGCATCTCACTTTTCGGCACATTTGCTCTCCGTGGCTCGTTCTTACCACGCACCTCATTCTTCCGCCCTACAAGCGTATCGTTTCTGTAAGTGTTCTTGCCCATACCTCTGACTAGTTAAAGATTCCAAATTTACATTTTTTTGGAAGAAGCGCTCAGCAAAAAGTCAGGCAATTTAAATTATTTAGTCAAGAGTTTTTTGTTGATGCGGCCAACGAGTGAGGGGCCTTCATAGATGAAGCCAGTATATAACTGGATGAGGTCTGCCCCGGCCTGAAGCTTCTCCACGGCATCATCTGCCGTCATAATACCTCCCACCCCAATTACGCGGATCTCCTGGGGCAAAAAAGTTCGCAGGTGCCGGACAATCTGAGTGGAATGTTCTTTCAATGGCTTGCCGCTGAGCCCGCCAGCGCCCATAGCCTCTATTTGCCTGGACGAGGTATAAAGCCCGGCCCGACTAACCGTAGTGTTTGTTGCAATAATGCCGCTTAGTTTTGCCTCTGTGGCAATCTCGATAATGTCGTTAAGCTGGTTCAGGTTAAGGTCAGGGGCGATTTTAAGCAGCAGTGGCTTAGGTTTGGAATGCCTGTTATTCTCTTCCTGCAGTGTAAGCAGGAGATTTTTAAGCGGCTCCTTATCCTGCAGTGCCCGCAGGTCCGGCGTATTTGGTGAACTTACATTCACAACAAAGTAATCCACTACATCAAACAAAGCCTTGAAGCTATACATATAGTCATTCACGGCTTCCTCATTCGGGGTTATTTTGTTCTTGCCAATATTTCCGCCAACAATAATGTTACTCTTACGCTTTTCCAGCCTTCTTACTGCAGCATCTACGCCCTCGTTGTTAAAGCCCATACGGTTGATAATCGCCTGATCCTGTGGCAGACGGAAAAGCCGCGGCTTTTCGTTCCCCTCCTGCGGTTTTGGGGTTAAGGTTCCGATTTCAATAAACCCAAACCCAAAGTTGGCAAATTCATCGATCAGCTTCGCATCCTTATCAAAGCCAGCAGCAAGGCCCACAGGATTCGGAAATTTCAAGCCAAATAATTCACGCTCCAGGCGTGGGTCCTGCACCTGGAACATATTCTGACTAAAATTTTTAACAAAGGGCAGCTTGTTGGCAACCTTTACAGCATCGGCGGTAAGATAATGTACTTTTTCGGGATCAAGCTGGAACAGCAGCGGGCGAAGGAGGCTTTTATACACGGCAGCTAGTTTGGTTGTTTATGCTGCTTACAAAGATAGAAAGCTTAATTATAAAGTTCCTGAAAATTATAATTTAGTAGCGTCGGGTTGCTCCGCCAGAAGAACAGGAAAAGGAAACTTCAGAAGAAGAACCTAAGCCTTAACGCTCATATACATTCCGCGTAATTCAAATAGATCAATTACATTTGTTACAGGTTCAGGAGAACTGTATACTATAGCTGACTATGTCCTTTGCTTCTTTAGGTCTTTCTGAGCCCCTGCTAAAAGCAGCAGCCGCTCAACAGTACACACAACCATACCCCATTCAGCAGGAGGCGATACCTGCTATTCTGCGTGGGAAAGATATTATGGGTATTGCGCAAACTGGTTCCGGTAAAACAGCCAGCTTTGTGCTCCCCATTTTACAGCAGATCCAGGGTAAACCTGCAGCAAAGAACAGACGGATAAGAGTGTTGGTGTTAGTGCCTACCCGTGAACTGGCAGTGCAGGTGAATGAGGTTTTTAAGGCTCTTGGACAGCAACTGCCGCGAAAGGTGAAGACACTTGCGGTGTATGGAGGCGTTTCCATAAACCCACAAATGATGCAGCTGCAAGGCACTGAGATTCTTGTGGCTACGCCAGGCCGATTACTGGATCTGGTTTCTTCAAAAGCAGTGCAACTCTCCGAAGTTGAAACGCTTGTACTGGATGAAGCAGACAAGATGCTGAACATGGGCTTTGAAGAGGAGATGCATAAGATCTTTGCGTTGCTGCCAGCAAGAAGACAGAACATTCTTTTCTCCGCCACCCTAAGCAACAACATCGAAGACATCAAAGAAAATCTGCTTCAGGATCCGGTAAAGATTGAGGTTCATGCAGAGGAAGGTGTGACTCCTGAGCAGATAGAGCAGCTTGCGTATCATGTTGACCCTGAAAAGAAAGGGCCATTTTTAAGGTACCTGATCAGGAGGGAAAACATGCAGCAGGTTCTGATTTTTGTTTCGTCTACCCGTACTGCGGATAATGTGGCGGAAAAGTTAAATAAAAACGGTATTCAGGCAGCTGCTATGCACAGCAAGAAGAGCCAGGGTGCCAGAACCGAGGCGCTAATTAAATTTAAATCTGGCAAAGTGCCTGTTCTTGTCGCCACTGATCTTGCTTCCAGGGGCATTGATATTCAGTCTTTGCCTTACGTGATCAACTATGAGCTTCCACGTTCCCCCAAAGACTATGTTCACCGGATAGGAAGGACCGGACGTGCCGGTGCCTCTGGCAAAGCTATTTCACTCATCACACCTGAAGACCAGCATCACTTTAAGATTATCCAGAAAAAGATGGGCAAACGGGTAGAAATGCTCGACTCTAACTCTGAACCCGGATTCACAGGAAGTTAATGATATTAGGAGTAAAGCTACAGCTCAGTGCTTAATTCATTACTCCTTCAGGCTTTCTCAGGCAGCTTCTAAAGCCGGGCTTGGAGCTATTTCATACTCATTCTTTTTGATCTGCCTATTCAGCTCCTTTATTCTTTCGGTGGTTCGGGGATGGGAGCTGATAAACTCAAGTAGTTCCGGTTCATTAGGACTCAGGCGCTGCATTAACCAGACACATGTTTCCTGAGGCTTTTAAATCAATTCTAGTTATAAATGTTGGGTGCGTCCGGAAGAGCAGGAATAGAACAGGGAAACAGGCATAAAAAACAGCTCTTCAGAAGATGGTATTCCAAAGAGCTGTTCTAAGATCAAAGTATTCGGTTTACTGCTGCTTATCAGAAGTCCAGGTATCAAAGCCTTTGAAGTAGCTACTGTTCCAGTACCTGTACCTTGGTATCACAGCAGTTGTCAATCTTCTTTTAAAATCCGCGTAATCTTTCTTCTCCCGCGGAGACCACAGCACCTCACTCAATGCTGTCATCCGGGGAAAGATCATGTACTCCACTTTTGCAGGGCTTGCCATGTATTCTGTCCAGACGTTGGCTTGCGCTCCGATTATGTAATGGTCCAGCTTCTTTTGACGGAGCACATCTGGAACAGGCTCATACTTGTATACGGCATCCAGGGGATTGTAACCGTGGATTGCCAGGCTATCATTTGGATCTTTGGATTGGTAATGATCAAAGTACAGCGGCTTACCCGGTGTCATGATGACCTGGTGCTTACGTGTGGCTGCGGTAATACCTTCTTTATCCCCTCCCCAGTTCATCACAATGGCAGACTTGTCCAGGTCGCCCTCCAGTATCTCATGCCAGCCGATCACTTTTTTGTTTTTCTCCTTCAGGTATCCTGCTACCTGTTCTATAAAATAAGTCTGAAGTCCTTTTTCATCTTTGAGGTTATGCTGCTTAATGAACTTCTGCGATACCGGGTCTGCTTTCCACCACATCTTGCTGCATTCATCACCTCCGAGGTGGAAGTAGGCTGAAGGGAAGAGATCTGCCACCTCATGAAACACAGTCTTCAGAAACTTAAAAGTTGCAGGGTTTGGCTGAAGTACATTGTTCTGCCGGTTATACATACCCCAGGTAGTAGCCACGTTCCAGGTAGTATCAGGGCGGGTGCTGAACTCCGGGTAAGCGGCAATAGTAGCCCGGCTGTGCCCGGGTATATCGATTTCAGGTATGATATTGATACCTCGGACAGCTGCGTATTTTACTACCTCCCGTACTTCATTCTTAGTATAAAAGCCTCCATAACGGGTTGAATCGTAACGGGCAGGCACATCTTTAAAATGCCCGATTAGTGTGGCATCACGCCAGGAGCCAACAGCATTAAGCTTAGGGTAAGATTCAATCTCGATGCGCCAGCCCTGATCATCGGTCAGGTGCCAGTGAAACGTGTTAAACTTATGAAAGGCAAGGTAATCGATATACTTCTTGATAAACGACACCGGGAACATGTGCCGCACGACATCCAGGTGCATGCCTCTGTAGGCGAAGCGTGGATAATCGGTTATTTCTACATCCTGTAGCTTTACCTCTTCCACCTTCTTTAGCGGGAACAGCTGTAGTAGCGTCTGAATACCATACACCATGCTCCCTGTATCTTTTGCACGAATTGTTACATCCTTCCCTTCCACAGTCATGGTATACATTTCAGCTTTATTGATCACCTGATTATCAAAAAGCAAGAAGATGCGATGACTCGCCTTGCCCTTATTCTGCCCGTTCAGAACTACCTGCAGGTTCAGGCCTGTCTGTGCTGCCAGCATGTCTTTCAGGTAAGCTGCCTGATCAGCAAATTGTTTATCAAAAACGATCTGTGCTTTTTTGTCAATGGTCACATGACCTCGATCAGCTTTCTTTACCTCAACCGGCTTCGGAGTAATATCATCTACAGACTGTGCTGCGGCAGAGGAAACAACTGAAAGGAGAAAAATCAGGCTAAAAAGGAAGCGGATGTACTTGAGTGTCATCAGAATGTTGTAAAGTATAATAATAATTATTGCAATAACGGGTGCCTAATTCTTTGGCCAGGCAAGAGCATGGACACAGTCTGGAGTTAGCTTCTCGGATGATAATCCTTGATCACCTGTTTCAGGTAGTCTCTGTCTAAATGGGTATAAATTTCCGTGGTGGTAATGGACTCATGCCCCAGCATTTCCTGCACAGCACGCAGGTCTGCTCCACCTTCAATTAAATGCGTGGCGAAAGAATGACGAAAAGTGTGAGGGCTAACTGTTTTCTGAATACCCGCTTTGGCTGTTAGATCCTTTATGATGGTAAAAACCATAACCCGTGTCATCTGTGCCCCGCGTCTGTTCAGAAATATGATATCCTCATGGCCCTTCTTGATTTTAAGGTGACAGCGCACTCCTTCTCTGTACAGTTTGATGTGCTTAAGAGCATCACGCCCGATCGGCACCAAGCGCTCTTTATCACCCTTACCTGCCACTTTTAAGAATCCCATGTCTTCGTACAGGTTGCTGATACGCAGGTCCAGCAGTTCGGACACCCGCAGCCCGGAACTGTACAGCGTCTCCAGCATAGCACGGTTACGCGTACCCTCCGGGGTAGAAAGATCAACAGCCGCCAGAATCTGCTCAATTTCATGAAAGTCCAGTGTGTCTGGCAACTTCCTGTTAAGCTTTGGGGCCTCTATGGTATCAGTCGGATCTACCTGCAGCATGTCTTCCATGATCAGGAACTTATAGAACGCCCGTATTCCTGATAAAGTACGCGCCTGTGAATGAGGGGTCATGCCCAGCTCCGCTACCCACTCCAGAAACTCACGCAGCACAAGCGGCGTAATATTCTCCGGTGCTATCTGCAGTCCTTTCAGTTTCAGGAAGTCTGTCAACTTGCTTACATCACGGATATAGGCCTCTACGGAATGCTTCGACAGCGATTTTTCCAGCTTCAGGTATTCTTCAAATTGCTTTACGCAGATAGACCAGGTCATAAATCAGGGGTATGGGAGTAAAAGGATCAAAGCGTTGATGAGATCAGCACAAATTCACTTACCTTTTAACAATCCGGAAATTAAGTTTATAAGCAAAGATAGTTAATCCTTACCTTTGTATAATTGGAAATTTGCAGTCACTCTAACCGTCTCTTTACATGAAAATACTCATTCTGAATGGCCCTAACCTTAATTTGCTGGGCGTGCGTGAAAAAGCTGTATATGGCAACCGCTCTTTCGAGGATTATTTTGAAGAGCTGAAGGAGGCATTTCCGGCATTGGAATTAAGCTATTTCCAGTCTAATACAGAAGGTGTGCTGATTGACAAACTTCATGAAGTAGGCTTTAGCTACAAAGGCATTATTTTTAACGCGGGTGCTTACACGCATACTTCCGTAGCTATTCCGGATGCCATAAAAGCGATAGATACCCCGGTGGTGGAGGTGCATATTTCCAATGTATACAAACGGGAGGCTTTCCGCCATAAAAGCATGATTGCTCCGCACTGCGCCGGCAGCATTGTTGGTTTTGGCCTGGAAAGCTACCGGCTTGCCTTGCAGTACTTTGAGCGTCTGAAACCTAAGCAGATAGGTTTTAATGTGTAAGTTCCAGAAAAATTCTCGTTAACATACTTTAAGCCTAAACCTTTATCTCTGAATATAGTATAAGAGCTATATTTTTAACACTTTCCTTTATGCTGAACTTCTATCCTGGTCCGTCTAAGGTTTACCCTGAGATACGCAACTACCTGTTAGATGCTTATGATGAGGGTATTCTGAGTACACCGCATAGAGGAGAGCAGTTTGTACAGATGTCCAGGGCGGTGGTAGGCTCTATTAAACGGAAGCTGAACATCCCGCAGGATTATCAAATTTTCTTTACATCCTCTGCCACCGAATGTTGGGAAATTCTCATTCAGAGCCTCACTAAACAGAAAAGCTCACATGTTTACAACGGGTCTTTTGGTGAGAAATGGTTTCAGTATGCGAAGCTACTTCGTCCGAAGTCGGAAGGGATTAAATTTGATGTGAATGAGGCAATGCCTGTGGAGGACCTGCAAATCAGCTCCGACACCGAGCTTATCTGCTTCACACAAAACGAGACATCTAACGGCACACAGGTTACACCAACCACAATCCTTAACCTGCACAATCGCTTCCGGGATACGCTCATCGCTGTAGATGCAACCTCTTCTATGGCTGGCCTGAACCTGAAGTTGATAAAAGCGGATATCTGGTATGCTTCGGTGCAGAAGTGTTTTGGCTTGCCAGCCGGCCTTGGCATTATGGCCTGCTCTCCGCGCGCTATTTTCAGAGCCAAACAAATGAACGAGCGCGGGCATTACAACAGCCTGGTGTCGATGTATGAGAAAATGCTCAATTACCAGACAACCCATACCCCTAACGTGTTGAACATCTATCTCCTGAAGCGCATGTTGGAGGACCGGCCGTTTATCAAGGCTATAGACCAGGATCTGACGGACAGGGCACAGGAGTTGTATACCTTCTTTGAGCAGTTCTCTGATCTTAAACTACTGGTAGAGAATGAAGAGGTGCGTTCTAAAACAGTCATTGCCATCGAAGCCTCAGAACGTTTGGTAGACGATATGAAGAAGCGTGCCCTTTACCACAATATCCGGCTCGGTAACGGCTATGGCCCATGGGCACGAAATACGTTTCGGGTTGCCAATTTCCCCGCAATTCAAGACGAGGAATACGAAGAACTAAAACGCTTCTTCCTTCATTATTACGCCTGATCTGAGACTTTTATTTTCTCACCCTGGCAGTGTATTCAGGCTGAAAGACAGAGCCGTCATAGCCACCACTTCGCTTAGTTGCCACAAATTCTCTAACTTTGGCCAAATTTTAATCAGGTACCCTCTAATTCTTTAATTCATCCTAATGTTCAGCATAAAAGAGATCGCCTCTGTTACGCTTATTCTTTTTGCCGTTATCGATATCATTGGCTCCATTCCCATCATCATTAACCTGCGCAAGCGCGAAGGAAAAATAGAGTCTGAGAAAGCGACTGTAGTGTCTGGTATATTGATGATAGCTTTCCTGTTTCTGGGGCAGTCTATACTTAAGCTTTTCGGAATTGACTTTGAATCATTTGCCATGGCCGGTGCCATTATCATTTTCCTTATTGGCCTGGAAATGATATTGGGCAAAGACTTCTTTCACACTGACCCGGAGTCAAAAAGCGGTTCTATTGTGCCTCTTGCCTTTCCTTTGATCGTAGGTGCCGGAACCATGACTACTCTTCTTTCGTTACGTGCAGCTTATTCGTTACCTAATGTAATGGTGGGTATTGTGCTCAACCTTGTATTTGTGTACCTGGTACTCAAATCCTCAAGCTGGATTGAGCGGAAATTGGGCAAAGATGGTGCAAACGTATTACGTAAAGTCTTTGGCATTATCTTGCTGGCAATTGCTATCAAGCTGTTTAAGACTAATTTATAAATTGATTCTGAGTGTCTCCCCCACTCATTCTCCCATACATTATGATCGAACTTTTCACTGATGGTGCTTCAAGAGGAAATCCGGGTCCGGGTGGATTTGGCACCATACTTCGCTGGAAGCAGCATGTAAAGGAAATAACTGCCGGTTACCGCAAAACCACCAACAACCGTATGGAGTTGTTGGCTGTTATTGTAGGGCTAGAAGCCATTTCCAAGCCGGGCATACCTATTACCGTTTACTCTGACTCCAAATATGTAGTGGACGCTGTGGAAAAAGGCTGGGTGTTTGGTTGGCAGAAAAAAGGCTTTAAAGGCAAGGCCAACGCTGATCTTTGGGCGCGTTTCTTACGTGTGTATGCCAAGCACAAGGTGAAGTTTGTCTGGGTAAAAGGCCACGCCGGACATCCGGAGAATGAACGTTGTGATGAACTTGCCGTTGCCAGTGCCCTCTCTCCTAACCTGCTGATTGATGAAGGTTTTGAGTCAGGCATGTACAATTCTTTATAATGATCAGTTAAATCAGAAGGACTATTTGTGAAAACTAATTCATAATTCCCCACGTGCCTAACTCCTATTTCCAGTTTAAGCAGTTCAGGGTAGAGCAGGATCAGTGCGCTATGAAAGTATGCACTGACTCCTGCGTGTTTGGAGCTTATGTAAAGGTGGCTGAGGCACAGCGAATATTGGATATTGGTACAGGCACAGGTTTGCTATCGCTGATGGCAGCGCAACGGAGCAAAGGGTTAGTAGAAGCTGTAGAAATAAATCCGGCGGCGCAGGTGCAGGCTTTGCAGAACTTCAAAATCAGCAAGTGGTCTGATCAGTTAAAGCTGCACTCTGTAAGTCTGCAGGAATTCGCAAAGTATAATCAGCAGCAATATGATGTCATACTTTCCAACCCACCATTTTTCCTTTCTTCCCTAAAGTCAACGGATGAAGCTAAAAACGCAGCCAGGCATACAGAAGCTTTGTTCTTTCAGGAGATACTAAGATTTGCCCAGCAACACCTGACTGAGAATGGAAAGCTGTATTTGTTATTGCCTCCCGCAGAGGCCGCTATATTTGCCAGATTAGCCAAGGCTCATGACTTGCACCTGGCAGAGGTCCTGCAAATTTTCACGTATCATGGTGGAAAATGCATCCGTCACATTCAATCCTATACTTTCAATGCTGTGACTGCTCCTGATGTTAGAGACTTCTTTATCAGAGAGGAAGATAAAGCCACTTATACTTCTCAGTTCGCTGAGCTGCTACGGGACTATTATCTGATTTTTTAGATTAATTCACCAACACACGCTCCTTTTCCACGAAATCAATCCCAAACCCTTTTAGCTCCTCCAGAACGGGCTCATATAGTTCAGGATGAATCGGAATAACCACTCCACGGTGTGTGATCCTACCCTGCAGCATCAACTTAGCAAGTATTCCAACGGGTAAACCTACAGTCTTTGCCATTGCCGTCTGCACTTCGTCGTCACCGGTAGCTACCAAAGAAGAAGTTATCTCCCGCTTCTCACCATCCAACTCAAACTCAAACAGGTGTTGCATCACAATCATGTCTTTATCACCGGGAGCTAATGTCCATCTTTCTTTTAGTATTTTCTCGAGCACCTGGGCAGGTGTGGCACCGGCAAGTTCAACAGGTGTTTCATCAAACAGGCCCAGCCACTCCAGCTTCTGTACTACTTCGCCATAAGGTGGTAAGTTCAGGTAATTTCCAATTCGCTCAGACATACTTTCACGTGCATCGGCAGGCGGCGGTAAAAAAGCCTCAAGAAAACTTCTATATGTCATGGTATCCGAGTTATCCAGAGAGTAGCTGTCGTCGGTTAGCCCCAGTTGTACAAACACATCCCAGGCTTCACAGTAACCTGGCCGGCGCAGTGTTCCTCGCAGCATCGTCGGAATATCAAGCAGACCGTATGGCTCTCTGTAGCTGAGGGAGTCGCGGTTGGCATAACCTTCGAAGTGGCCGTAATCATCTACATAAAAAGAATCAACACGCTTGAACAGCTTATGGTAAGGGATATATTTGTACTCTCCGTTCTTGATGTATTTTGCCGTTCCCTGCCCTGCCAGCACCACGTTGCGCGGATTCCAGGTAAACTTGTAATGCCAGGGGTTATTATCAGACTCAGGTGCCACTAGCCCACCGGTAAAGGACTTGAAGGACGTAAGCTTACCGCCATCTTCCTGTATGCGCCTGATAACCGCCATGGCCGACATATGGTCTATTCCCGGATCCAAGCCTGACTCCATCAGAATAGTTAAGTTTTTCTCCTGTGCTTCCTGGTGCAGTTCTAGAAAAGCTGGTGAAACATAGCTGGCCGTAATCAGGTTCTTCTCTTGTCTCAGGCATTCTTTAGCTACTTCGATGTGGAAAACGGCGGGCAAAAGTGAAATCACTAAATCTGCCTTTGCAACTTCTGCTGTTCGCTGCTCTTCGTTATGTACATCAAAATTAATGACCTCTGCAAAGGATATAGGTTCTATTAAAGGGCGCAGGTGAGTTACTGTTATATCTCCGATAGTTATGTACCACTCTTCTGCTGTGGCATTATCAAAAAGATACTTGATAAGAGAGGATGCGGAGCGGCCTGCACCTAATAATAAGATTCTTTTCATAGTAGGGGTTTGGTTTAGCCTTAATTTAAGCATTACGAGGAGTAAGACAAACCTTATGTATGGTTTTGTCAGATTAATAGTTTAAATTTATAGCCCTTTTCTAATTTTTTGTCCTATTCACTACGAAATGGCAAGTGAACTAAATATAAATATCAGCATTGACGTGCTGGAACCGTCTGAACTAACAGAGCAGGAGCTACAGGCAATGCAGTTAGCGCATGAGGCGGCCAATGACGCGTATGCTCCTTACTCAAATTTTTTAGTCGGAGCCGCTTTGGTACTCGAAGACGGAAGCATGTTTAAAGGCAGCAACCAGGAGAACGCTGCTTATCCTTCGGGCTTATGTGCTGAGCGTACAGCTTTGTTCGCTATGAGCGCTCATCACCCTAACAAGAAGATAAAGTTGCTGGCAGTAACAGCGCGTCGCAGATCCGATAAAGAATTTATGCCTGCTATGCCCTGCGGAGCTTGCCGTCAGGTAATGGCGGAGTATGAATTCAAGCAACAGGAAGCTGTACCAGTGTTGCTACAGGCATTGGATGGTAAATTTTACCGCTTTAAATCTGTTGCTGATCTGCTCCCGTTCCAGTTTACGAAGGACCATCTTTAAGGAATAGACTGCTGCGCAACTGTGGAGCAGCTGAAGGAAAACACCTGTACAATGAATGCCCATCATCTTACTGTACCCCGTACGGCCCGTTATTATTCATTAGGCACAGCGTCTGAAAGTATAAAGGACCTTTGGATAGTCTGCCACGGCTACGGGCAACTGGCCAGGTATTTCCTGCGGCACTTTCAGGTGTTAGATAATGGTGCTACCCTTGTTGTGGCTCCGGAAGCCTTGTCAAGGTTTTACCTGGATGGGTTTTCAGGGCGTGTAGGTGCTACCTGGATGACCAAAGAGGACAGACTTTCTGAGATAGATGACCAGGCTGCTTATCTTAACTTACTGCTAAAAGAGCAGCTGAAGCAGGTGCCGGAAGATGTGCGGGTAACTGTTCTTGGCTTTTCGCAGGGTGGTGCTACTGTAAGTCGCTGGATTGCCACTGAAAAACCTCAGATCCACAGGCTCATCCTCTGGGCTGCCTCCTTCCCTGAAGACATTGACTTTACCACCAGTAAAGCTGCCTTTGAAGATTTACCTGTGGGCATGGTTTATGGGAATCAGGACGAATTCATCACTCCCGAAGCATTAGACCGGAAAAAGCAACTTATGGCGCAGTTAAACATTGTGCCAGCTGTTCATACTTTCGATGGCGGGCATACAATTCACGGAGAAACGCTGCAACTGATAGATGAAAGCTTGGCGTAGCATCAGAGTTTATATTAGGTTACCTCTCCCACATTCCTTCCATTACCACCTCTAACAGGTGCTTATCTGGGTCACGGAAGTAAAATGACAGAAAGCCGCCGCCCCAGTCATACTCCTGTTCAATAGAAATTTCCAGCTCCTGTATTTTCTTTTTCCACTCCCCATACTGCTCTTTCGTCACTTCAAAAGCCAAATGCAATTGGCCAGAACCAAAGTGCGGTGGCAAAGTACCACCTTGCTTCGAAGCCTCTGAAATAAAACACAGTAGTACACTTTGCCCTACTCTAAAGAACACGTGCCTGTCTTTTACTTCTCCGACTACTTCAAATCCAAGCCTGCCTTCATAAAAGGATTTCGAGCGAGCCAAGTCTTTGACGTACAAGCAGGTTTCCTTTATCTTTTTGATCTCCATACTTACACGATAATCGTAGTTTGATAGCTAAAAGATGACTTGTAAAACATTTTTGAGCTTTATAGCCTTAACGTCTGTCAGAACTTCTCGTTTATCTAATTACCTGAAACATCCTCAGTAAAAAGCTGTTTCCTATATGAAGCTTATGATAAAAGTAATATTTGTTTTTATTGCAGCCACTGCGCTGATGGCCTATTTCTTACGTGACACGCTGCTGGGAGACGGTGTAACTGAAAAGACGGGAATCAAATCATTTGAAAGAATAGCCTCCTTGCCTGGTGAAATCAGTGAAAGTTCTGGCGTTGTTGCCTTGTATGGCCAGAATCAGTTTCTTACGCACAATGATGCAGGGAACAAGCCGTACCTGTACAAGTTAAACTCCAGGGGGAACATACAAGAAACAATCAAGCTGAAGCTACCCAATGTGGATTGGGAAGATCTGGCAATGGACAACGAAGGTAATATTTATATTGCTGATACCGGTAACAACAACAACGGGCGCAAAGAGCTGGCGGTGTACAAGATCAACTTGAATTCACCGTCAAAAGTAGAGGCTATTCGCTTTACTTATGAAGACCAGAAGAAGTACCCGCCACCAAAGAAGGAAAGAAATTTTGACTCAGAGGCTGCCTTTTGGGCTGATGGCAATATCTATCTCATTTCAAAGGACAGGGGTCGTGGCGAATTGGCTAAAGTGTACCGTTTACCTGATAAAGCAGGGCAGTACAAGGCACAACTCATCGGAAGCCACAGAATAAAGGCACAGATTACCGGTGCCGCCATTTCCCCGGATGCTGAAACCGTAGTGCTGCTGAGCGAAGAAAAGTTGCATATCTTCAGTGACTTCAGTAGTCCTGATAAGTTTTATGAAGGTAGTTACAAAGAGGTAGAACTTGATGATGCGGGACAAACAGAAGGTGTGGCTTTTGAAGATGATGCTTCGCTGATTATCACAAGTGAGGGAGGCAGTCTTTACCGATACAAGTTGTAAGAACTCCTACGTTAATAATAAACAAAAAGCCCCCTTACACATGTGTAAGGGGGCTTTTTATTTATACTTTGTTCTTAGACTTTTTTGTTTCGCTCTCTTCTTCTAACCGGCCTCCAGGGAGAGCAGGTCTTGGGTTCTGCCATACCCTGAACAAAATAAACAAGCCTATCAGGATGAGCGGAATACTCAGTATCTGGCCAATATTGAGTACCATCTCTGCTTCTTTTTCTACCTGGTCTTCTTTCAGAAACTCTACAAAGAAGCGGAAGGTAAACAGGGCGGTAACGAAAATACCAAACAGCAAACCTCTCGGCAGGGCAGTCTTATATTTCTTCCAGAGCCAGTACAGCAACACGAACAACAGGAAAACACTTAGTGATTCATATAATTGCGTTGGATGCCGCGGTAGTGCAGGATCTTCGTTCAGGCGCACGAAAATAAATCCCCAGGGCACATCTGTTGTATGACCAATTATCTCGGAATTCATCAGATTCCCCAAGCGAATCAGGGCACCACCAAGGGCCACCACAATCACGATCCGGTCAAGCACCCACATATAATCAAATTTCTGTTTGCGGCTAAATAACCACAGCGCGAAAAGGATACCTATTGTGGCCCCGTGACTGGCAAGGCCGCCCTCCCAGATTTTAAGAATCTCGATCGGGTTACTCAGGTAATATTCCGGCGAGTAGAAAAGTGTGTGGCCTAAGCGGGCACCTATTACAGTACCAATAATCATGTACAGCGTGATTACATCAACATCACCTTCGGTACGTCCTTCTGCCACGTATATCTTGGTAAGGATACGCTGGCCAAACACAAAGGCCAGTGCAAAGAGTAACCCGTACCAGCGTATGCTAAGCGGACCTATACTAAAGATTTCTGGATCGATGTTCCAGGTAATATAATTTAATATGTTCATAGGGCGATTCTAGTGTAGCCAAAGTTACGATAAATCAGGATTGGAAAAAACGTTACGACCTAAAGCCTGTGCTTATGATGTTCTTCTTACACCTGTTGCCTGGCCTTTTGGTGCTGATGATCGGGTTCATACTTTACAAATGGCCTCCTAAGCGCATTAACTGGTTCTGGGGATTCCGTACGCATTACTCCATGCGCAACATGGAGAACTGGCAGGAAGGTAACCGCTATTACGCTAAGCTAATACTTGGCATTGGGGTCGTTTCTATTTTAATAAGCTGGATATGTTATTACCTGCTGCCTTTGCTAGCAAGCCTGCTTCTGCCGATCGGGTTTATGATCATTCTTTTCATGTTAAGTATACTGCTGACAAATGAGCACCTGAAAAGAAAGTATGGGAAATGGTAATAAAAAAGGCGCTACTATGGTGCAGCGCCTTATGTTCTATTTCACTAACTGCTGCAGATGCTGCAGTTCATTGCGAAAGCCTCCGCTTAGGATCGGAAAACGAAGCCAGCTGCGGGGATCCACATTATAGTCATCGAGGTGGAAAGACGGGGCATACCGCTCTCTTTTCCATTGGTTCCGCGACCATAGACTATAGAATTTTGTGATCCAGTCCAGCAACAGGTCCGGAGCTGCTACCTGCTGTTCGTTCAATATATGAAAGACTTCTCCTGGTGAGAACCTGTCATGGAATGCTAACCTCTCGATCTGGTTCAGCACTTCATAAGGCATCAGATCCTTCTCATCGGTTTGCTCCTCTTTGGCAGGACGCAGTTCAGCACTTGGCTGGAGGTTGTTCACGTACTGAAGTCCCTCATACCCCAGTTCCTTCTGTGCCCATAGCAGGAACTGCCGAATAAAGGCCTTATCAATACCGGCAATAGGGGAAATACTTCCTGCTGTATCACCATCCATAGTAGCATATCCTACAGAAGCCTCGCTTCTGTTTGAGGTGGCTAACAGCAAAGCATTATTGATATTTGCCAGCATCCATATACCTGGAGCACGCACACGAGCCTGTATGTTTTGTAAGGTAATGTCGTCCTGCTCCCATGTCAGGCTTCGGTCCAAGGCCGTTTCTATTTTAGAAACATAGCCCTTCACTTCATCATCTATCGTCCAGTTATAGAAGGTTGCACCAATAGAGTCTGCCAGACCTTTTGCAGAATTATAGGTATCGTCGGATGAGTTTACTGTGCCCTGATAGGCGCAGGTCAGCAGTTTACTTACAATTGCCTTTTGCGCCTCTTCCTCAGACATATCTTCAAAAGCAGCTGCATCACGCATAGAGAAGACCTGCGTTTTAGCTACAAAGTTTAGAAGATCGAGGCTATGTATGCCTCGCCGTACCATTTCGGCTACAGCCACGGCACAAAGAGAAGAGTCTGCACCACCACTTAAAGATAGCACAAAGCCCCTGCTCCGGCTTTTGCGCATATAGTCGAAAAGAGCCAGGCTGAGAGCGGCAATCAATTCATTGTTCTCATCTATCGGTGGCAGGTATTCAATTACCTCTGCAATCTCAGGATTCTCGGAGAAACAGACCTCTGCACACTCCATATCCACATTCTTAAAGCAAAGTAATTCATTTCTGCGGATCAGTTTACCATTCTGGGCAATCAGCACCTCTCCGTCATATATCATACGCCCAGACTCATTGCCAAGCAGGTTGGCGTACATGTAAGCGCACTGATACTTTTTGGAGGCATCAACTACTAATCTGTACCTCACATCGGTTTTGCTAAGGGCAAAATGGCTCGCACTTGGGTTCAGAATCAGCTGCACACCTTTTGGCATATGACGTTCTGCAGGGCGATTTGGCCTCCACGCATCCTCACAAATCTCAAAGGCATATTTTACTCCCTGCTCTTCATAAATGATGTCGCCGATCTGATACCTCTTCCCCATCATCTCAAATTCCTGTACCTCATGGGCAGGCCACGGGGTGAACCAGCGCGGCTCATAATGCACACCATCGTTTGCCAGAAATTGTTTGGCTGTAAAACCAACAATTTCTTTGTTTTTTATGACACAAGCAGTATTGTAAACACTCTTGTTCAGAAAGACAGGAAGGCCAACTGCTACTGTTATATTCTCGCACCATTCCTTTACCTCGAGTAGCTTTTGAAAGGCTACCTCAGAAATCCACGGGCTTAGAAACATGTCTTCGCAGCCGTAGCCGGTAATGCAAAGCTCGGGCAATAAGAGCAATTGGGTCCTGTTGTTGATCGCCTCCGTTATGGCTTCTTTTATATTTTGCAGATTGCCGTCCCAGTCCATTGGGGTTTGATTAAGGGCGGCGGCTGCCAGCATTAGTCTGGTCTCTTTCATGAAATTCTATAACGAAACTATATGCCGGCAAGTTAAGGGATGTGCAGCAAATTACCTCAGGCAATCGCTAAAGCCGGTACAGTAGTTAGAAAAGAGGTGAAGAATAATAGAGAAGACTAAGGCAGATGCCACAGATATTTTTCCTGGAACTACCCTACCTTCAGGAGTTCAAGACCTTTTTCGGCGGCTGCCTGATCGGCTTTCTTTTTGGAAAGACCTACACCTACGGCAACGGGTTTATCGTCGATGTATACTTCGGAGGTAAATTCAGTAGTATTGCCCTGCTGCTTGCGCTTGATGATGTCGAAACGGATATCCAGATTCTGGCTTTGCGCCCACTCAATTAGCTTACTTTTGAAGTTCGCCGTGGTGTTTACAAGGTTGTGCAGGTCTACGTGTGGCCTGAGAAGCTTTTTAAAGATGAACTGGCGGGTTCTATCGTACCCTTTGTCCAGGTACACAGCACCAACCAAAGCTTCAAGTGCATTGCCATTAACTGATTTATGACGCATGCCATGGCTCGATGAATCTATTTTCACCAGCAGATTCAAACCAATTTTCAAGGCAATCTGGTTCAGGGATTCCCTATTTACAATACGGGAACGGATCTCTGTCAGAAACCCCTCGTCCTCATAGGGAAACTTATTGAAGAGATGTTCGGCCACTACTGCGCCCAGAATAGCATCACCTAAAAACTCCAGTCGCTCATTCGTCTCGTGCTTGCCCGCTGCATTCTGGCGTGCAAAGGACGTATGTGTGAGAGCAAGCTTATAAAGGCGGATATTATCCGGAGTGCTGCCTATAATACCTGCAAGTGCGCGTATTAGTTCTTTGTCTCTGGTAAATAACTTATGATAGACGCGCCGAACTGGTTTTATTGGCCCAAACACTAATCTTCAAATTGACGGAATAAAACAGAGGTATTGTGTCCTCCAAAACCAAACGTATTGCTTAACGCTACCTTCACATTACGTTCCTGCGCCTTATTGAACGTAAAGTTCAGCTTAGGATCGAATGACTCATCATCCGTAAAGTGGTTGATTGTTGGTGGTACAATGTTATTCTGAATAGCCAGAATAGAAGCGATAGCCTCAATCGCACCGGCAGCACCCAGCAAGTGACCAGTCATGGACTTGGTAGAGCTTATATTAAGATTATAAGCATGTTCACCAAACACTGTCTGGATGGCTTTAACCTCACTCACATCACCAAGCGGAGTAGATGTACCGTGAACGTTGATATAATCTACCTCCTCCGGGTTGAGTTTGGCATCGCGTAATGCATTTTTCATTACGTTCAACGCACCAAGTCCTTCAGGGTGTGGCGCTGTAATATGATAAGCATCCGCAGACATTCCTCCACCCAGCACTTCGGCATAGATCTTTGCGCCACGGGCTTTAGCATGTTCATACTCTTCCAGAATCAGGGCACCGGCTCCTTCGCCTAACACAAAACCATCACGGTCTTTATCAAATGGGCGGGAAGCAGTCTCCGGAGAGTCGTTGCGCTCTGAGAGGGCTTTCAAAGCATTAAACCCACCAATACCAGCCTCTGTTACAGCTGCTTCAGAACCACCAGTCACAATCACATCCGCTATACCCAAACGGATATAGTTAAATGAATCAAGAATGGCATTTGTAGCAGATGCACAGGCAGAGACCGTTACAAAGTTAGGGCCTCTGAAACCATACTTTATTGAAATATGGCCTGCACTGATATCAGCAATCATTTTAGGAATGAAGAACGGGTTGAAACGAGGGGTACCGTCTCCATTGGCAAAATTCACACATTCTTCTTGGAACGTGCGTAAACCGCCAATACCAGATCCCCAGATCACACCAACGCGATCAGGATCATAGTTCCCTTCTGCTAGTTGTGCATCTGCAACAGCCTCATCAGCTACTACAAGTGCAAATTGCGAAAACAAGTCCATTTTACGGGCTTCTTTCCGGTCAAAGTATTTTTCTGGTTCGTACCCTTTTACTTCACAGGCAAACTGGGTCTTAAACTTGCTCGCATCGAAGCGTGTAATAGGCGCAGCTCCGCTCACGCCATTGATCAGACCGTTCCAGTATTCTGAAACAGTATTTCCAAGTGGCGTGAGCGCGCCAAGCCCAGTAACTACAACTCTCTTAAGCTCCATAAGCTGCTAGTAGAGGATAGGATAGTAGATTTATACTAATAATAGAAGGTTATTATTTTGCGTGCTCTTCCAGGTAGCTAACAGCCTGACCTACAGTAGAGATGTTTTCAGCCTGATCATCTGGAATAGATACGTTGAATTCTTTTTCGAATTCCATGATAAGCTCAACAGTATCTAGTGAATCAGCACCAAGGTCATTTGTGAAGCTAGCCTCTGGAGTAACTTCTGACTCTTCAACACCAAGTTTATCAATGATGATAGCCTTTACTTTTTCTGCGATTTCTGACATTTTTCTTATAGTTTATTAAAACACTGTGCAAAGAAATGTAATTAGGCAGACAATGTCAAAAAAATTTACTCTAATCAGTCAGTCCTAAAAGTTTTAAATAAATTCTGACGTTTTGCAGACATACCTTCTTAAATTTGTGTAATTAGCACTAGTAAATGAAATCGCTGCACCTGGACATAGAGTACAATTTTGATTTTGACCTCTTTGGTGTGGTTTCTCCTGTAAAAGATTACAAATTAGCCTGGGCGTTAAATAACCTTTTCGACCTTCGCCTGTCTAAGCAACAGGACCTTTGTTATGACCTACACGGAAAGGATAGATTAATTATTTCTAATTACCAGCATATTTCGGATCACAGTACCGTCCGCTTGTTTAAGAATAAAGCATTAGGACCTTCTACACTTAAGAAACCTTTTTTGCTACCTGACATAAAAGAATATGATTATGTACTGCAGCTAGCTGGTGCAATGCAGCAGTTGTACCCCCAGGAGTTTATCCGCACATTGCTTCATACTCCCCTGGTACAGTATGTAAAACAGTTTGACCCTCTTACACTTAAATTCAAAGAAAATCTGATTTTCTGATTATGGAAATTTCTTTCAACAAAACTAAAATTCTCGCTACCGTTGGTCCGGCGAGCAATTCCTACGAACGGCTTCTAGATCTTGTAAAAGAAGGTGTGGATGCCTTCCGCCTTAACTTTTCTCATGGCGAATACGCTGCACACCAGGAGGTGATAAATCATGTGCGCGAAATAAACCGACAGCATGGCACCACCGTCTGTCTTGTACAGGATTTGCAGGGCCCTAAAATACGCGTAGGTGAAGTAGAGAATGGAGGGGTAGAAATCAAAGAAGGGCAGATTGTTAAAATACTTTGTGATGGATCCGTTAGCAACACTAACCATCTGGCAACCGGCTATACTGAGCTTGCTAAAGACGTAAGCGTTGGAGACGCCATACTACTTGATGACGGCAAACTGGAGTTATCTGTTGTATCAACGGATAAAGACTGTACCATCGAAGCAAGGGTAAAGTATGGAGGCGTTGTAAAGCCTCGCAAAGGCATTAACTTACCTGACACACCTGTATCAGCTCCATCTCTTACAGAGAAAGACCTGCGTGATCTTCACTTTGGTCTAGATAACAATGTGGAATGGGTAGCGCTTTCTTTCGTACGTCGCGTAGAAGATGTACAGGAAGTGCAACGCATTATCAAAGAGCGTGGCAAGGACACCCGCGTAATTGCTAAAATAGAGAAGCCTGAGGCCATCAAGAACATTGATGAGATCGTTCAGACTGCTGACGCCTTGATGGTGGCACGTGGTGACCTGGGCGTTGAGGTAGGTATGGAAAAGGTACCTATGATCCAAAAGATGCTGGTAGAAAAGGCAAACAAGGCCGCTAAGCCTGTGATCATAGCCACTCAGATGATGGAGAGCATGATAGAAAACCCGCGTCCTACACGAGCAGAGACAAATGATATTGCCAATGCAGTGATTGATGGTGCAGATGCGCTTATGTTAAGTGCCGAAACTGCAGTAGGTGCATATCCTATTGAGACTATTCGTAGTATGAGCCTCACGATTAAAACCGTAGAGACGCACTCCGACATCTTTAACAAGACTTATATTTTAAACCCTCATTCAGAAACCTTCTTTAGCGACAGCTTAGTTGCAAATGCCTGCAACCTGGCAAGAGACACTAACGCTCGTGCAATTATAGGCATGACCAAGTCCGGTTATACAGCTTTTCAGCTTGCCAAGCACCGACCTAAATCAGATATCTTTATTTTCACTGAGAATGATAGTTTATTAACTACATTGAACCTGATTTGGGGTGTAAGAGGGTTCCACTACAACAAGTTTGAATCTACGGACTCAACCATTGCTGATATTAAGGAGACACTTCTAAAAGGCAAATACATCCAGAAAGGAGATGTGTTCATCAACACGGCCAGCATGCCTATGTACGAGCAGAAGCGTACAAATATGATTAAGATTAGTATTGCCTAAGCAATAAGGATTTCTTTTTACAAGCAAGAGCCCCGGCATAATTCTATGCCGGGGCTCTTGCTTGTAACCTCATAAGTCAACATTATTACCAAGGCATCTTACAAACAAAAAAAGCCTTACACGAAGAGTGTAAGGCTCTGAATATTTTTCCCGAAAAACTAGGCTGCTAAACCGTTTACTAACTTAGCCAGTCTTGACTTGTTGTTAGCTGCTTTGTTTTTGTGGATGATATTTTTCTTAGCCAGACGGTCAAGCATAGAAGAAACTGTCTTGTAAAGCTCACGCGCCTCGGTTTGATCAGTTGTATTCTCCAATTTCTTGATGAAAGTACGAGTAGTTTTTGCTTGATATCTGTTACGAAGACGTTTAGCGTTATTCGCTCTGATTCTCTTTAATGCCGACTTATGGTTAGCCATATTACTTTATGATAATTAATTCCTTTGATCCTTGTTAAATGGGTTTGCAAAGGTATATCCTTTACATTTAAATTCCAAAGCACCTCTCAAAAAATTCTTTTGCCTGGGAACTACAAACATAGCTATTCCATCAGTTTAAAACAAACAGGCCGTTGCAGAATACACTGCAACGGCCTGTTTTGGACCGAAAAAGACCATCTTTCTTATGGTTATTGGTTTTCTCGTTCTATATCAACATCTACATCAACGTCTTCCACGTTACCAAGCCGTTGCTGTACCCTTTCTTCAAATCTGGCCCAATCCGCTTTTGTTTCTTCCCATTCACGACGTGTTTCAACATCCCAGTTAGCGCTTTCACGCTCCAACTCGGCCTCACGACGATTATACTCTGTACGCATTTCGCGGAATTCGTCAGCCGTTACTGTTTCTGCTCGCTCTGCATTCGTAGTCACCCAAGCCGAAAATTCATCGTATTCCCGGTTAGCTTCTACATTTGCCTCATTTAGTTCAGCCTGTGTTTCATCTACCACCTCATTTGTTTCATCTTGGACTTCCTGAGAGCACCCAAAACCAAACATACTGATGAACAAAGCAAGACCTATTGTTTTGAATTTTGATTGCATTTTCATAGTTGTAATATTAAATAGTTTCTGCTACCAGTACGTTAAAAAGTGGATATTGATATATAAGCCGCACTAAATGACTTATTTTCGCAGAAACCACGTATAAAATCATATAACACTAGCTGTACAACCAAAGTTATGCCTGTTGTTCCTTCTAAACATAAAGCCCCATTTTACCTTTTTAATGGTCATTTACAAACAATTATACCAGGCTTATTCAGAACAGTTGAAGGTGTTCTTTATGAGCGTGAACGTTTAAATACACCCGATAACGATTTTCTTGATGTTGACTGGTCAAGAATAGGCTCAAAGGAGCTTGTCATACTTTCCCACGGCTTAGAAGGAGATTCCAGCCGGCCCTATATTCAGGGAATGGTAAAGGTATTTAACAACAGTGGAATTGATGCCCTTGCCTGGAACTACAGAAGTTGCAGTGGCGAGCCTAACAAGCTACTCCGCTCCTACCACCTGGGCGCATCTGATGACCTGGATTTTGTAGTAAGGCACGCGCTCAGCACAGGCCACTATGAAAGCATATACTTAGTTGGCTTTAGCGCGGGTGGTAACATCAGTCTGAAATATTTAGGCGAGGCTCCTGAGCAGGTCCCGGAAGAGGTTAAGAGAGCTGCAGTGTTCTCTGTTCCTGTGGATATCAAGTCTTCTGCCAAACAAATCTCCAGAATTTATACCCAACGCTTTCTTAAATCTTTGGGAGAGAAACTAGAGCAGAAAAGGCAAATGTACCCTGATGATGTTGACCTGAACGATTACAGTATACTTTGGACCTTCCCGGAATTTGACGACCGATACACCGCACCACTGCATGGATTCAAGAATGCAGAAGACTATTATGCGCGTGTAAGCTCAAAACAGTTCTTGAAGCACATTCAGATACCTACTTTACTTGTAAACGCAAAGAATGACCCGTTCCTGGGTAAGTTGTGCTACCCAATACAGGAGGCAAAGCAGAATCCGTACTTATACCTGGAGATGCCGGATGATGGAGGCCACGTAGGGTTTACAGAGGATTTCCGTAAAGACTTTTACTATTCGGAGGCGCGAGCCGTGAGATTTCTGCTAGAAGGGAAGTAAATTATTTCAGCGGCACATAAACCACACGCTTGGTCTCAAAGAAGTCTTCGTTAAAGTAGTCAGACAGATCATAGACCTTTGTAATCAGCCCGGACTCCGCAATCTCTTCTTCCAGATCTCCGCCTTTCAGGTAGTATAATCCCTCAGTTGGCAGGCCTGTCTTCTTGAAGCTGTTCATTACCCATGGCCAGAAGTTAGCGAGGCGGGTTACGGCACGGCTAACTATAAAATCGTATTTATCCCGAACCTGCTCTGCACGGGTGTGGCTGGCGGTAACGTTTTGCAGGTGCAATTCACGCGATATTTCCTCCACCACGTGTATCTTTTTGCCAATGGAATCCACTAAATGAAATTTGACTTCAGGGAACATCACTGCCAGAGGTAAACCAGGAAGCCCACCTCCAGTACCCACATCCATTACTGAAGTATTAACCGGAAACTGCACCGCTTTCGCAATGCCTAAGGAATGTAAAATGTGGTGCACCCCCAGCATTTCCATATCCTTACGGGAAATTACGTTAATCTTCTGGTTCCACTCCTGGTACAACTCGCCCATTTGCTCAAACTTTAGCAGTTGATCTTCAGTAAGCTCAGGGAAATACCCCGAAAGCAGCGTTCGAATGGCAGTCATGTCTTAATTATGAGTAGTGAATAAATAATTATAAGCTAAGCCGCAAACAAGTAGATAATACCGGCAACCAGGGTTACGGCGGTAACTACAGCAAGCGCCATGAATATATCAGCAAGCAGCACAGTACCGGCATTCTCAAACCTTCCTTCGTATTTACGGATTAATTCCTGCTGCACTTTCTCCTGATTTCTGAAGCGGAAGTACAAATAAGATTTCCCTAAAACTGAAAGTAAAGATCTTCCCGACACAGATGCCAATTGTTTATATGATGACACAGCTAAAGCTGCTTTTGCAAAAGTATAAAAATAGATCGTGATATGGCATAAAAGTAAAGCCCCTGCCGCACGAAGGCAACAGGGGCTTTTAACGTAATCAATTTAATTCTCTTATTAAATAAGATGCTTCTTGTTCTTCACCATGTCATACAGCAATTCACGTGCGCGGTGCAACTGTGCCTTCACTGTACCTAGTGGTGCATTTAGCTCCGTGGCTATCTCCTCGTAGCTAAGCTCGTTAAAGTAACGCAGGGTAACCAGCCGCTGATACTTCTCTGGCAGCTTGGCCACCACGTATTGCATAATCTCGATCTTCTGGTTTTTGATGGCCTCCTCCTGCGGGTTCAGGTTCTTGTCTTTAAAGTCAATAGTAATCTCATCACCATTATCAATTTTAATGGCAGAGTCTATAGACATCGTTTTGATCCTGTTCTTACGAATAAAGTCGATACAGTTATTCGTAGCAATACGGAACAACCAGGTACTGAAAGCGTACTCGGGATTGAATTTGTGCAGGTTACGGAAAGCTTTGGCAAAAGCCTCTATTGTTAAGTCCTCTGCATCGTCAGCATTGCGCACCATTTTCAAAACCACGTGATACACTGGTTTCTTGTATATGCTCATCAGCTCCGCATAAGCTTTTTCGTCATTTTCTTCTACGGCCGCCTGAATGAGTTTGAAATCATGCTTTGCTTTTGCAGAGAATTGTTTGTTTACTTCCATCTGAGTCGTTTATACATTAATACAGATACCCCAAGGAAAACATAGTTTAAGAAATACACTATGTCGAGCACAGGTAACAGCGGCAGGGATATCGGTTCGTCGAGTCTTCGCGCTACCAGCACATAAACTGGGAACACAATCAGGTACCTAAGTCCTGTAAGCGCAGCTAATATAGCTAAATGGCTATTTAGTACAAGAAGAACTACTAAAAGTATGTAGAAAAAAACGTTAGATGCTACAAATGCTCCTATTCTTCTTCTGTCTGCCGCTTTATAACGCCCTCCGACGGACATATGCCTACGTTTTTGTATAATCCACTCCCGAAACGTCTTTTTGGGAATGCTTACGGTCTGCGCCTCCTTGTTGATAACAATACTTATTTTACTATTGTTTGCGGCATCACGAACAAAAAGATCATCGTCGCCACCCATCGTTCTGATGTGAGATGCAAACCCTTTGTTCTTAAAGAAACACGCTTTGGTATAAGATAAGTTTCGGCCAACCCCCATATAGGCCTGACCTTGGTTTGCATGAGACAAATACTGAATTCCGGTCAGCAAGGTTTCAAATCTTATCAAGTGATTTAAAAATCCTTTTAATTGTACATAAGGAGAGTACCCTAATACAACTTCTGCCCCGTTGGCGTACCCATTCTGCATTTTTTGAATCCAATTTGCACTGCAGGGCCGGCAATCGGCGTCGGTAAAGAGCATGTATTCATACTTGGCGGCTCTTATACCAAGTGCCAGTGCATATTTTTTAGGGTTCAGGTAATCCGGGGTACGCTTTATGGTTACCACCCTGAATCGGGGAAACTGCCTTTCCAGCTCGTGCAGATAAAACTCGGAATCATCTTCAGAACGGTCATTGACCACTATTATTTCAAATTCCGGGTAATCCTGGTCCAGCAACATCGGCAGCAGCTCATACAGGTTATCATGCTCATCATGTGCGGCTATGATAATTGACACCGGACGTAAAACATCTGATTCAGGGTCTGTATGTTTCGAAAGCGGGAGAAAGTAAAAAAACGCAAAGTAAAGCTGCACCAGCACGCAAAGTGCCAGCAGGACCAGGAGTAATATTGTTATCAATACTGTGAAAAATTAAATGGTTAAGCTGTTGCACTGTGCAGGTGCCTATAATTGCTACTAACTTAGCACGAAAACCAGCCCGCAACCGCACAGTGTGGTATCACCCTTCAAAAATAGCCATTAAATAGCCATTTCCGAAGCTTACCCCTATTTAATAAATTTGTATGGTTTGTGGTGCTACACTTTGTATCTTTGCGGGTTCTTTAAGAAGTATAAATCAGGCTGATGGCACCCTTTTTTAGGCTACCGCAGCTGGCGCTGTTCCTCTAGAAGGAGGTGCCGATAACCATAACTATGCAATTTTCATTAATAGCGAAAGACACTCAGTCGAAAGCCCGTGCAGGAGTAGTACAAACTGACCACGGCGCCATAGAAACACCCATTTTCATGCCAGTAGGTACGGCCGGAACTGTTAAAGCAGTACACCAGCGGGAACTGAAGGATGACATCAATGCACAGATCATCCTGGGTAATACCTATCACTTGTACCTGCGCCCGGGACTGGAGGTATTGGAGCAGGCCGGTGGTCTGCACAAGTTCAATGGCTGGGACCGTCCTATATTAACTGATAGCGGCGGCTACCAGGTTTTTTCGCTGGCCGGAACCCGTAAAATCAAGGAAGAGGGAGTTAAGTTTAAATCACACATTGATGGCTCTGCACTAGACTTTACGCCGGAGAATGTCATGGACACACAGCGTACTATTGGCGCCGATATTATTATGGCATTTGATGAGTGCACCCCCTACCCTTGCGACCATACTTATGCCAAGCATTCTATGGAGCGCACGCACCGCTGGCTGCAGCGCTGTGTAGACCGCTTCGACAGTACCGAGCCAAAGTACGGTTATAATCAAACACTCTTCCCTATTGTACAGGGGAGCACTTACAAGGATCTTAGGGTGCAATCTGCTGAGACAATAGCCAGCTTTGGCCGCGAAGGCAATGCTATTGGTGGCCTCTCAGTGGGGGAGCCAGCCGAGATGATGTATGAGATGACCGAGATCGTTTGTGACATACTCCCTGCTGATAAGCCTCGTTACCTGATGGGTGTAGGCACGCCAGGCAATATCCTGGAAAATATAGCCTTAGGTGTAGATATGTTCGACTGTGTTTTGCCAACCAGGAACGCGCGCAACGGCATGTTGTTTACCACGCAGGGCATAATCAACATCAGAAATAAAAAGTGGGCTGATGACTTTAGCCCGATCGACGCAGAACTTGGAGGCTTTGTGAGCACATTTTACAGCAAGGCTTACCTGCGCCACCTGATACACAGCGGCGAATACCTGGCAGGCCAGATTGCCAGCGTACATAACCTGACGTTCTACCTCTGGTTAGTAAAACAGGCACGCCAACAGATCATCAACGGAACTTTCCGGGAGTGGAAAAATGTGATGGTAAAGAAATTAATGACGAGACTGTAATTAGAAACTGTGCGGTGATACACTGCATTACTTTTTGATACATGCGATTCATTTCTAATTCATAATTTTGAATTTATAATTGATTTGATTTGAAGCTCCTCGACAAATACATACTCAAGAAGTTCCTGACCACTTTCGTGTTTGTGGTGCTGATATTGGTGTCCGTTATTCTTGTAATCGACTTTACTGAGAAAAACGACGACTTTATTAAAAACAATGTCGCCATCAGCGAGATCCTGTTCGACTATTACCTGAACCTGATCCCCTATTATGCAAACATGTTGAGCCCCATCACTGTGTTTATTGCCACTGTGTTTGTAACGGCAAAGCTGGCTTCACACACCGAGATTGTGGCCATACTCAGCAGCGGTGTAAGCTTCAAAAGACTTCTGGTGCCTTACCTGATTGGGTCTACCATAATAGGTGCTGTAATTTTTGTTCTGATCGGATGGGTAATACCAGATGCCAATAAAGAGAGTGTCGCCTTCCAGGTAAAGTATGTAAAAAGCCCCTTTACGTATGATAAGCGCAACATTCATGTGAAGATTGCCCCCGAAACCTATGTTTACTTGGAGAGCTATAACGTCACTGCCAATGTCGGGTATAACTTTGCCCTGGAGTCTATAGATGACACTAAACTCAAAAGTAAACTTACCTCCAGCAACGTACAGTGGAATGCCGAGAAAAATAAGTGGCACATGGACAGCTACGTTCTCCGCACCTTCGACGGCGAGAAAGAGACCTTGTTTAAAGGCGAGGCTTTAGATACAACGCTCAACCTGACACCAAAAGATTTTGAAAGCACCTATAAACTGGAGCAGACCATGACGCTGACAGAACTGAACAGGTTTATAGAGGAAAAAAGATCACGCGGTGCCGATGACATAGAAACCTATCTGATCGAAAAGTATGAACGTTTCAGCTACCCTTTTGCTATCATCATACTTACCGTGATCGGTGTAATTGTTAGTGCAAGAAAGGCACGTGGCGGCGTCGGTTTCCAGATCGCATTGGGATTCTTCCTGGCATTCATATTCATCATTTTTGTTATTACCAGCCGAAGCCTTGCACAAGTTGGTGACATAGACCCTAAATTTGCTGTCTGGATTCCCACACTCGTTTTCACAGGCATTGGTTTCCTGCTTTACCGTTACGTTCCGCGCTAAACATGCCTCGCCTTAAAGACTTTTTCGAGCTGCACTTCATCGTGTTCCTGTGGGGTTTCACAGCTATACTTGGCAAGCTTATTACCATTCCGGCTGTTGAGCTTGTTGCGTTACGCACAGCCATAACGGCGTTGGCTATCGGTGCTATCATCTATAGAAGAGGTACCCCCTTCTGGATGGGAAGAGTGCAGGCGATAAAGCTGCTTGGGGTGGGCTTTACCATTGCCGCACACTGGATTCTATTCTTTGCGGCAGCCCGTGTTTCTTCAGTTTCCATTACGTTGGTGGGCATTGCTACCTGCAGCCTATGGACGGCTTTGCTGGACCCGCTGTTTAGTAAAACCCGGGTTAAGCCTCATGAGATTTTGCTTGCCCTGCTGGTAATCTTCGGCTTATACATTATCTTCCAGAACGAAACGAGCTTTGACAGCGTGCTTGGCATTACGATGGCCATTGGTTCAGCTTTACTCGGCTCTATCTTCACCATCATAAATGCGAAGCTGGCGAAAAGAATACCATCTACAACTATAACGGCTTACGAAATGACAGGGGCATGTTTGGGCACTGTACTTTTCTTTCCGTTCTACACCATGTACTTTACCGAGACCGGACAGCTGAATTTCAGCCTTACTTCTTTGGATTGGGTGTATTTACTTATTCTTGCGCTGGCCTGTACCGTTTATGCCTACACAGCCTCTGTGCGCCTGATGCAGCGCGTTACAGCTTATACCATGAACCTTACGGTAAACCTGGAGCCTATTTACGGAATTCTGCTGGCGCTCTTAATCTTTAAGGAAGACGAGCAGATGTCTGCAGGATTTTACCTGGGTGCGGGCATCATTCTGTTGAGTGTCTTTATTTACCCGATACTTGAAGCTTACGAAAAGCGACGAAAGAAATTAAAGCAGGCCTTTCCAGATTAAATAATGATCAGGGAAAGGGAAATCTATCGGTGCCTCTCCCTCAAACAATCCGTAGATTGCCGACCCCGAACCAGTCATGGAAGCATATAAAGCTCCCGCTTCATAAAGCTTCTCCTTTATAAAAGGCAGCTCTGGGTATTTGGGAAAAAGCGCTTTTTCAAAATCATTGACCAATATCTTTTTCCATACTTTCACGTCCTGCTTTAGCAACATCTCTAAGCTGCAGTCAGGCTGAGAAGGCTTGATACTGCCGTAAGCTTCTGCGGTAGTTATGTGGATGCCCGGATATACAATTACACAAGTATATCCTTTCAGATCAAGTGCTGCATCCATAAAAACATCTCCTCGTTCTGAAGCAATAACTGGCTTGTTTCGGACAAAGAACGCACAGTCGCTACCTAACTGGCGGGCATAATCCTCCAAAGCACCCGCTCTGAGGTCCAGCTCGAAGAGTTTGTTTAAAATACGAAGCGCGAAGGCCGCATCAGAAGAACCGCCACCCAGACCTGCTCCCATCGGGATGACCTTATGGAGGTGCATCTGCACAGGCGGCAGATTGAAGTCCTGTTGCAGAAGCTTATAAGCCTTCAGGCATAGGTTTGAATCTGGATCACCAGGCACTGGAAGACCTGTCATGTCAAAGCTGTTCCAGGCAGCAGGCAATATCTCCAACGCATCCATCCATTGCACAGGGTAAAAACAAGATAGTAGGTTATGAAAGCCATCTGCTCTTTTAGAAGTAACAAATAAGCCAATGTTAATTTTTGCGTTAGGGAAATCAAGCATGGTTATCAGAAGCATTTAAAGCTGCAAGCTATAAAATTGACCATAAACTTTATAGCGCTGCAACTAAATCTGAATTTTGTACGTGCTACGGCTATTAAAGTAAAGCAATTTCAGTATATTGAAGTAGAAAGCGCAGCACTCTTAAAGAACTCAGCCAGCTGCACCGTAACCGGTAACCAGCAAAAACGAACTAGATACAATAATGATTTACAGGCCAGGACGAATTTTCCTTTCGGTGCCGCAAATGGGTGGGCATGAGAAGAACTATGTGCAGAAAGCTATAGAGGACAATTGGGTAACCACTACCGGGCCTAACATTCCTGGTTTTGAGCACGACATATGCCAGCACACCAACTCCCGCCATGCTGTAGCCTTAAGCTCGGGTACGGCAGCCATCCATCTTGCACTGCGGGTGTTAGGCGTTGGTCCTGGGGATGAGGTACTCTGCTCCACTTTCACGTTTATTGCATCCGCTAATCCTATTCTTTACCTAGGGGCAACACCTGTCTTCATAGAGAGTGAAGCGGAGACCTGGAACATGTGCCCTGATACACTTCGGGCCGCTGTTGAGGCACGCCTGAAAGCTGGTAAAAAGCCCGCAGCTATTTTGCTTGTACACCTGTACGGGATGCCTGCCAAACTAAAAAAGATAATGGCAATTGCGGATGAGTATGAAATTCCTGTAGTGGAAGATGCTGCGGAAGCACTTGGCTCCAGGTACGGAGGCCACCAGGTAGGCACTTTCGGACGCGTTGGTATCTTTTCTTTTAACGGCAACAAGATAATTACAACATCAGGGGGTGGCGCTCTGATAACAGAAGATAAAGCTTTGGCTGAACAGGCCCGTTTCCTGGCAAACCTGGCAAAAGACCCTGCTCCTCATTACCAGCACTCCCAGATGGGTTATAACTACAGGCTTAGCAACATCAGCGCCGGTGTGGGTCGTGGTCAGATTGAGGTACTGGAAACCCGCGTAAAACAACGTAGGGAAGTTTTCAATTATTACCGGAAACAGTTAGGCCATATAGAAGGACTAGAGCTCTTAGCAGAACCTCACAAATGCTTCTCTAACCGTTGGCTTACCACCATACTCTTACCGGAAGGGCATACCCCTGAAAACATCAGGCTCACGTTGGAAGAGGAAAATATTGAGACAAGGCCTCTCTGGAAGCCAATGCACCTGCAACCTCTATTTGAGAACAACCTATACTTTGGCAATGGTCTTAGTGAAAATTTATTTAAGCGTGGATTGTGCCTGCCTAGCAGCAGCAGCCTCTCCGAAGAGGACCAGGAAAAAGTGATCAAGCATTTGAAGCGACTGTTGGAGGAAGTTTAAACCACTCCTCTTATAGCGCAAGATTTAAACCTGCGCCAGTGCCTGCTCCAAGTCAGCGATCAGTAATTCTGGTTCTTCAATACCTACTGAAAAGCGTATTACCCCTGTTGTAATTCCTTGCCTTTGCCGTAGCTCGTCGCTAAAAGAACGGTGAGATGTACCAGCAGGGTAAGAGATAGAAGAATCTACGCCTGCCAGCGATGGGGCAAAAGGTATATTTTGCAAGGCTTGCATAAACCGGTTAACTACCTCTGTCTCATCCTTTATTCTGAAACTCAACACACCGCCAAACATATCCTGGCCCTGCTTCTTTGCCAGTTTATGCTGCGGATGGTCTTCTAAACCAGGATACCACACCTGCTCCACCTTTGGATGCTGCTGTAGGTATCGGGCAATCTCTAAGGCGTTACTGCAATGCTGCTTCATGCGCAGACAAAGCGTTTTCAGCCCACGTGCTGCCAGCCACCCTTCAAAAGGACTAAGGTTTAAGCCATAGGTCATCATCACCTTCTGTACCCGCTGCAGCGCCTCCTGCTCCTTGCATATCACTACACCAGCTGTCACATCGCTGTGCCCGGACAAATACTTTGTAACACTATGAATTACCACATCAGCTCCTAATGCCAACGGCCTGGTAAGCACAGGAGTCGCAAACGTGTTGTCGATCACCAGTTTTATATCATGCTGTTTTGTTTCCTGTGCCAGCCGCTCCACATCCAACACCTGCAGCAGCGGATTACTCATGGTCTCAGCTAACAGCAGCTTAGTTTCGGGCCGTATATATTTTTGCAGGGAGTAGATACCCTCCATCGGCACATATGCCACTTCTATACCCATTCGCGTCAACTCCTGACTAAGCAAAGATGATGAACCGCCATAGATTTCTTCGGCACACAGCACATGATCACCAGCCTTACAAACCGCTAGCAATACTGCCAGTATAGCAGACATACCAGAAGATGTAACTACTGCCCCTGCCCCCTCTTCCAGTGCATTTACTTTCTGTGCTAGCTCATCCGTGTTAGGGTTACCATATCGTGTGTACATGTAGCTTTGTCCCGCCGGTTCACTGAAATATCGCTCCAGCGCATTAAGGTCATCGAAAGCAAAAACAGAGGTTTGGTAAATAGGAGTAGTTTTAGGATGGATGTGTGACATTACTGTAGCATAAATTTTACCTTAAGTTAAAGAGGAATTTAATACCTTGTTAAAGAATAGTGTTTGGTTCTGTTATTTATTTTGAAAATGATAATTTCCTACTCCATCAATAGTGCAGATAGTAGGAGTAGATACTCCTGCTATCCGCTAGTTGTATGCAAGCTTAAGTAATGGAAATATCTACAAGAAGTATAAAGTCAAATATTTTTGAGACAGCCCTTGCGTTCCTAGTCTTGCTTGCCGTTGTTTTCTCCATAATCAACTTAATTGAAATAGATGGTGAACCAATAGGCAATCCTTTTGCTCAATATTATTCTAATCCAGTAATAAGAAGAATACAGTTTTTAGAATTTATTTCTTATAGTTGTTTCTTGCTACTATTTACGCTTCTCTGTTTTGATAAGTACAGAAAGAATATAGCTGTTCTAATCGGCTACTTAACTTCAGCATTTGCGATTGCAGCTTTACAATGGTATGAACTATATTATGGTTCTACCTTCTATTACGGAGAGGTAAGAGACAAACAGGGATTAGGATTTCCTGTCTTCAGCTCCTTCATGGTGACACTAATAATTTGGAAAGTAAATTATTCTAAAAACAGAGATGTAGATTTAACAATAAAGCTTGTACTGACAGGAATTATAAACTTTAGTTTGTACCAGCTTTACGGACAAGTTTATGAATCATGGAAGTTGTGGCAGTCATAAAATGAAAAAGCCTGCATACAACAAAGTATAGCAGGTTGCTTCGGCTTACGCCTTGCCATCTGCTATACCAACACGTTGTAGCACATTGGAATTAAGAAAAAGGATAAATGAGTTTGTTTGATTATACCTACTTATGCATCTATTCAGTTGTACCAAGGAATGCAATTCTAGGGCGTAATCAAGTAAGCTCGACGCTACATTCAACTTGTTTGTCAATACTTTGTCTGAGCTTGTTGCTTTTGCTTGCTACCGACAAACTTTTTAGCATGAGTACGAATGAGCTTGCAGTAATCGTAGCAGTAATATTTTTGTTTAACTTTCTCTTTAGTAGAAAGTATTTTCTTAATTATTCGAAGCAAAGAGAAGTGTTAAACAAGCACAATACTTCGAATAAGGCTTTACTTAAGTTACTTGGAGTTTTTCAGTTGATATTCGTGTATGGACTATTCATTGGAACAGTAGTCTTTATTACTATAAATAGAAGATAAAAACAACATGGTACATAAGCCAAGCCTCGGCTGACGCCTCGCTATCTGCTGCACGAGTGACGTTAGCGTTTATTAACACAATTTAAAAATGAAGAAAGCTCTACTACTTCTGTTTCTTATTCCGCTTCTATCGCATGGCCAAAAGTTGAATAAACAGGGGCTAGAAGAATATTATCTTTTAGACAAAGGTGATACTGTCAATTTTTATATTTACAACCCGGAAAAGTTAAAGAAAACAAAGGTTTTTCTGTACCTGCAGGGTTCCAAACCAGCCCCTATGATAAGCAGTACTGACAGTGCGGAGTGCTGTTTCAATAATTTCCCGAAGTCTGTAATGAAACTCTTTCCGAAGGAGTATGCCTTTGTTTATATCCAGAAGGTAGGGGTACCTTATTACGCCAACACAGACCACTATGAGGCTAGCGCTAAATTCAAAGAAAGGAACAACGTACTAGACAGGGCCGAGGTGGCTAGCAAAGTGCTGAACTTTGTGGTTGCTAAACTTTACCCAAAAGCGCAAGTTGTCGCTGTCATGGGGCACTCAGAAGGAAGCGATGTGGCTGCACGCTTGGCAGTCATCAACAAAAAAGTAACGCATCTAGGCTTTGCTTCTGGAAACGGAGCCCCGCAGATGTTTAACGACATTTTGTTCATCAGGCGTAAAATGCACAGCGGGGAAATAAGTGCAGAGGAGGCCCAAACACAGCTTGATGCTTACTTTACAGGCATGGAAAGTGTGTTTAAAAGTCCCAGTTCTGTTACCGGAACTTTTAGAGGCGACACCTATAAATGGCACTACTCTATCAACCAGCCCCCGATAGAGAACCTTTTGAAGCTGAAGATTCCTATCTTCCTGACAATAGGGAGTAATGATGAAGCCGTGCCTATAGAAGCATCGGACTACATAAAATCTGAGTTTGTTCGCCTACAGAAGAGTAATCTGACCTACAAGGTATACCCCAACAGCAACCATAGCTATGTCGAGCTTTTGCTTAATGGAGAATCCATGGACCATTGGTTGGAGCTATGCGATGACTTTGCTGAATTTATAGAAAACAACAGCCGCTAACCTAGCACATGAGCTAAGCTTCGCCTCGCTCACCTCATGCACGAGCACCATTTTAACTTAAAAATGAGAAAGATTTTAGTTTTGATTCTATCTGCTCTTTACACGAGCTGCTCTGAACCTAAGCCAAAGGTTGTCTATGACAATGCTCAGCAACAAACAGAGGCAGAAGACCCAATAATATTTGACAGTACGGCAATAGTAGTAGCCAGTCTACCAATCCACTTTGATAGTACTTCTTATCTGATTCACCCGATCGGACAACATTCTGCTGGTAACCGAGGAGTCAGTGTATACATGAGTTCTTATGATTCGGGCACCAGCGGGGTTGCAGTTGCTTATAGAAATGGCCACGAGATTTCAGGAAACCTTGATAATTTAAAGTTTCAGCACGTCGACTCTGCTAGCTTCACTTCATTAACAAAAAGGCAGATCAAGATCCGTTCTTTCACTTTTCTCCGTTCTGTCTTTGACTCCACCCAAAAACAGTTGCTCTTGTACAGCCTTACTGATAAGGATAGCAACAAGGACAGGAAGTTAGACTCCGAAGACATTGAGTCATTGTATATAAGTAGCATTAACGGATCCAATTTCAAAAAACTGTCTCCCGATCTACAAGAGCTTGTTGAATGGCAGGTAATTGACGTACAAAAAAGGTTATACATTATTACCTCCGAAGATATTGATAAGAATGGTGAGTTTAACAGGATTGATCAGCTACATTATTTTTATGTGGATCTGGCAGGCGAGAACATCAATGTTATAGAGTATTATCCCATTGAAAAAATAGATAGTGTGCCTACATCAGCCATAGCTAATCGAAAGAAGTAAGAACTTGCTCTCTAAAACAAAAGCGCCTCCTGCTCAAAAGAACAGGAGGCGCTTTTTTAGTCTTTTATATATCAACTAAGCGATTACTGACTCTGCAAGTACAATAATCTTGTTGTTAAGTACTTCTACCACACCACCGTCAACGGTATAGAATTCCTGGCCTTTGTTGGTAGTGACACGGATCTGACCCTTATCCAAGGTACTGATAAGCGGGGCGTGCGAGTCCAGAACCTCAAAAGAGCCTTTAGCTCCTGGAAATTTTGCTGATACTACCTCACCGGCAAAAACCTTTTTATCAGGTGTGATTATCTCTAAATACATTTTTATTAGTTATGAGTTTAGAGTTAAGAGTAGAAAGTCAGATATGGAACTACCACTCTTAACTTTCAACCCTTAACTTTTAACTAATTCAAACTTATTTTGCTTCAGCAAGCATTTTCTCACCTTTAGCAACAGCGTCTTCGATAGTACCTACAAGGTTGAAGGCTGCCTCAGGAAGGTGGTCATACTTACCGTCCATGATCTCGTTAAAGCCTTTGATAGTGTCTTTGATATCAACAAGAACACCTTTAAGGCCTGTAAACTGCTCTGCCACGTGGAAAGGCTGAGATAAGAAACGCTGTACACGACGTGCTCTGTGTACTACTAACTTATCCTCATCAGAAAGTTCATCCATACCAAGGATGGCAATGATATCCTGAAGTTCTTTGTAGCGCTGCAGGATCTCTTTCACACGCTGTGCAGTGTTGTAGTGGTCATCACCAACAACCTCTGGCGTCAGGATACGGGAAGTAGAGTCAAGAGGGTCTACGGCAGGGTAAATACCAAGCTCAGAGATTTTACGTGAAAGTACTGTAGTAGCATCCAAGTGAGCGAACGTTGTCGCAGGAGCCGGGTCAGTTAAGTCATCGGCAGGTACGTAAACGGCCTGTACCGAAGTAATAGAACCACGCTTAGTAGACGTAATACGCTCCTGCATGGCACCCATTTCAGTTGCCAGCGTTGGCTGGTAACCCACCGCAGATGGCATACGACCAAGAAGGGCCGACACCTCAGAACCTGCCTGTGTGAAACGGAAGATGTTATCCACGAAGAAAAGGATATCACGACCAGCATCGCTAGAGCCAGGCTCACCATCACGGTAGTATTCCGCCATAGTAAGACCAGAAAGAGCTACACGCGCACGCGCCCCAGGAGGCTCGTTCATCTGACCGAAAACGAAGGTAGCTTTAGATTCTTTAAGCTCTTCTAAATCTACTTTAGAAAGATCCCAGCCACCGTGCTCCAGAGACTCAAGGAACTCTGCACCGTATCTTACGATTCCAGCTTCAATCATCTCACGAAGTAAGTCGTTACCCTCACGAGTACGCTCACCAACACCGGCAAATACAGAAAGTCCACCGTGTGCTTTCGCAATGTTATTGATAAGTTCCTGGATCAATACTGTTTTACCTACACCGGCACCACCGAACAAACCGATCTTACCACCTTTGGAATAAGGCTCAATAAGGTCGATAACTTTGATACCTGTGTAAAGAACTTCAGACGAAGTTGCAAGATCCTCGAAACGTGGTGCTGATCTGTGGATTGGCAAACCACCAGTGCTCACAGGCTGAGGAATACCGTCTATGGCTTCGCCAATTACGTTGAAAAGACGACCTTTGATGCCTTCGCCTGTCGGCATTTGAATAGGACCACCCAAGTCAACTACTTCTACGCCACGGCTAAGACCTTCTGTAGAGTCCATCGCAATGGTACGTACACGATCTTCGCCAAGGTGCGTCTGACACTCCAGTATTACTACCTGGCCATTGTCTTTAGTCACTCGAAGGGCATCCAAAATGTTTGGTAGCTTAGTATTCTCACCCGCAAAGCTAACGTCCACAACAGGACCGATAACCTGGGTAATTCTGCCAATATTTGCCATCTGACTTATTTATATTGATAAACTAGTGTTACGGAGTTATTTCAGGGTGCAAAACTAATGGATAAATCTCTTATATCCATACAACCCTTTAAAAAGTTTTGCCACTTTATTGTAACACTGCTTTTTACAAGCACAGGCAGGTATTTAGTAAAGGTGCAGGTACCGCATCTTAAACAACAAACCGTCTTATTGTGCTCTTTTAAAGCGTCTTGAGCAGTTCTATCTGCTCATCATTCAGCAGGATATACCTATTGTTAAAGGGATTAGCAAAAAACTTCTCACAGATTACATATTCCCCTGATTTAAGCTTATGAATATTGTAGCTAAACAGGCTGTTTGAACGCTCGATCACCAACTCTGTGGTACTCAGATCTAGTTGCTTGCCACAAGTTGTGGTAATTATATCAGGATTAGCAATTATGGTAGGCATAATATTATTATAGTCTTGGCATATCCTTTACGCACAATTGCTTTTCAAGTGTCACCGGTTTCAAAGAAAAACAAATTTAATTATCCACAACTCTCTTCTTATACTTATCATTATAAAAACGGAGATTATAACGTATAGTCCTGCTGTACTCTTAAAGCATAAGTTCTTATGCTTGCTGGTCCGTTTGAACAAGGGAGGAGCCGGATTACTGACAAAACAAGAGATGCTCTTGGGAACAAAGCAAATAAAACAACACGTGCTTTCCACAAGACAGGTGACCTTATAGTATAGTTGAGGAAGCTCGATAGAATATGATGTCTTCTAATTACCTGTTCCCTTACCACGAGATGAAACTTTCCTCTGTTTCATACTTTAGTGTGGATGCTAAAATAAAAGCATAAAAATTTAAGGAGAAAAGTTAGTTCACATATACTCGTTATGTCCGCATACCATAAAACAGGTGCAGGTTTATACATCGCCCTGCCAGAGTATGGAGTATGGAGTATGGAATATTGAATGAGTTAAGGGACACTATAGATACAGATAAAATTTTAGAAAATGATGCTCCCTTTTTAAAGAATACAGCACCGTGTAGTTGTTCCTGTTACTTAAGAACAGCAGCCTTCCCTTTAGAAAGTATTTAAAAATAAATGCGTGAAATTCACTCTATTAGACAAAAAAGCAGGCTCTATATGCTATAAAAACAGTCATCTTTTACACTCTGTTTCAGTGGCAAAAAGCACTACGACAAAGCGCCAGAGCATTTTTTAGAAGAAAATATCTAAAAAAATTTAGTGCAATTGTTTGCAGTTTAAAATCGTCTCTCTATCTTTGCATCACCAAACGACAAAGGGGCCTTTGCACCAGAGTTTAGTAGGAAGATTGTCCGATGGTGTAACTGGCAACACGTCTGATTTTGGTTCAGAAGAGTCCAGGTTCGAGCCCTGGTCGGACAACTTAAAAAGAACAACATCCGCAACGGGTGTTGTTCTTTTTTGCTTATACAGCAGGTATAAGTTATTTAATATCAGAAATATATGGTGTCAAGTATCAGGAATTTTGGTAGCTTTGCAGGCATAATAAACTAAACCTAAACCCTCACACTTTAGCTTTTAGCATCCTTATGCCACAAGTAAAAATATTTTCTGGTTCTGCTTCCAGGTACTTAGCCGAGAAAATTGCTGCCGCTTACGGCACCACACTAGGCGACTTAAGCATATCGCGTTTCAGTGATGGTGAAATCGGAGTGCATTTTAATGAGTCGGTGCGCGGCGCGGAAGTTTTTATTGTTCAGTCTACGTTTCCACCAGCTGATAACCTGATGGAGCTTATGCTGTTAGTAGATGCCGCCAAGCGTGCTTCTGCTCACAAAGTAATTGTGGTGATGCCTTATTATGGCTATGCCCGCCAGGACAGGAAAGATAAGCCACGCGTTTCTATAGGAGCTAAGGTATTGGCTAATGCCATACAATCCTGTGGAGCCGACCGCTTAATGACCTGCGACCTGCATGCCGGCCAGATTCAGGGTTTCTTTGACATTCCGGTAGATCACCTGGATGGTTCTGCCATTTTTGTGCCTTACCTCAGAAGTCTGAACCTGGGCTCTGATTTGATCTTCGCTTCACCTGACGTAGGTGGCGTGGTTAGAACAAGGGCTTTCGCCAAAAATTTTGGTTCGGAAATGGTTGTCTGCGACAAGCATCGTAAACGTGCCAATGAGATTGCCTCGATGCAGGTGATCGGTGATGTAGAGGGTATGGATGTAGTTTTGGTAGACGACATGGTGGATACAGCAGGTACCATCACAAAGGCAGCGCAGCTGCTGAAAGACAAGGGGGCAAAATCGGTTCGAGCCATTGCAACACATCCGGTGCTTTCCGGTCCGGCTTATGAGCGAATAGAGAGCTCTGTTTTAGAAGAACTTGTTGTGTCGGATACAATTCCGTTAAAACAGGAGTGTTCTAAAATCAAAGTACTCTCCTTCTCGGAGCTATTCGCCCGAGCGATCAACAATGTGGTTACACACGAATCGATTAGTTCACTATTTATTTAATAAGGCTATACTTTTGTAGCAATAAACATTTTTTAACAAATTCATTTTTATGAAAACTTTAGAGATTATAGGGTTTAAAAGAGCAAATCTCGGCAAGCAGCAGTCTAAAGATCTGCGCAATGAGTCTTTTGTACCAGGTGTACTTTATGGCGGTGAAGAGCAGGTACATTTCTATGCACCAGCTATCCTGTTCAGAGACTTAGTTTATTCTCCAGAAGTATACGAGGTAGACCTGAACATTGAAGGCACGCACTACAGAGCGATCATGCAGGATGTACAGTTCCACCCGGTAAACGAAATGCTTCTGCACGTTGACTTTCTTCAGCTTCAGGAAGACAAGCCTGTTAAAATCGAAATCCCTGTTAAAATGGTAGGTAACTCTCCAGGTGTAATGCTTGGTGGTAAGCTTGTAACTAAGCTTCGTAAGCTTAAAGTGAAAGCACTTCCTGCTAACCTTCCAGATTATATCGAGGTTGACATTTCTGATCTTGAGCTTGGTAAGTCTATCAAGGTTAACAAGATCAAAGGTGGTGACTATGAGATCTTAACAAATCCACTTGCTCCGGTAGCTACAGTTACTATTCCACGTGCGCTTAAGAGTGCTCAGATGGAAGAAGCTCGTGCTGGTAAGAAATAATCAAAACACTGCTTTAACACATCAAATCCTGCCCTGCCTACAAAGCGGGGCAGGATTTTTTGTTTTAAATTTACTGGAATGCTGAAAGCTATAAAGAATTGGCTGGGCACCTCCCCTGCCACTACTGATGAAGATATAAGTATGAAATACCTGATCGTGGGCCTGGGAAACATTGGCCCTGAATATGCTGAAACGCGCCACAATATTGGTTTTATGGTACTGGATTACCTGGCGAAGAAACACGAAGCCCAATTTGACACAGGCCGCCATTCCTTCGTAACCGAGATCAAAACCAAAGGCCGCACTTTTGTGCTAGTCAAGCCAACTACCTATATGAACCTAAGCGGTAAAGCAGTGCAGCATTGGCTTACCTCTTTAAAGCTGCCTGTAGAGCAAATGATGGTAGTTACAGATGACATTGCGCTTCCGTTTGGAAAAGTCCGCATCCGCACCAAAGGCAGCGCCGGTGGCCATAACGGATTAAAGCACATCGAGCAGACCCTTGGGCACAATAATTACCCACGCCTGCGGTTTGGCGTAGGCGACAATTTTCATAAGGGTAAGCAAGTAGATTATGTACTTAATAAATTCAGCGAGGATGAGCAGATAGAACTGCAAACACTTATTGAGAAGTCTGCTGATGCAGTGATCGCTTTTGGCACTATTGGCATTGAGCGGACCATGAACCAGTATAATACCAAGTAAACTGCCTCAGACATAGCCTCACTAAACGATGACCTGGTGAGGCTATGTTTTGTTTTTTTAAGTTCTCGGTTAGACCTATCAATATACTGGCTAAATTTGCCTACTGCTGCCCTACGCTACCAACTATGAAAAGAATACTCCTCCTCTACCGCAACGCTTTTGGCGGCCTCTCCAAGCCTGCCTGGATGATGTCATTGGTGATGCTGATAAACCGTAGCGGCTCTATGGTTACGCCTTTCCTGAGCCTCTACGTAACGGATATGCTTGGTTACAGCCTTCAGGAAGCCGGTATCATCCTCAGTATTTATGGCATGGGCTCCGTTTGTGGCTCTTTTCTGGGAGGGTGGCTAACAGACAGAATCGGGCATTTCAGGGTGCAGTTTGTGGCCCTCACACTTGGTGGCTTACTGTATTTTGTACTCCTTAATTTAAGGCAGTTCGAATATTTGGCAGTAGGGGTCTTTATACTTAGCCTTGTTAACGACACCTTGCGGCCAGCTAACTCTGCCTCCATTGCCTACTATGCCCGTCCCGAGAATATGACGCGTGCCTTTTCGCTCAACCGCATGGCTATTAACCTGGGGTTCTCGGTAGGTCCTGCTATAGGCGGTTTTCTCGCAGCTCTCTCTTACCACTGGCTGTTTATAGCAGATGGGGTCACTTGTATTGCAGCGGGTATCTTCTTCTTCCTGTACTTCCGTAACCAGCAGGGGCACCGGCCTAAACGACCGAACAAAGAGGATCAGGCAACGGCTCCTGCCGCCCGTTCTCCCTACAAAGACAGTTATTTCATACTCTTTGCTATCCTGTGCAGCTGCTTTGCAACCATTTTCTTCCAGCTTTTCTCTACGTTGCCGCTTTATTACAGGCAAGTCTACGTCCTGTCGGAAATCAACATTGGCGCACTGATGGCTCTTAATGGTTTGATTGTTTTTTTTCTGGAGATGATCATTGTCTACCTGCTGGGCGAGAAGGCTAAAAAATCTGTACTTATTGCAGCGGGTGTCCTGCTGCTTGGCGCCTCTTTCGCACTTCTCAACCTGGTGCAGCACCTGAGCGTGCTCTACATTTCCATGCTGCTGCTAAGTATTGCCGAGATACTCGCCATGCCCTTTATGGCAACAATATCTGTCGAGCGGTCAGAGGTTAGCACCCGTGGGGCATACATGGGGCTCTACACGATTTCATACGCTGCGGCGCATGTGATTGCACCGTTTCTAGGCACTACCGTTATCGCTGCCTATGGATTTCCCACCCTTTGGTGGGCCACAGGGGTCTTGGCAGTGCTCACTGCCTTGGGATTGTATTGTGTGGTAGGCAAAATTGAACACGACAGGCTAAAGCAACAGCCGGTTTTAGCAGCCGGAGGAAGCATGTTAGCAGGTTAAGCGCTCACTGAAACAGGCCAGATATAAAAAATCCTCACAGTTTTTAAACCTGTGAGGATTTTTTGACTAACAGCAGGAGTTGCAGCAAGTATATTTATGAAACGCCTCCTCCATTTACGATCTGTTTGCTTGGCTGAACAAAAGCAAGGGAACCATCTGCATTTTCAGCCATCAGGATCATTCCCTGGCTAGTGATGCCTTTGATTTCACGTGGAGCCAGATTCACAAGTATGCTCACCTGCTGCCCGATTATATCCTCCGGCATAAAGAACTCAGCAATACCGCTAACAACCGTACGCTGATCAATGCCGGTATCGATCTTCAGCTTCAGGAGCTTTTTGGTTTTGGCTACCTTTTCGGCTTCCAGAATAGTACCGATGCGGATATCTATTTTAGAAAACTCCTCAAAAGTGATGTTTTCCTTCGCTGGTTCAGCAACAGCATTCGCTAACTCGTTCGCCTTTTTTGTATCTAATAGCTTTTGTACCTGCGCCTCTACATCTGCATCCTCTACTTTTTCAAACAACAGCTCAGGCTTTCCTATTACATGCCCTGCTGGCAGCATCTCTGCAGAGCCAGTATCGGCCCACATAGCAGGATTCATGTTCAGCATGGTTCGTAGCTTACCTGCAGAAACCGGAAGGAACGGCTCCATCAGGATGGCTAGGCTACCTGATATCTGCAGCGCTATGTTCATGATGGTTTTCACACGCTCCGTATCAGTTTTGATCAGCTTCCATGGCTCAGTGTCTGCCAGGTACTTATTACCAAGACGGGCGAGGTTCATCAACTCACTTAACGCATCTCTGAACCGGTAGCGCTCGATATAGGTAGCGATAACCATTGGCATTCCTTTAAGCACCTCCAGTACCTCCTTGTCATAGTCATGCAGGTTGTTTGTGGCAGGCACCACCCCATCGTAATACTTCTGAGTTAGCACCACCGCACGGTTGATGAAGTTACCCAGAATAGCAAGTAGCTCATTATTGTTACGCGCCTGGTAATCTTTCCAGGTAAAGTCATTGTCTTTAGTTTCCGGTGCATTGGCGCAAAGCACGTAGCGCAAAACATCGCTTTTGCCTTCAAAATCCTGAAGATACTCATGCAGCCACACAGCCCAGTTGCGAGAGGTGGATATCTTGTCACCCTCCAGGTTCAGGAATTCGTTTGCCGGCACGTTATCCGGAAGGATATAATCCCCATGTGCCTTCAGCATACTCGGGAAGATGATGCAATGGAACACAATATTATCTTTCCCAATAAAGTGCACCAGCTTTGTTTCCTCATCTTTCCAGTATTTCTCCCAGTCTGGAGTTAAAGCTTTAGTGGCAGAAATGTAACCGATTGGCGCATCGAACCATACATACAGCACTTTACCCTCTGCTCCCTCTACCGGTACCGGTACACCCCAGTCTAAATCGCGGGTAACGGCGCGTGGCTGAAGCCCCTGATCTATCCAGCTCTTGCACTGGCCATACACGTTCGGCTTCCAGTCTCCCTTATGCCCTTCCACAATCCATTCGCGAAGCCATGGCTCATACTCATTCAGGGGCAGGTACCAGTGCTTTGTTTCGCGCAGCACCGGTGGCTCCCCGCTTAACGTACTCTTTGGGTTGATCAGATCGGTTGCATTTAGGGAAGTACCGCAGCTTTCGCATTGGTCTCCGTAGGCGCTGTCGTTACCGCATTTAGGACAAGTGCCTATGATGTAGCGGTCAGCCAGGAACTGCTGGGCCTTTTCATCGAAGTACTGCTGTGTGGTCTGCTCTACGAATTTTCCCTCCGTGTATAGTTTCCTGAAGAAATCAGAGGCAGTTTCATGGTGAATAGCAGAAGAAGTGCGGTCATACACATCAAACGATACATCAAAATCCTGGAAAGACTTCCTGATCAGTTCGTGATACTTATCTACAGCCTGCTGCGGGGTGATGCCCTCTTTTTTAGCACGTATAGTAATTGGCACACCGTGCTCATCAGATCCACAGATAAACTTCACGTCGCGGCCCTGCAGGCGCAGGTAGCGCACATAAATATCAGCAGGCAGGTAAACCCCGGCCAGGTGACCAATGTGAACCGGGCCATTGGCATAAGGTAATGCTGCTGTTACAGTATAGCGTTTTGGTGTATTTGTCATGTTTCGTCTTAAAAAAGCAAATATACGAATAGCGAACGGATTGCGCCGCCTTCGGCTCCTAAAGTGGTAAAATACCGGCTTAAGCCCTGACTTCTCTCCGTTTTTTCCGTAGACAGAACATCACCTAATCTATACTTTGAGATGAAGCAAAACGATAACTTCCGAACCACCAAGCATGATGGAGACAGCCTGGGCGAAAAAGGCAAAGATGAAAAATTGCAGAAGAACCCCGCTCCAAAAGAGGCAGACAGAGAATCGGCCATGACACCCAAAGAGAATGAAGTTTATGTAGACCTGGAGCCAGATGAATTACACTTAGGAGATGAAGAGGCCGAAGAGGTAAATCAGAAGAAAAAAAAGAAGTAACAATTCCTCTAAATAAAAGGCCCCGGACTAACAGTAGTCCGGGGCCTTTTATTTACTCCTGGTTTACCCGAATGGGCCGTACCACAGGCCTGATCGGCCAGTAAATGTTATGTCTCGTGGAATCTATCGGAGAATAAGGCAACTGCAAAGGTCGTAATGCATTAGGCGTCATGGCTGCTTTGTTCCTGTCAAACTGCTCAATGTTTCGCTTACGATTTATCTCACTTGCCTCCTGATCCATCCGCTCCCGAAGATCCGCCTGTGCATTACCTCTAAAGCGAACCCGCTCATCTACTACCGGTCCTGGTGGTAAGCTTTCCTGCCCCTCTGAAAGTGAAGTGCAGCCGACAAGTACTAAGATTATTACACCTAAGGTAAATTTTATATAAGTTTCCATACTTCTTCGTTAGTTAATTTGCACTCATGTAAAGGTGAGTTCCTATTTTTATATACGAAGAAGAGTCTTGTTTGCCTATTTCAGCACCGATCCCTGCTTAGCGGAATGGCTCATAACTATTCATTTTTGCCCCATACCTTTTCATGTCCAACCTGCGTCAGCATCAAACCATCCGGAGCAGGATTGATATATCCTTCCTTAGCTAAGTGGTGCTCAGCCTCTTTTTGCACGTCTTTGTAGTGAGGGTAACGCTCCTGTAGGTACGGGTATAGTTGCTGGTAGTGCAGCACAGAGCCTCCACGCACTCTAAATTCTTTGAAGGCATCAATGATACACTGTGCGGTATTCTCAATATTTTCTGCTTCTGAATGTAATTCTGCCATAGTTTTATCTTTTAAGTTTAAGTTTAAAGTACGGCAGGCTTTGTAAGATTGTTAGTTGTAAGAACCCTGAAATGAAAAGGAGTTAACTCACGATGTTTACTTTTTCGCTTCAAAATCTAGCGCAACAGAGTTAAGGCAGTAACGCAGGCCAGTCGGCTCTGGGCCATCCGGAAAAACATGCCCTATATGAGAGCCGCAGCGCGCGCATTCTACTTCTGTTCTTACCATGCCCATAGTTATGTCTTCTACTTCTTTCACTCTTTCTTTAGCGATAGGTGCATAAAAACTTGGCCATCCGGTGCCGGATTCGAACTTGGTATAAGAGGTAAACATTGGATTATGGCAGGCGGCACAATAATAAATACCTTCTTTTTTATTGCTGTTGTACTCATTCCTAAAGGGTGTTTCTGTTCCTTCCTCGCGCAGTACATAAAACTCTTCCTGGGTAAGTTCCTCGCGCCACTCCTCTTCAGACTTGACGACCGTATCCTGCAGTGTTTCGCTGTTGAGTGCCTGTTTCACATAATCTGGCAAGGGCTCATCACCGGCAAGGGCTGTTGAGATTGCAACATCATTGGAAGTTTCTTGTTGGGCGCATGCAAAAAAGTTCAGCGCCGCTATCATGCATATAAATTGTACCGTTTTCATACTTATACTTACGGGGTAACAGCCTGTCTGGCTTTAACTTTTATAAATTCATAACTACTTATGAAACAAACTTTAATGCGCTGGTGTTTGACTCTTAGCCCGTAAAAAGCTGGCATTACATAAATTAATCTTATCATAACCTGTTTATTTCGAGCGAACTAGTGAAAGTATGAACCCTTTTTAGTACTTTTGCGGCTCGAAAAATCAATTCAATGCAAAATATTCGAAATATTGCGATCATCGCACACGTAGACCACGGCAAGACAACGCTCGTGGACAAGATCATCCATGCTTCTAAGCTATTCGCAGAGCACCAGCAGTTTGACGACCTTATTCTGGACAACAACGACCTGGAGCGCGAGCGTGGCATCACGATCGTTTCTAAGAACGTGTCGGTTCGTTATAAAGACGTTAAGATCAACATCATCGACACCCCTGGTCACGCCGACTTTGGTGGTGAGGTAGAGCGTGTTCTTAAAATGGCTGACGGTGTACTACTATTAGTAGATGCTTTTGAAGGAGCCATGCCACAGACACGTTTCGTACTAGGTAAAGCTATTCAGCTTGGCCTGAAGCCGATTGTGGTGGTAAACAAAGTAGACAAGGAAAACTGCCGCCCGGATGAGGTGCACGAGCAGGTGTTCGACCTGATGTTCAACCTGGATGCGACAGAAGACCAACTGGACTTTACAACCCTTTATGGTTCGTCTAAGCAGGGTTGGATGAGCACCGACTGGATGCAGCCAACTGACAACATTACGCCGTTGCTTGATGCTATCATTGATGTGATACCTCCTGCTCCTCACCGTGAAGGTACGCCGCAGATGCAGATCACGTCTCTTGATTATTCTTCTTTTGTGGGCCGTATCGCGATTGGTCGCGTTCACCGTGGTACCTTAAAAGAAGGTATGCCTATCGCGCTTTGCAAAGCAGACGGTACTATCAAAAAAGGTAAAATTGCCGAACTTCAGGTTTTTGAAGGCCTTGGCCGTAAGAGCGTTGCAGAAGTATCAGCCGGCGAAATCTGCGCTATAACTGGTATCGATGGTTTCGACATCGGTGATACTATTGCTGATGCGGAGAACCCTGAGCCACTGCAGCGTATCTCTATAGATGAGCCAACGATGAACATGTTGTTCACGATCAACAACTCTCCTTTCTTCGGTAAAGAAGGTAAGTTCGTAACATCACGTCACCTTCGTGATCGTCTGTTTAAAGAAACTGAGAAAAACCTGGCACTACGCGTACAGGAAACCGACCGTGAAGATACTTTCTTGGTATTCGGTCGTGGTATCCTTCACTTGTCAGTACTGATCGAAACTATGCGCCGTGAAGGCTATGAGCTTCAGGTTGGTCAGCCGCAGGTAATTTATAAAGAAATTGATGGTGTTCGTTGCGAGCCTATTGAGCACATGGTTGTTGACGTTCCTGAAGAAACTGCCGGTAAGGTAATTGAACTGGTAACGCAGCGTAAAGGTGAGCTTACGATCATGGAGCCTAAGGGAGACCTGCAGCACCTGGAGTTCAACATTCCTGCGCGTGGCTTGATCGGTCTGCGTAACAACGTACTGACAGCTACTGCTGGTGAAGCAATCATGAACCACCGTTTCATGGCTTACGAGCCGCACAAAGGCAACATCCCAGGTCGTATTAACGGTTCTATCATCTCTATGGAGCAGGGTCCGGGAACGGCTTACTCAATCGATAAACTTCAGGACAGAGGTGTATTCTTCGTTGATCCGGGTGTAGATGTTTACATGGGCCAGGTAATTGGTGAGCACAGCCGCCAGAACGATATCACGGTTAACATCCAGAAAGGTAAGAAGCTGACAAACATGCGTGCTTCCGGTTCTGATAACAACGTGAAGATCGCTCCTGCCAAGAAGTTCTCTCTGGAAGAAGCCATGGAATACATCCAGAAAGATGAGTTGCTGGAAGTAACTCCTAAAAGCATCCGTATGCGCAAGATTTACTTAGATGAGAACGAGCGTAACCGCATGCGTAATAAAGAAGAAGTAGCTTAGTTTTAAGCAACTAATAATAAAAATGCCTGCCGCTGAAAAGTGGCAGGCATTTTTATTATATCTCATACTTCAAAAAGAAGTATTTTAATTTCTACTCTTAAACGTGCCGTACAGCGTCATCTCCGGCAACAACTAAATCTTTTGGCTCTCCTACCTTACCACCTACTGCCGCTGCGATAGCACCAAGTAGCAACCCAAAGAAGGCATAGATAGCGGCTTTCGACACAGCATCAGCAACACTTCCTCCTATCTGCTGTGCACGCTGTCCTATTTGAGCTCGTGTTTCTTTGAACTGGGTCTTGGCCTGCTCATAGGTAGATATCCAGCTATTTACAACTTCTGTTGCTTCTTCCCTGCTTTTACCAGTGCGTGCCATAACTACATTTACGGCGGCCTCCTTGTCTGCTGCGCTCGCAATATCAGAGCCCTGCCCGTATAACCTGTTCATTACCTCATCAAATGTAGAGCCAGCTGACTGTGGATCTGCAGCGGCCTCGCCTGCCTGATTTTGCACGGCATTACCTGCTTGCCTTGCTTCCTGCTCAATATTCTCAGGCTGCAACTCAGGCTTACCGGTTTGTTGCAATATCTGTCGTGCCTCCTGCTTTATTGTCTGAAAGTCAACACCACTGCTCTCCAATCTTGACTGCACAGCCTCTGCAGCCTGCGGAGCAACAGCCGCAATTCCTTGCCCGGCAAGAGAAAGTGTATCTCCTACAACACTTCCAACTCCGCTTACCACTCTACCTACCGCCGTTGTTAACAAATAAAATGTCAGAAGTGTAAACAAGCTCCAGGTCAGGATACCATGCAAAATGCTATCGAATCCGGTTGGCATACCTGCCAATCGCCCTGCTACCCAGCCACCTGCAAAAAGAGAAACAAGCATACTTACAATCCACCAGATTAAAGTACCTGTTCCCAGACCAGACATAGGATTCTGTTCCTCAACCGGATCAATAGAGCCGATACCGATGCCAAGACCTAGCAAGCTAAGGGTAAGCTGCAACACCAAGGCTACTACAAGCCCAGCAAACACAGCACCCCATGAAATTCTTTTAATAGTACTTAATCCTGCAACTGGTCTGTAACCTGCATATGGAGCCGCTCTGTACTCCCTTTTATCGTGTAAATTATCTTCCATAGTTATATTAATTTGATTTTCAACAATATAAGATGTAACGCAATGGACTCAAACAGGTTATATTTCCCCATTCATCAACCTGCAACGGGGCTTATAGTTAGTACTGGAGCGCCAGACTTTTACCTTTGAAAGCACCTAATAACCTAGGTAATATTATAACACGTCCTGCTTCACTTTGAAAGTTTGTACTCCAGTGCACATAAAAAAGAAACTAACACTACAGAGGCTCAACTCTTCAACTCACTACCTGACAATTTTACTCCTTTCCAGCATTCTTCCTTACCTACTTTTTCAGACCATCTACTAAACTACAAATAGTACTGACTTGCCTGTACAGCCCATTCACTTGAAAACATTCTACTGTTTTTACGTTAGATAGAGCGGATTAAATTGAATAAAGCTTATATATGAAAATACGCCTCTGGCAAATTGTATTCGTTTTGCTGATCACGTTATCAACTGGCTGTGTCCGCAAAAATTTCTTTGCTGATACACCAGTTGTTGATCCCAAGGTATATGAAAAGCTTAAAGAAGCCCCTCAATCCGTAGATAGTGTCACGGTAAAGGCCGGCAAGCATTACAAGCGCGGATTTCTGCACAATACCTTTTGGGGCAACCATTACCGGCCTGTCTGGAACGCACCTGTTACTGTGCCCGTTTTTGATATGGATTCCACGAAGGGTGGCCTAACCATTGAAAAACTAGGCGGTGGTTTTCAAACAACCAGTATCACTTTAAAAGACGATGAAGGTTATTTATACGCCCTTCGCTCTATAGATAAGGACCCAAAACTTGTTTTACCCAAAATATGGCGTAGCACCTTTGTATTGAATATTCTTCGGGATCAGACATCAGCCATAAATCCTTATGGTGCTTTTATTCTGCCTCCCTTAGCCAACGCTGCAGGTATACCTCATTCCAAACCTGAACTGGTGTATGTCCGGCCCAACGACACCAGCTTTGGTGAGCATCAGGAAAGATTCAGTGACAGGCTTTTTATGATTGAAGAAAAATATGACGATGATGGCAGTTTTCCTGAACCGGTGAGTGGAGCCGACGACATTGTTAGTTCTGGAAACATGCTCAACAACCGCTTCGAAGAGGATGATCATTTTATTGATCAGAAAGCATTTGCAAAAGCACGTTTATTTGACATAATGGTGAACGACTGGGACAGGCATGAAGGGCAATGGGAATGGGCAGAATACGAAAAGGGCGGAGAGCATATTTACAGGCCTATACCCAAAGACCGGGATAATGTTTTCTTTGAATTTCAGGATGGTATAATTCCATGGCTTTTCAGCCGTAACTGGGGCATACGAAAATTTGAATCCTTTGATGATGAATTCAATGACATTTATGCTCTTATGATAAATTCGAAGTTCATTGATGAAAGAGCCTTATCAGAACTCACCAGACAAGAGTTTGACTCTATTGCCAAAGAGTTACAAGCCGCTATCACTGATAGTGTAATTGCAACGGCCGTTCAGCAGTTTCCTGATTCTGTTTACCAGCTGGTAGGAGAAAGCACGAAGCACAAATTGATGAGCCGCAGAGACAAATTAGATGAAGCTGCCAACAAGTTCTATGAAATTCTGGCAAAGGAAGTACTGATAATAGGCACCGACGAAGAAGATAAATTTATTGTAGAGCGCCTGGATGATGAGAGAACAGAGGTAACTGTAAAACGTCAGTCTGACGGTAAAGTAGTTTACCACCGTGTTTTTCTTCGCTCCGAAACCAAACTAATTACTTTACATGGATTGGCTGAAGATGATACGTTTGAGATAAGCGGAAAGGTAAACAAAGGAATTAAACTGAAGATTGTAGGGGGCAGAGGCGAAGATGTGATAAAGGATGAATCAAATGTAAAGGGCGGGAGTAAAAAGACATGGGTGTATGATACTAAAAGAGGCACAGAGCTGGAGGCTGGCCCCACAACTAAAGACAAGCGAACGAATGATGTGCGCGTACACGCTTTTGATCGGGAAGGCTTCTGATTAGTAGCTTGTGCTATAGCCACAGGTCCAAATACCTAGTAAGACACTTCATATCTATGAAAAGCACCCTTAAGGAGCTGGATAATAATAGAAATTCTGAATGGAAGCACCTGTCATGCAGGTGCTCTCTGCGTTTACTATGCTCTGCTAACACTTCTTTATATTGTTTGCTCACCCTCCTTCTTTTGACGGTAAGTGGTTGCAGTGAACGCTATGCCCATTCCGTGCAACAAGTTTCAGCACCTAAAAACTTATCAATCAAAGTACCAGATTATACGGACAGCACTATAAGTATAGCTGCTGGCAAGCACTACGACAGAGGCTGGCTTCACACTTTCCTATATGGCAAACACTACCGTGAGGCATGGTCTACACCTGTTCAGGTTAAGGTGCTGGATATTGGCACAGCGAAAGGGGGCCTTAAACCTTTGCAGATGGGTGGCAGCCGGCAGACTATAAATATGCGTATGGTTAATCCCAATGGTGTTGAGTATGTATTACGCTCTGTTGATAAGGAGCCTGCCAGTGCACTGTCAGAAAGGTTGCAAAAGAGTTATTTGGCCAATATTGTTAGAGATGCCACTTCCGCCACGCATCCCTATGCAGCACTCACAATACCTAGAATGGCAGAGGCTCTTGACATTTATCATACAGATCCCGAACTGGTTTTCGTACCTCACGACCCAAGATTGGGACCTTATGCGGATAGCATAGGAGGAACACTGGCTTTACTGGAGCGGCGTCCAGATGGAGATCAGTCGGATAACCCTAAAATGGGCAACGTTAACGAAGTAGTTAGCACAAGATCGGCTCTTACAGAAAGGCTCACAGATAACGACTCTCACTTCGATGCCCGCTATTACCTTCGCGCCAGACTACTAGACATGCTGCTCGGGGATTGGAGCCGACATGAAGATAACTGGCGATGGGCCGCTTTTGAGCAAGAAAAGAGTGCCTACACCTTCAAAGCCATTCCCCGCGACAGAGACAATGTCTACTATAAACTGGCAGATGCTACCATTCCCTGGCTTTTTATGCGGCTTCAGCTAAAACCTCACTTTCAGACTTTCAGGAAAGACCTGAAGAACCTGGAAAAACTGAATAAAAGCGGACGAAACCTAGATAAATTGATTTTGGCGGAACTGGAGCTAAGCGATTGGCTTGAGGTGGCAGACAGCGTACAACAAGCCCTGACGGATGATGTGTTGGAAGAGGCAATTAAAGCCATGCCTGATACCATTTATAAATTAACAGGAGCTGAGATTCTGGCAAAGCTAAAAAGCAGACGCGGTCAATTACAAGATGCTGCCCGGCGGTATTTTACTATTCTTTCTAAAGAGGTTCAATTGGTTGGTACTGATAAACATGAGCTCTTTGAGATTCATGTCGTTTCTCCTGATCAGTTGCAGGCAAGAGCTTATAAAATCACAAAAGATGGTAAAGTAAAAGACTTGCTTTACGAGCGCACCGTTAACGCAGCCACTACTAAGGAAGTTAAAATATATGGTTTGAGTGGTGACGACAAGTTTGAATTAAAGGGGGACGTGAAGCCTAAAATAAAAATAAGTATTTGGGGAGGAGCTGGAGAAGACGAATATTATACAGTAAATGATTCCAGCAACCTGGGTAAGCGTGTGCATATTGTGGACTCCCGTTACAGAAACTCCTATAAGGTAAACAAATATATTTCAGTAGATATAGATAATACTCCTCGTGCAGATGTATTTAATGCGGAGGGCTGGCTTTTACGCTATTACCTGGATTAATCCTGAAACACCTCTTTTATGATAAGTCAGCTGCTGTTTTTAGGATTAGTTATTGGGTCCAATAATCTAGCAGCCGCACTTGCTCTTGGAGCACTCGGGCAGGCACACCTGCGTTTTAGAATCATGTTGGTGTTTGGTTTCTTCGAGTTTCTAATGCCGCTGGTAGGCCTGTGGCTGGGGAACAAAGCAAGCACAGTTGTAGGAACAGCAGCGGGTTACATTACACCTCTTATTCTTATAGTACTGGCTGCTTTTTCCTTTTATGCAGCTACTAAAAACAGCAAAGACGAGAAAGAGCTTGCGAAACAAATTACAACCTGGCAGGGCCTTATACTACTCGAACTAAGTTTAAGCCTTGATAATCTGGCTGCAGGCTTTGGGCTTGGACTAAGAACTGCCCAGTCACCACCCCCACTTATCCTTGCACTTACCATTGCCGTATTCTCAGTAGCTTATACTTGGTTAGGCTTAGTATTAGGTAAAACAGGTCGTAAAACCTGGCCAACCTTTGCAGAGATAGGGGCAGGTCTTTTACTCGTTTTGCTTGCTGTGCTAATCTGGTTTGATGTTCTTTAAGAATGGAAACTATTAACTTATTCTTTAATTACAACAGTGGACGATGCCTGAGCAGTTGGTAGCACCAGCACTTCTGCCAGATTTACATGAGCAGGCCTGGTTACGATAAAGCTAATCAGCTCTGCAATATCCTGTGCCTGCAATGCCTGATAGCCCTTGTACACGGATGCAGCACGTGCTGTATCACCTTTGAATCTTACCTCAGAAAACTCCGTTTCAACCAACCCGGGATTCACTTCAGACACTTTGATTCCTTCCTGTACTAGGTCAATTCGCATGGCTTTGGAAATAGCGTCTACTGCATGTTTAGAAGCACAGTACACATTGCCGTTCGGGTATACTTCTTTGCCGGCAATAGAGCCAATGTTTATGATATGCCCTTTCTTTTGCTTTTGCATGAGTGGCAATACAGCATGACTTACATAAAGCAGCCCCTTTACATTGATGTCCATCATCGCATCCCAGTCCTCCAGAGAACCTTCCTGAAAGGGAGCCAAACCATGGGCATTACCTGCATTGTTGATCAATACTTCTATTTGCTGCCATTCTTCAGGGAGAGAATTTACCGCCTGTTGCACGGCATCTTTATCCCGCACATCAAAGGCCAAGGTATAAACCGGCATGTTGGTAATCTCCTGCTTAAGCTCTTCTAGTCGCTCCGTACGACGACCTGTGGCAATTATATGATAGCCATTTTTAGCTAACTCAACAGCCGTAGCCCAGCCAATACCTGAAGTGGCACCCGTAACAAATGCTATTCTAGCCATTATTTACTCAAAGTGAAGTATAAAAGAAACGTTATGGTTTGTCAGCTTCTGAATGCTTCTGTTGTAAACACTCTCGTTTGAAACGTGCTGGTTTAACAGGCCATGCGAGAAGCGTATCTCAGGGGCAAACTTAAAGAAAGGATAGAAGATGTCTACACCGAAACCATACTCTATGGCAATATCGAAATTATTCACCAGCAATTCATTTTCGGCATCATCACCGCTTCTGGCGTTGCCCAGGTCTATTCCTGGCTTAACCCCTCCTATCAAGTACATTCGTACATTGTTATCCCGGCGCTTAGCTTTATATTTTAACAGAACTGGCAGCTCTATCACCGTAGACCCAATGGTTTTTACAACTTCCTGCGCTTCTCCACCAGTAGGAATGTTAGAATACTCTATGGTGCGACCATAAAATCCAACTCCTGGTACGAAACGGGCGCTCATGTACTCAAACAGGCGAACGTCCAGTATCAAGCCAGTATAGAACCCTGGAGATACTTTTGCATTTACAGCATAGGCACCACCTCCACCTGGGTCAGCAGCTAATTGGTCGGCATACTCCTGCGAATGCTCAATTTTATATTTGGTAATAGGCACAGACAGGTAGAAGCCATAATGAACAACTTTGTCATCATAACCAGGTTTATTTAGTCCGGAAATTTTCTTTTGTGCTTCTGCTGCATTACTGCCTAAAAGCAATACCAGCACTATTACAAATAGATTTATTTTTTGCCTATATAAATAGAGCTGATTCCGAATGTGAGTGAATGCCATTGCGTACTTTTAAATCCAACTTCCTTAAATATGCTTATAAAATCCTCCCCATCCGGGAAAGCCTGCACCGACTCTGGCAGGTATGTATAAGCAGCGTTGTCTTTGGAAACGAGTTTACCTACCACTGGTAGTATATTCTTAAAATAAAATTGGTAAAGCTGTTTCATGGGGAAGCTGCGCGGTTTTGAGAATTCCAGTACAACAGCTGTTCCACCTGGCTTCAGCACACGGTTCATCTCTGCCAAACCTTTTTTCAGGTTTTCGAAGTTACGCACACCAAAAGCAACCGTTATGGCATCAAATGAATTGTCTTCAAACGGAAGGTTCTCTGAGTCCCCGTACTTTAGCTCAATCTTATCTGTCAGCCCCTTTTTAGACAGCTTCTCACGTCCTACGGCTAACATACCCTCTGAGATGTCTACTCCCACAATTTTATCTGGACTAAGGCGCAAAGTTTCGATGGCAAAGTCTGCCGTTCCAGTTGCAATGTCCAGCACATATTTAGGTTTTTCAGGAGCCAGTAAACTTACTGCTTTCTTTCTCCAGATTATATCGATGCCAGCACTTAAAAAGTGATTCAGGAAATCATACTTGCCTGCTATGTTATTGAACATAGTAGCTACCTGTGATTTCTTATTTTCGTTCTGGTCTTTATAGGGTACTACCGCCATGGGTCTTCAGGAAAATTGTAATAAGGCAAAAATACTGTTCCTAAAACTATAATCCGCAGAATATGTTCCGAAATGTAAAAAAACTGGCCGGACAAATATGCCCGGCCAGTTTTTTTACCCCTTAGTTTAGCAGAGGGTATTGTCTAGTTGATGTTTTCAGGGGCGGTAGCCTCCTTGTTTCTAGAAAGCTCCCCTTCTTCCACCCTTATTACTTTGATCTCTACACGTCTGTTCTGCCGTCTGTTTTCTAAAGAATCGTTAGGTAACAATGGTCTACTTTTTCCGTAACTGGCCTTGCTCATCTGCTCCGGGGCCACCCCCTGCTTTACCAAGTAAGTATAGGCTGCATTTGTTCGCTTTCTGCTTAAAGTAGTATTGTAGCTACTACTAGCCTTTGAGTCTGTGTGACCTTCTATGCTTATCCTCATCTCTGGCTTCAATTTAAGGATACGCGCCACCTCATTTAGCTTCTCTTTAGACTCTGGTTTTAAGGCATAGGAATCTGTGGTAAAGAGCAGGTTTTCAATTTCAAATGTGTCGGGAGTAAGCTTACCGGCAGTTTGCGCCCCCTGAGCTATAGCAGCTGTATCAGGAGCAGCGACAATGTTAAATCTGATTTCTGACTCTGGAAGCTGAAGGTCTTGCATAACAATAGCAGAATCTTTTAGCACCATCGGGACCTCGAGCTCCATTGCTGCGATCTGTTTCCCATCCTTCAGGGCTTCCACCTCATAGGTACGGCCAGAGAGAACATGAACAGTATATGTAGCAGAGTCAGGACTGGTATAAACCCTGTACTCCAGTGGCTGGCGATTGGCCCTTGTAGACCGGAATACCAGCTCCACTTCGGGTGCCAGAGTGCTATCTGCCTTTGTATAAAGTTGCCCTTTTACTTCTACAGTTTTGAAGTAGTTGATAGTATAAATATCTTTCTCTCCATAGCCTCCGATGCGGTAAGATGATAAGTAAGCATAGCTCCCGTCCGGGCTGATACGGTAATAAGTATCATCATCCGGAGTATTTATTGGTGTTCCAAGATTCACAGGGGTGCTCCAGCGCATGGCTACAGAATCGTAGGTAGATGAAAAGATGTCATACCCCCCCATCGTATTATGCCCTTTGGAAGAAAAGAACAAAGTGCCGTCTTTAGCCAAGAAGGGACTATCGTCATCGAAAGGAGTATTGATCATGTCTCCAACACTTTGGGGATCCTCCCAGCTACCATCCTTATTACGCTTTACTACATAAATATCCAAGTCCCCTTTCTTGGAGTAATGGGTTGTGGAGTAGTATAGTGTATTCCCATCGGGAGTAATAAAAGCATCTGATTCAAAGTCGCGGGTGTTAACTTTATCACTTATACTTTTGGGAGCACCCCAACTGCCATCCTTCTGCCGCTCAGACACCATAATATCACTGTTGTTGTCCTTATTCGCCCTGTACAGCAACATTTTTCTATCGTTATCAAAAAGCTGAATAGAAGCATCATGTCCTACACTGTTCAAGGCACCGGGAACAACTCTTGTAGTTTCCCACTTATCCCCTGCAATTCTCCGTGTCTCAAAAATGTCTTCGTAAAACTCCCCATCCACAGCCTCTTTACCGCCTGTTGCTTTCTCGCCGCGCGAGGTAAACAACAGGTAGTTGTAATCGGATGAAATAACGGGGCTATGCTCCGAATATGCTGTGTTAATCGTCCCTCCCAGGTTTTTAACAAACACGTCTTTCGGGTTCGACACCTCTGCTTTAGCATTCTCAGCATGCTGTATCAACTGGTCTACATGTGCCAGGCGCTCTACCTCTCTTTTTGAGAGTGTCTTCTTATAGCCCTGAAAATAAGTGATAGCCTCCTCAAAAAGATAGTTGATATGGTACACCCGGCCAAGCCAGTACTGTAGTTCCCTGTCTACTTTAGGGTTAAGCTCCTGCGCACGGTCCAGGTAATCAATGGACTTCTCTTTGTCAAAGGCCATGTAGCTTATTCCAGCCCTGTAGAGGGCTTTTACATTATCCGGATCCTTTGCCAGCACCTTCTCAAAATAAGGAATGGCTTCTCTATGGTTTTCCTGCTCAAAGTATTTGTTCGCAGCTCTTAAGTTTCCCCTTACGCCCTGCGCTGATGCTGTAAAAGCTAATAGGAGAAACAAGGAAATCCATAGCATTACCCCCGAAAAAAATCTGGACATTTGGTTCATGTTGATTTGTTTATCTGCTTCCAAAATTAGCTTCATCTGTACCCAAGCAGAGAAAAGTTCTATTGTTAGAACTTTTAATACCCTGCAACCAGCTAATCCGGAACTATAAATTGAACAGTTGACGTAAAGATACCAAAACCAGAATATAATAAACTCTTAATTATTTGATTTATAACCCGCAACACCTAATCATATCCTAAAACAAACTTTATAATCGAATACAAAAATATAAGTTTTCACACACCAAACTACCTCTTATCGCATTTAAAGCAAATATTATAGCAATATTATGTAGCATATATTTTGATTGAAACTTATACATTTAATTATATCTGAAGATGAAAATTCTTCTTGGCCTATGTCAGGTCTTGTACTTGCCAACGTGTCAATCCAAAATATTTATTGCACAGAATAGCTTAACTTATAATGTATATGCCATGCTCCCGTTGCTATTACTGAAGAGACCACCTGTACTCTAAATCTTGTTTAGAAAAATAAGCGTAACTTTGATGCTTTAGTATATTCACGCCAGTAATGCAGGTTGTATTTCCATACCTACAGGCTGGCAGGCAATGGAAATGAACCAGAGAAAGCATGATTATTAAAGAGGCAAAGTTTTTGATGAGTAATACCAAAGTAGAGCTGTGCCCCGCGCCTGATAAGCCGGAGTATGCTTTTATTGGTCGCTCAAACGTGGGGAAGTCGTCGCTGATAAATATGCTTACTGAGCAAAAGGGATTAGCTAAAACTTCTTCTTCGCCTGGTAAAACACAGTTGATTAACCACTTCCTGATCAACGACAGCTGGTATTTGGTAGATTTACCCGGGTATGGCTACGCTAAAGTTAGCAAGGGTGCCAGGGAGGATTGGCGAAAGATGATTAATTATTACTTTCAGAAGCGTGAAAACCTGACCTGCGTTTTTGTTTTAATTGACTCCCGCCATGAACCTATGAAGGTAGACCTTGATTTTATTAATTACCTTGGTAATTTGGGAGTACCTTTTGTGATCGTTTTTACTAAATTAGACAAACAGTCTTCTATAAAGACAGACTCAACCATAGCTGCCTATACCCGTAAATTGCGTGAAACATGGGATGAACTCCCACGCATGTTCCGGACCTCAGCTGAGAAAAAAATCGGCCGTGAAGAAATTCTGGGCTTTATCGAAGAAGTAAACACCCAGATGCAGCAGCAGTAGTTCTTTTTTATTGAGGTAACCAGAAGTTGCAGGAGCACCCTAAAGTGAAGTAGAAATAATTAATTGTTTACCTGTATGAAAACTAAATTCTCATTTTTGTTTATTTTATTTGCTTTCGCAGCTCTCACAGTTTCCGCACAGACCGGCGAAACAAAAAAAGAAGAGGCGCAGGAAGAGAAAGTATGGATGCCTGAAAAGATGCCTCCGATTGCTGAGCATTATGAAGGCGGCCAGGAGGCGATGTATAAAGCCATTTATAAAGAGCTTACTTACCCTACCCTTGCCAGGCGAAATCGTGTGCAGGGAGAAACCATTATCGGTTTTACCATCAATGAAGATGGCTCCACTTCTAATTTTAAAGTATTGCGCAACGCCGGTGCAGGTACTGGAGAAGAAGCACTTCGGGTAGCAAAACTTCTGAAATTTAAAGCTCCGGGATACAGCGTTAACGGAAGTATTCCAATCGTGTTTAAACTATAACAAAACAGTTTATACTTAATTATGCCTATTGATTTAAGACAAGTTGCAGCCATTTCTGGCCTTGGAGGCCTTTACAAGGTTGTAAAGCCAACGCGTACAGGTGTTATTGTTGAAAGCTTAGAAGACAATCCTAAGACCATGGTAGCACAGGCTCGTCATCGTATGTCATTACTGGATGAAATTTCCATTTATACCACCGATGAAGAAGGCACTGTACCTTTGGCAGATGTTTTTCAGCGCGTACATGAAAAGTATGGCGACACGCTGCCGCTAAGCGAAAAGCCTAGCAACGAGGAGTACAAAAAGTTTATGAGCGATGTGCTGCCAGACTTTGATGAAGACCGTGTTTACGTGTCTGACATGAAGAAGCTTGCCAGCTGGTACCTCATCCTTAATAAGCATGTTGGGTTCTCTACTGAGCAGGAAGAGGAAACTGCAAAGGAAAAAAGTGCTACGGCAAAGGAAACAGAAGAAGCCACAACTGAGTCTGGATCAGAAAAGAAAGCCAAACCTGCCAACAAGAAGAAGTAGGTTTACAGCAAAAAAGAACGCCCACCGGCAACGGAGGGCGTTCTTTTTTATAGTTATTAAATACCTGCCTTACTCCTGAAGCATGCAATACCCACCAGCAATTATCTCCAGCGCTACCAGCCGGTTACAAACCTTGTTTGATGTTGAGAATTTACCTGCATCAAACCTGGAAGCACTTCATTATAAGTTAGCCCGCGTTATACAACACCTGCTTCAGGCCGATCTGAGTCGCCTGCTGCACATTCTTTACCGGATTGATGTAGAAGAACGTCAGGTGAAAGAGGCCATGATAGCAGATGACCCGGAAATAATTGCGGAACGTATCTCACGTCTCATTATTAAACGAGAGTTGCAGAAAGCGGAAATACGGCAAAGGTATAGCGGCTGATAGCGGTTTACTATGAAACCGCTACTTCTGCACGCATAAATTCCTCTACTTTATCCACCATTTCTGTAGAGCCTATAACCAACGGGCAACGCTGGTGCAGTTCTGTGGGCTCTAATTCCATGATTCGCTTTGTGCCGGTTGTAGCCTTCCCTCCAGCCTGCTCTACTATAAAAGCCAGCGCATTACACTCATACATCAGGCGCAGCTTACCATTAGGTGCTTTAGCTGTTGACGGATAGATGTATATTCCGCCCTTCAGCAGGTTTCTGTGGAAATCAGCCACTAACGACCCTATGTAACGCGCTGAGTAATTGCTTCCTTTGCAGTAGTTGATGTAGTTCTTTACTCCCTCCGGGAAACCATTTATACCACCTTCGTTGCAGGAGTAGACATTACCCGTGCGTGGCGATACAATATTAGGATGAGAAAGGAAGAATTCGCCCAAAGACGGATCATACGTAAAACCGTTCACTCCATGACCTGTGGTATAAACCATCATAGTAGAAGAACCATAGATCACATAACCTGAAGCAACCTGGCGCGTACCATTCTGCAGGCAGTCCTCCAAGGTACCCTCACTACCAGTTTCAGAAGTTCTTCTATAGATAGAAAAGATTGTACCAATAGAGACGTTAACATCAATGTTTGAAGAGCCATCCAATGGGTCTATAGCCACTATGTACTTACCCTTTAAATTTCCGGTCTGGATTATTTCTTCTTCCTCTTCGGAAATGATAGCGCATACCTCGCCACCGTTGCGAAGCGCTCTGATAAAGCGAATGTTAGCAATTACATCCAGCTTCTGCTGGTCCTCGCCCTGGACGTTCTGGTTACCGTACGCTCCGGTAACATCCAGTAAGCCGGCGCGGTTAATCTCTCTGTTTACAATTTTTGCTGCAAGCGCAATATCGCGTAACAGCTGCGACAACTCTCCGGTTGCATACGGAAAGTCCTCTTGTTTTCTCATGATGAACCTGTCCAGAGTGGTGCCTACAGGTAAGGCCAGCTTGTCATTCATAAAATAAAGATTAATCCTTCTACAAAAATACCAATTTTAGGCAATATTACTAAGTATATATATTTTTACGACACATGAGCACAGATAGGATGAAAGTTTATAAGTTTGGAGGCGCATCTGTGAAGAGCGCAGAGGCATTCAGAAATATTGCCCACATCGTCAGAACATACGGCGGTAAGGAACAACTACTGCTTGTGGTCTCGGCTATGGGCAAAACGACAAATGCTCTGGAACAAATTTTTGACCTGGCTTACAACCAGCAGAATTTCGAATCAAGTTACTTACAATCTATCACTTATCATCAGGAGGTACTTCAGGAGTTGTTTCCTTCGAAATCGCACCCTGTGCATGAGCGTTTGGAGCAGTTGTTTCTGCAGCTTAAATATGAGCTGCAAAGGATAAGCCCCGGAGCTAACTACGATAAATCTTATGATCAGATCGTAAGTTTCGGAGAAATATTTTCATCCACCATCCTCCACTACTTTCTGCAGGAGCAAGCCTTACCCAACATTTGGGTCGACAGCCGAAAGTATATACAGACGGATAGTAACTGGCGTGAAGGAAGAGTAGACTGGAACTGGACTGAACGCCTCATCAAGCGAGACCTTCCTGCTGTACTGGAGCAACAGTTGGTGGTAACACAGGGCTTTCTTGGTGGCACTACGAATGGCTTCACCACTACGCTTGGCCGTGAGGGTTCTGATTTCAGTGCTGCCATTTTTGCTTACTGTCTGGATGCTACAGAGATGTGTATCTGGAAAGACGTGGCCGGCTTACTGAATGCGGACCCGAAATATTTCAAAGATACGGTGCGTTATCCGGAGATTTCTTACCAGGAAACTGTAGAAATGGCCTATTATGGTGCTTCCGTTATTCATCCTAAAACCATAAAGCCTCTTGCCAATAAGCAGATCCCCCTCTATGTCAAATCATTTTTGGACCCTGCTGCTGCAGGCACTAAAATCTGCGACTGCCGTTTTGAAAAGTTAGCCCCTGCTTATATTATTAAAGAAGATCAGTGCCTGGTTTCCTTCAGCGTTAAAGATTTCACCTTTATTTCGGAACAATCTCTCGGAGCGATTTTTAATGCTTTATCTGAGTTAAGAATTAAGATTAACCTGATGCAAAACTCAGCCATCTCCTTTTCTATATGTACAGATTTTAATCAGGAACGAATTCAGCGGCTAATTCAAACTCTCCATGATCAATTTGTAATTTATTATAATACAGGACTTCGTCTTTTTACAATAAAAAATTATGATTCTGATAGTTTAAATAATATATTAGCAGGAAAAGAAGTCTTACTGGAGCAGCGCACCCGTAATACATTTCAAATTATTTGCAGGTAATTTTTTATTAATCAGTAGTTTACAAACGCTAAATCTCTATTTCAATAGGTGAATTAAAATATTTATATATTTATAAACCTATATATTAGATATACGTAAAATAGCTTAGTGTACACACCACCACCCTTCTATGCAAACAGCTGAAAAACTTACCTTCACCTTTGTCTTTAAACTAGCAGTACTATCCGTTCTGCTGTTTATAGGTGTAATGATGAAATCTTCGAAGGTGTCTCAACCCGCAGGTACAAGAAACATAACAGATTATCAAGTTCCTGTTACTGTAGAAGTTCCTGTTACTGTAAAGGAAAATGACACACTACAGATAGATGAACCGATTTACAAACTGGTAAAATACCGGCTCGCAAATAATGCCTCTATCTAATCATCAAGCCCTTCTTAACCAGACGGGCTTTTTTTATGCTTACTCAAAAACCGTAACTTGAGGCTTCAACATCAGATGAACAAATAAACCTATGGAATTTATACTTGTTACTCCCCAGGCGCAACCACACGTAGCGCTTATACAACTAAACAGACCTAAAGAGCTGAACGCCCTGAACCTGCAGCTGATGGGCGAGCTACGCGATGCTTTAAAGGAGTTGGATGAGAATGAAGAGGTGCGGACAATTATTATTACAGGAAATGCCCGCGCCTTTGCAGCTGGTGCTGATATAAAGCAGATGGCAGGTAAAACGGCTATTGATATGCTGAATATAGATCAGTTCTCAACCTGGGATCAGATTCGCAAAACCAAAAAACCTATCATCGCTGCCGTATCTGGTTTTGCTTTGGGTGGCGGGTGCGAACTTGCCATGACCTGTGACATGATAGTAGCTTCTGAAACAGCCATGTTTGGCCAGCCGGAGATAAAGATAGGCGTGATGCCAGGTGCAGGTGGTACACAACGCCTTACCAAAGCCATCGGAAAAGCCAAAGCTATGGAAATGGTTCTCACAGGCAAGTTCATGACCGCTGAAGAAGCGGAAAAGCACGGCCTTATCAACCGCGTGGTACCCGTGGAACTATACCTTGACGAAGCCTTCAGGCTTGCGACTGAGATAGCGCAGATGTCTCCGGTTGCTGCCAGACTGGCTAAAGAGTCTGTTAACCGAGCCTTTGAAACACAACTGGATGAAGGCCTGCACTTCGAGCGAAAGAACTTTTATCTCTGCTTTGCCTCCGAAGACCAAACAGAAGGCATGAACGCTTTTGTGGAAAAACGAAAGCCGGAATTTAAAGGCAGATAATTTGTAAAAAGGGAGGAGGTCCTGGTAGCTACCAGGACCTCCTCCCTTTTTATTCCTTACGCTAAGGTTGGCTATACATCCTCCTGCCCTACATTTAGCTATTTAAAAGCAGCCAAACTTGCACCCGCAATAAGTATGCACTACCTTTGCAGTAAAATTTCCTAAATAAGAAATTTTATTAACAACTGGCATGCAGCAAGTAGAACGACATACATTACGAGAGCTAATTGTGGAAAGTGGCCTTAAAGCTACCCACCAGCGCATTGTAGTGTATGAGGCACTTACGCTGCTGCACAGCCACCACCCGACCGCTGAAGAAGTACACCTGCACCTGAAGCCGGAAAACCCGAGCATATCACTTGGCACAGTTTACAAAACACTAGACAGCTTTGTAGATGCAGAACTTATCAGGAGAGTACTTACTGAAGAAGGCGGAAAGCGCTATGATGCCAATATAACCGCACATAGCCACATCTACTGCAGCAACACACGTGAGGTGATTGATTATGAAGACACTGAATTGGAGCAACTTCTAACTGATTACTTTAAAAAACGCAGGGTGGAGAACTTCGAGATTAAAAGCTTTTCGGTGCAGCTGACGGGTAAAAAAGTGGAACCAGATAAACAAATAAGTATTTCAAGATTAATTAAATAGATTTTAAACTTTAAACTAGATAAAATGGCAGTATTAGTTGGTAAAAAAGCACCATCTTTTAAAGCGACAGCCGTAGAAAACGGTGAGTTTGTAGAAAACTTCTCATTGGAGCAGTACCTGGGTAAGAAATATGTACTATTTTATTTCTATCCGATGGACTTCACTTTTGTATGTCCTACAGAGATCATTGCTTTCCAGGAAAGAATGGAGGAGTTTGAGCGCAAAAATGTAGCTGTGGTTGGTTGCTCTACTGACACACATTTCTCTCACTTCGCGTGGCTGAACACTCCGAAGGATCAAGGTGGTATCGAAGGCGTAAACTACCCACTTGTAGCTGATGCAACTAAAACAATCGCTACGAACTACGATGTACTTGCTGGTCATTACGACTACAACGAGGAAGGTGAAATGATTTTTGTAGGTGACCCAGTTGCTTACCGAGGTCTTTTCCTGATTGACAAAGAGGGTGTAGTTCGCCACCAGGTTGTAAACGACATGCCACTTGGCCGCTCTGTTGATGAGGCACTTCGTATGATTGATGCCCTGCAGTACTTTGAGGAAAAAGGCGAGGTTTGCCCTGCAAACTGGTCTGAAGGTAAGGAAGGCATGCAAGCAACAAAAGAAGGTGTTTCCAGTTACCTTGCAAATCACTAAGCTATATCAGCTTTTGAATAGAAAACGCCCCGGCTCTGGTCGGGGCGTTTTTATTTGGATACCTAAATAGCACTAAAGTTTCTGCAAAAGTATGGTCAGGATGCGTGGTACACCTGATCGGTCATTATCATCAAAATGCTCATCCAAATCTACCAGTTTAAGGCCGTGCTGCCTGCCGGACCGCACAAAATCTGAGACATGATGGGTATAACACTCCACTTCCTGCCTGCCCTCTTCTGTATCAAATCTTGCCTTGGTACCCAGGTATTGCTTGAAAGGGTGCAGTTCTCCGATGTAAACATACCCTCCTGCTTTAAGTGCCTTAGCCACATTACTAAAAACAGGCCCCAGTTGCTCAATATGCTCCAGCACCAGGCTAAAGCTCACCAGGTCATAGGGCTGCGTTACAAAATACCACTCCTGGGTTATATCAGCTTGTACAAACGTAACTTTCTCCACATTTACCTTCTCCTTTGCACGCTCCAGCATCTCCTCCGAAAGGTCTACTGCCGTTACATGTACCGCTTTCTGCTCCAGCCACGCTGTATTTTTTCCGGTGCCGCAGCCTATCTCAAGACAATTTAAAAAAGGAACATCAGCTAAAACTGTTCTAAGCGCTTGTCCCTCCAAGTCTCGCGTTCTGTTCTTGTTGGTATCATACTGAGATGCCCAACTGTTATATGCCTGTTGCGTGCTCATTTCCGAAAAATACTGTTGGTTCCTTCCTCCACCTGATTTTCACTGCAGAGATTATGTTTGTCTCCAGCCGTGTATCTGCAATTACTTCAAAACAGTTCTTTATATAGAAACCAATTGGAGAAGTATAGTTTTCGCCGCTGCTCTTTTTATAGGCCGGTTTGTCAATCACCCATCCGTTCAACTCTTTTTCTAACTTCTTGGCTAAGCTGAGCAGGCCACAGCCGACCCCTTTTCCTTGTATTTTTGAATCCATGATCATGGCAAACCACCTTTCTTTATCGCGGGTAAAACACGCTAGCCATCCCATTACAGCCTGTTCGGCATCAACTACCAGATAATGATGTGCCTCTTCGAGCTTCTGTAGATAAGCTTCAAACTCGCTCATATCTGCGTATACCAAATCAAGAGGATACTCCCTGTTCCACAGCTTAAGAATACCTTCTTTTTGCCTTTGCGTCAGAATCTTTGTTTCAACTACCTGCACCACAAAACTCTAAAGTTCTTTCAGCATCCAGATGGTGCAGGCATAATGCCCTGAATTTCCAAGCGCATGCGGCAATGGCTTAAACCCAGCTTTCTCATACATGGATACGGCTCTTGCCAGCTCCGGGAACGACTCCAGGTACAGTTGTTTATAGCCAAGCTTTCTGGCTACCTCTATGCTTTTTTGCATCAGTTGATTGCCGATTCCCTTGCCCCTGGCATCGGCAGACAGATAAAATTTCACCAACTCTGCACAGCCTTCGGGCAAACCCTCTGTCGGGTATACTCCACAACCTCCTATCATAACACCATCTTCCTCGGCAACAAAATATGCACTTGCAGGATGCTGGAACAACTGGTATAAAGCATCTGTGGTAGGGTCAGTATAAACTGTTCCTGGCTTATCTATTTTAAACTCCCGAAAAACCTGCCGGATAAGATTTGCCAGTTCCTCGTTGTCTGCTTCCTGAATAGGTCTGATAGTGCTGCTCATTGGTTACGCCTGTAAGACTACGTGAATGTCTCTATTGAGACAAAAGTAGCTTAGTTAGTTTAACCGGGCAACTTCTATTCTATGAACTCTACCACTCCTGTTTCCATGTCATAAAAAGCGCCAACAATTTTTATTTCATTCTTGTCAGCCATTTCTTTTAATATGGGGCTTCGCTGTTTTATGTTTTCCACTGTGTTTCTGACGTTAGCCTTAGAAACATGCGTTACAAACTCATTATTTTTAGTTGTTTTCTCTCCGCTATAATCCTGTGCCATCTGCACCGCCGGACGAATATTCTGCAGCATAGCTGTTATGTTTCCCAACTCAACATCGTCTATAGCCGCTTTTACAGCACCACAGCTTTCATGGCCCATTACCACTATCAATTTAGAGCCGGCTACCTTACAGCCAAATTCCATGCTGCCTAAAATATCTTCGTTAACAAAGTTACCGGCTACGCGCGCCACAAACACATCGCCTATTCCTTTGTCGAAAACATCTTCTACAGGTATTCTACTGTCAAGGCAAGATAACACTACGGCTTTAGGATATTGCCCTAAGGCACTGGCCCTGACCTGTGCAGAGTGATTGCGCCTGGTTAAATCATTCTTACGAAACCGTTCGTTACCTTCTTTAAAGCCCTGAAGCACTTCATCTGGCGTAAGGGCAGCTTGTTCTTCAGCTGTTAACACCTTCTCAATCAACCCCTGCTGCTGGCTTGTTTCATTAACACGTTGGGCCGAATACTCGCCCTCTCTTTCGTTTGTTGTTTTGCATGAGACAAGTAGCAGGCAACAGCTACAAACGACTGCGTAAATCATAACTGGCTTTTTCATGGTTTCAGTCTTTAAGAAATGGAACGTTGTTGAATAGTACAACCTGCACCTGTTCCCGGTGCCTGTTTTCAAGTGCTTGCGACATAAAGCCGATTTCCGCTCTCAAGTACTTGTTAATGGTGTAGCCCAAGGCTCCGTACAAGCGGTTTCTATCGTAGTGGGGAGAGGTATTATTGATAAAGATTTCATTGTAGGCAGACAGATAAATAGTTTTTGGCACCATTTCTCTGTTTGTGAGGGGCAGGTTTACAGACAGAAAATACCTGTACCGCATTTTAAAGTCTGTATCCTCTATAAACCGCTGCTCAAAGCGGTACCGGTGCTGCAGATAGAAGCGGCTAAACTGCTGTCGGGTGATAAACTGCTGGAAAATACGGTGTTCTGAAACACTCCGTTTTAAGTCTGTGCCGGAAACATAAGGCTCAGAAAAGATATAGGCATAGCCCAGCAGCAGGTTGTTATTTCCGGGTGTGAGATTATAACCTAATCCTGTTCTGAGCAGGAGCTGCTCCAGGTCACCAACTGCATTGTAGTTACGATACTGTACCTCGTTATGCCAGTTCCACTTTTTGCTTAAATGCTGGCTGCCAATGTAGATGTACCAACTGCCTGTGCTGCTACTTTGTGCCCATGCGCATGAAGTAGCAATGAAAAAGCACGCAAAGACACAAAACCGGACCATAACATAACAGTTAGCAAAAGAGGTTAGCCTCTTTCCGTTGACCCTCGCCCTACACAGAGAGCACCAAAATCATAACCGTAACTGAGGTTAGAAGTTTATTGGGTGAAGATTAATTTATTGTTAAGAAATGGCTGTGGCATCTTCGCTTACAAACATGAAAAAACAAGGCTAAAAACTTGTTCCTTTGACACTTACAGCACCAATAAAATAGCTATATAATTATTGAGCTAAAGTAAGTGCGCTTTCTTGAAGCGCTATTCAAGATATACTTAACTACTGCATAAGCACAACAACTAATTTTACCCTCCTAAAAAACTGATAACCATAACTGCGCAAGCTGTTAATCACGAACCTACTACGTTTGTTACTATCCATTCACCTACAAATTGTATCTCCCTTACAGACTATCCCTCTGTAATCCCCTATATTTGCAGCAAAGAACAAATCCCTGATACTGGGCAAATAGCAAAAGGTAAATTTGAAGTTATTCTACAATATCGGATTGAAAGCCTACGAAGCCGCCATTGCACTGGCCGGGCCTTTTAATGAAAAGGCTAAGCTAATGCGGCAAGGGCGGGCAGGGCAATTCGAAAAGTTACAACAAGCGTTCCAAGGCAATACAGCACCGGTAGTATGGTTTCACTGTGCTTCGCTGGGCGAGTTTGAGCAGGGACGCCCATTGATGGAGGCTCTTCGGGAGGAGTTATCAGATTATAAGATTCTGCTTACCTTCTTCTCCCCTTCCGGCTACGAAGTGCGTAAGAATTATGCGGGGGCAGATTACATTTTCTACCTGCCCCTGGATAGCGCCGCCAACGCCAGGCACTTTCTAAACATCACTAACCCAGCGCTGGCGGTATTCGTGAAGTATGAATTCTGGCACTATTACCTCCAGGAGCTGCAGCACAGAAGTATACCCGTGCTTTCGGTTTCGGCTATTTTCCGGCAGGAGCAGGTGTTCTTCAAAGGCTATGGCGAGTTCTACCGCAACATTCTACGCCGCTTCACACACATCTATACCCAGAACCAACACTCCCTGGAGCTACTGCAAAGCATAAGTATTAAGAATGCAAGCATTGCCGGCGACACACGTTTCGACAGGGTATTGCAAACTGCTGCATCAGCAAAGACAATCCCTTTGGTAGAGGCCTTTGCCAACAAGCAGAAGGTGTTTATGATAGGTAGTAGCTGGCCTGCTGATGTAGAAGCACTCTTGCCATTGATCCAAAAGTATAAAGGAGGTTTAAAATTCATCATTGCACCACACGAGGTAAATGAGGCAAGTATAGATGCGCTGATGAAATTACTGGACAATGATGCTGTTCGCTTCTCAAAAGCTACTGAAGCTGATGCTATGAAATACAGCGTGCTGGTAATCGATAACATTGGCATGCTTTCTTCACTCTATAGCTACGGGACCTATGCCTACATTGGCGGTGCCTTTGGTAAAGGCTTGCATAATACGTTGGAGGCTGCTGTTTTCGGATTGCCGCTTTTCTTCGGCCCGAAGTACGATAAATTTCAGGAAGCAAAGGATTTGGTTGCATTGGGCTGTGCTTTCCCGGTAAGCAGCGCCGAAGAGCTCCTGCAGGTTGTTGAACGGATACACACAACACCCGGACTTCGCCAGAGTATAACCGACAAGGAAAAAGAATACGTACAAAAGCAGGCTGGCGCTACAGCTAAAATTATAGCTGATGTAAAGCAGCTGCTGAAAAAGAATAAATGAAAGGAGTAGTAGTTAAATCAACAGGATCATGGTACCTGGTGCGCGATGAAGAGGGAAAATTGCACAGGGCACGCCTGCGTGGCAAATTTAAGATAAAGGGAATGAAAGTGAGCAACCCTCTTGCCGTAGGTGACCGCGTGGAGTTTGAGGTGGAAACAACAGGGGAGGATACTGCGGTCATTCATACAATTGAGGATCGCCAGAACTACATTATCCGCCAAAGCACCCACAAAACGGCCTACTCTCACATTATAGCCGCCAACCTCGATCAGGCCCTGCTTATTGTAACGCTGGTATCACCACGAACATCTTTCGGGTTCATTGACCGCTTCCTGGTTACAGCCGAGGCGTATGATATTCCTGCTGTGCTTATATTCAACAAAACAGATCTCTATGACGAAGATATCCGCAATTACCAACGCCAGATCAGCCATATGTATGAGCAAATCGGCTATCCAAGCTTAACGGTATCAGCTAAGACCAATGAGGGCATCGAGGAGATTAAAGCTCTGTTACATGGTAAAACCACCCTCCTTTCCGGGCATTCCGGTGTAGGTAAATCCACGCTCATCAATATAATTGTTCCGGATTTGGAACTGAAGACCTCCGAAATTTCTGATTTCTCCGACAAAGGCGTGCATACCACTACTTTTGCTGAGATGTTCGAAGTTGATAAGGAAACTTACATCATTGATACTCCAGGAATCAAAGAACTAGGTATCGTAGACATTCCAGCGACAGAGCTTAGTCATTACTTTCCTGAAATGCGCGAGCGGCTCAACCAGTGCCGCTTCAATAACTGCACCCACTTCAATGAACCAGGTTGTGCTGTAATTGAGGCAGTACGTCACAATGAAATCTCCCTCACCCGCTACGAAAGCTACCTTAGCATGCTGCACGGCGGCGATAACCGGAAATAAGTTGCTAAAAGTGAGTTGAGTTTTTACTGCTTATCCTTAAGCGGGCAACTAACTATTCCCCTCTCCCTCCGTTATAGAAACCTGACACTCAAACCTATTACTACTATGAAAATCAATAATGCAAATATTCTGATCACCGGGGGCACTTTAGGCATTGGCCATGCCACAGCAAAACTTCTTATCGAAAAGGGAGCAAATGTGGCTATAACAGGGCGCGATGAAAAAAGAACGCACAAAGCCGCCCGTGAACTGGGTGCCCTGCCTATAGCAGCAGACGTTGCAAACCCAGAGGATGTAAAGCGTACCATTAAAGAATTTATGAATGAGTATGGCAGGCTAGATGTACTCATCAACAACGCTGGTATTGGCTTATCCAAAAGAGTGGAAGAGCTAACGGTAGAAGATTTTGAAAAGGTTTACCGGGTAAATGTGTTTGGAGCAGCCATGATGGCGGCACAGGCTGCCAAAATTTTCAAGAAACAGAACTACGGCAACATTATCAACATTGGCTCTACTGCAGCAACAAATGGCTATGAGGGAGGATCTGTGTATGCATCCTCAAAGGCAGCTATCAGAAGCATGACCCAGAGCTGGCAGAAAGAGCTCCGGAAGCACAATGTGCGGGTAACGCTGATAAACCCTAGCGAGGTTACAACCGCTTTTGGAAAACCAGATCGCGAAGAACGTGATTCGCAACCGAATAAACTCCGGGGAGAGGAAATAGCATGGGCAATAAAGGGCGCGCTGGAAATAGATGATCGGGGCTTTATACCTGAGCTTGCCGTTTGGGCCACAAACCCTTTTTAAAGCTAAATAAAAAGGGCGGCTGTTGTTTTACAGCCGCCCTTTTTATTACCACAAGTTTAAATTCCTTTTACCGTTACTTCCTTTCAGGCATCAGTACTTTGTCTACGATATGGATAACTCCATTCTCGCTCTGCGCATTGGCTATTATTACTTCAGCGCCATTGATCATGATTTTATTATTGCGCTTTGTAACTTTTAGTTGCTCACCGCCTACCGTTTTAAGCATGGTGCCATCCCGCAACTCCTCTGCAGTCAGCCTGCCTGCCACCACATGATTGTTAAGGATCTCAACGAGTTTCTTTTCGTTCTCTTCTTTCATAAGGTCCTCAACAATACCCTCGGGTAAGCCTTCGAAGGCCTTATTGGTGGGTGCAAAGACAGTATATGGGCCGGTTGCACTTAAAGCCCTTACCAGTTCCGCTTTTCGTAAAGCAGCCGCCAGCGTTGTAAGTGTAGGAGCAGAAGTAATATTTTCTACAATCAACTGCGACGGCATCATTTCATGGCCGCCTACATCAGGGTCCGTCATTGTTAATTCCACTTCTTCAGTGCCACCCTCAGCCTCTCCACCTCCTGCTATGCGGCCGGGAGTAGTCGGGTTGGCCATCTTTGCCTCCACCTGCGCCCCTGGGTTCGGTCTTGTTTCCTCTTGCATAGGATTTTCCATCCTTTCCTCATTATTCCCACAACTAAAGAGCATTGTGCTGCAAAATATGGAAATTCCTAATCCAAATAATTTTGTTTCTTTCATGATTATTATATTGTATTTATCGCCTTATTTATTCATCCTAATTGGATGGCTTATAGACTTCTTAAACTATAAATTGTGTACTTTTGTTGTAATACATTGTTTTACAGATTAAGAAATAGAAATTATGAAAACCGCAGAAATCCATACTGGCAAGGGCGTAATGAAAGTTGAGTTTTATGAAAAAGACGCTCCTAAAACAGTACAAAACTTTATAGATCTTGCTAAGAAAGGCTTCTACGACGGCCTTACTTTCCATCGTGTTATTCCTGATTTCGTGATTCAGGGTGGCTGCCCTAACTCACGTGAAGGCGCTAAAGGCGTACCTGGAACAGGTGGCCCTGGCTATAAAATTGATTGCGAGTTAACAGGCGAAAACCAGTATCATGACCGTGGCGTACTTAGCATGGCACATGCTGGCCGCAATACCGGCGGATCACAATTCTTTGTCTGCCACAGTCGCAAAAACACGGCACACTTAGATCGCAACCATACATGCTTCGGTAAGGTGGTGGAAGGTCAGGATGTGATTGACCAGATAAAGGCTAACGATAAAATCGAAAAGATTGTGGTGAACGAAGAATAGTTCTTCACTTTTCATCGTACAAAAAGCCGCTCCTGTAGCGGCTTTTTTTGTGCCATATCCGTATTTACTGCTGTACTTTTAGCTGGTTAAGCGGTATCTTTCTAACAATAATTCTCCTGACTGAGTATTTATGTGTAGCTTTACCTAAGGGCTGTTCGGTGCTTACAGGGAAATATCTTCATTGCCTGTCCCGGCTTTATTAAGTACCTGGCTCTGTATAACCATAATTATACTTTACTAAATCGGGTACCAGCCTTAGTGCCGGACTCCATTCAAGTGCAATATGAAGAAACTCGCTTTACACTGGCAGATCTTAATCGGCATGACTCTGGGTGTGCTATGGGGAATACTTGCCAGCTCTCTGGGCCTCGTTGAATTTACCACGGATTGGATTAAGCCTTTTGGTACTATCTTTATAAACCTGCTTAAACTTATCGCGGTACCGCTGGTACTGGTTTCGCTTATCACAGGTGTTTCTAGCCTTAGCGATGTAAGCAGACTTTCCCGGATTGGGTCTAAGACCATAGGTATTTACCTGATGACAACTGTTGTAGCCGTCGTCATGGGCTTAGTGTTAGTAAATGTCTTTCAACCCGGAAAAGCGTTCTCACCCGAGAAGCGTGAGGAATTCAAGGAACAGTTTGCCTCTACCACCACCCAAAAATCCACTGATGCCGCCGCTGTAGAAGGGCAGGGTCCGCTTCAGCCCTTGATAGATATCGTGCCAAGCAACATATTCGGTGCCCTGACTAATAATGGTGCTATGCTGCAGGTTATCTTTTTTGCCCTGCTTTTCGGCATCGCCCTTATCATGATTCCTCCCGACAAGGCAGCTCCTGTGAATGACTTCTTTGAGGGGGTGAACCTTGTTATTCTGAAGATTGTGGATCTTATCATGAAAACAGCTCCTTATGGTGTTTTCGCTTTACTTGCCGGACTAGTGGTGGAGTTTGCCGGTGAAGATCCAGGGTCAGCCGTCGAACTTTTGTTGGTGCTAGGTTACTACTGCCTGGTGGTAATAGCAGGACTTGCCCTGATGATCTTTGTCGTTTACCCAACTTTAGTGACCACTGTAGGGAAGACCCGTTACAAATCCTTTTTCGAAGGAATATTCCCGGCACAGATGCTGGCTTTTTCTACTTCTTCCAGTGCCGCCACATTGCCTGTAACCATGGAGCGCTGTGAGCAAAATCTGGGGATTAATAAAGAGATTACCAGCTTTGTACTGCCGTTAGGAGCTACCATCAACATGGATGGCACCAGCCTTTACCAGGCAGTGGCAGCCGTGTTCATCGCACAAGCCTATGGCATAAACCTGGATATTATGGCTCAAATAGGTATTGTCATGACAGCTACGCTTGCCTCTATTGGAGCAGCAGCCGTTCCGGGTGCCGGTACCATCATGTTGGTTATCGTATTACAGCAGGCAGGTATTCCGGTAGAAGGGATTGCACTGATACTTGCTCCGGATCGTATTCTGGACATGCTTAGAACTACTGTGAACGTTACCGGGGATGCCACTGTAGCTATGATGGTGGCAAGAACAGAAGGCCAGCTGCACCCGCCTAGAGAGACAACAGCAGTATAGCATATAGCAACGCCCCGAGCACGAAGGCCCAATAACGGCTTTCGCGCTCCTCGGGTAGCTCTTCTTTAAGTACATTCAGAATAACACCTCCCCCGATAAAAGCAGTTAAAATCACTACAATCGTTTCTGACACTTCTTTTACATAACCCACTGTCCAGCCAATAATTAAAGCCAGCACCAGTACCCACCTGCCATACTTCTTATAGTTCCCCCGGTGATGCTCCAGCATACCAAAATCATTTACCAGAAAGTGAAGCGCCATCGCGATGGTAAAAAGAATAACAGTTTGTGTAGGTTCTTCTTCCCGTTGGAACAGGATGTACCCAATCAGGGCATTGTATAGTGCGAATGAGCCAATGTGTAGCCAGAAAACTCCTTTTGGAGATTTGCTCTCCCCTTGATCTCTTTTGATCTGCTTACGCTTTGCTGATACTACTGAGCGTTCCAGACCATAGAAAACAGACATTCCAATAAGTGCTACCAAATAAACATGATGCTCAAGGAACTTCTCAGCCCACACGACATTCTCCTCCATATGCATCTGCCCCTGATGCAGTTCAGGAAAAAGGTGGATGAACACGTAAGCTACTGAAACCCCACTTGCTCCAGAAAGCCACGTACTACGCGGGATTCCCGCCAGAAAACGAAGTCTGCTCCCAAAGAAGTGGATGAACGCCAAAACAAGAATTGGCCAAATAGAGACATATCCCATATCACCAAACTACTTTATTTATCAACCTTTGGTTACTGCAGAACAGATTGGTGCCAGTTACATGGGAGATAAATAGTTGTTGACAACTACCGGCAATCAACGCTATTAGATGGGTACCTGGACAGGCAAACCGCTATGTAAAACAGGAAACATGAAACATGAAAAAGGAGGCTAAAAAATGCGCCTCCTTTTCCTTTTTCATACTATATAACTCGATGTTCTAAAAATCATCTTCGTCCTCATCTTCTTCACCAAAGGTTGGCATGGTAAACATGCCGCTAAGAAGGTCTTTGAACTGAAGACCGGTGCTGAGGCGGTTCTTGCTGAGCTGACTATGTTCAGCCAGGCCATGAAGTGCGAACTCCATCATAAACAGCTTTTCTTTTCCTTTGGCATCCGCCTTAAATTTCTCTACAAGTTGCTGCAGCCCCGGCACCTTCTCTAGCCCCTTCTTATATTCCTCATCCGAAGCATCATGGAGTATATCCAATGTATTACCATCGCCAAACCAGTCGGTAATCTTCTTATATGGATTACCATCTTTTGCTTTTTTGGCTTTATCAGGATCGGTAAAGTACTTCAGGAACTGTGTTCGTATTGCCTTGCCCATCAGCACCTGTGCCACATGGCCAGCCCCCTCCTGCTCTCCTTCATAAACCAGCTCTACCTTACCTGTAACGGATGGTATCGTATTCAGAAAGTCAGACACACGGATATAGGTAGAAGATTCACCATTCATCAGGGCGCGCCTCTCTGCCGCACTTAGCAGGTTTTCATAGGCAGAGATAGTTAAACGCGCTGATACACCACTCTTGGCGTCTACATACTCGCTTTCACGGGCCTCAAAAGCTACCTGCTCTATCAAATCTCCTATGATATCGTTCGTCTGTACCAACTCTCCCTGCTCCACTTTGATACGTGCTTCCTGCCTTGTGATTTTTTTACCTGTCTCAATTGTTTTAGGGTAGTGCGTGATGATTTGAGAGTCTATCCGATCTTTGAGCGGCGTAACAATGGAACCCCTGTTGGTGTAATCCTCCGGATTGGCCGTAAAGACAAACTGGATGTCAAGTGGTAGCCTTACCTTAAAGCCGCGTATCTGTATGTCTCCTTCCTGCAAAATATTAAAAAGCGCAACTTGTATACGCGCCTGTAAATCGGGTAACTCATTAATCACAAAAATGCCGCGGTGCGAACGTGGAATAAGTCCAAAGTGTATTACCCGCTCATCAGAATATGGGAGCTTTAAAGTGGCCGCCTTAATAGGATCTGCATCACCAATCAAATCGGCTACAGAAACATCAGGTGTAGCTAGTTTTTCAGTATACCTTTCAGACCTGTGCAGCCAATCAATGGGAGTATCGTCACCATGATCATGCACCATGTCCTTGGAATAGCGTGAAAGTGGCTGCAGCGGATCATCGTTCAATTCAGAGCCATGCACAACAGGTATATACTCATCCAGCAAGTCGATCATCTGCCGGGCAATACGTGTCTTTGCCTGACCACGGAGACCCAGCAAGTTGATGTGGTGCATAGAAAGGATAGCCCGTTGCATATCCGGTATTACTGTCTCCTCATACCCCCAGATGCCCGGAAAAATCTCTTTCTTTTCCTGTAGCTTTCTGATCAGGTTATGCCGTAGCTCATGCCTTACTGACTGTGGTTCATATCCTGCCGCCTTCAGTTGGCCAAGTGTTTTTATCTGTAATAACTTCTCTGCTGGAATGTCTCGGTATCTCATTTACTACTGATTATTTATTAATGGATGTTAAATAATAGTTCTGCTATACTAAACATGTATATTGAACCTATGAAAAAGCCATCCCTATATACTTTATTAATGAGTCTTTCTGTTCTGATTGCTGTTGGAGGACTGATCTTAAGAATTTCTCATTTGATTAGCTCCAATCTGTCTTATCTGTTGTTTGCCTCGGCTCTTTTCCTTCAGTTTATCGCAAAACGCCTGAGCGTTAACAACAAAAGTCAGAAGGAATAAGCAACAATAGGTGCGTCAGAATTTAACTTTCAACAACCAACCGTTAGAAGCTCTTCTTTCGGTTGCGGCCATAGTCGCGGAATACGAGGTGCCCCAGTCCTTTTAAGCTGCTGTAGTAGGCCTGCCCGTTATTCACCTTCGTAAACTCATCTACGAAGGCCTGCAGGTAAGGGTCGGAAGCAATCATAAAGGTGGTGATAGGAATCCTGAGCCGGCGACATTGCGCTGCCAGGTTCAATGTTTTGTTCACAACCTTACGATCAAGCCCAAAGCTATTCTTGTAATACCGAAGCCCCTCCTTCAGGCAGGTGGGCTTTCCGTCTGTAATCATAAAGATCTGCTTATTCGGCGTCTTCCGCTTCCGCAGGATATCCAAGGCTAATTCAAGACCGGCAACCGTATTGGTATGATAAGGACCTACCTCCAGGTAAGGCAGGTCCTTTACCTCTATTTGCCAGGCATCATTCCCAAAAACAAGTATATCGAGGGTGTCCTTAGGGTATTTCTGCTTTATAAGTTCAGCCAGGGCCATGGCCACCTTTTTAGCGGGCGTAATACGGTCTTCCCCATACAAGATCATGGAGTGGGAGATATCGATCATCAGCACAGTAGAGGATTGGGTTTTATGCTCTGTTTCTGTTACCTCCAGATCCTGCTCCGTTAGCCGCAAATCTCCGATACCATGATTGACCTGGGCATTTCGTATAGATTCGGTCATGGAAATCTGCTCCAGGGCATCTCCAAAACGGTACTCCCGGCGATCCGTACTGGCTTCATCGCCGATGCCGGTATGTGGTGTGGCGTGGCTGCCTTTGCCGCCTTTCTTAAGCTTCCCGAAGATTTCCTCCAGCGCACTTTTCCGGATGCCCTGCTCACTCTTTGCGGTAAGTTGAAAGCTCCCCTGCTGTTGTGGATTCTCATCCAGATAGCCCTTCTTTTTAAGGTCTTCTATAAAGTCCCCGATGCCGTATTCATCCCCGGTCAGGTTATACTGCTTATCAAGGGAGCTAAGCCAGTTGAGCGCCTCCCCTACATCTCCGGAAGTAATTGTTACCAACTGCATGAATATTTTCAGCAGCGAATCAAATCCGGGTTTATCATCTTGTGGAGGTATGTACTCTGTGAATCTATAGCCTATCGACATGGTAAAAGGAGTTTATTGTTTACAACAGGAACAGGAGGTTCATTGTTCTGCAGGAAGCGATATTACTGGTACATGCTTCATATTTTTACAAATACTATAACTTAAGAACCGGTGTTAAAGTAGAACCAACTACTCACATTCTATATAATAAAACGAAAAAACTATGAAAGCGATATGGAACAATGTAGTGATTGCTGATAGCGACCAAACCATTGAGATTGAAGGGAACCATTACTTCCCGCCTAAAAATGTAAATAAAGATTATTTAGAGGAAAGCCGTACTCACACGACCTCATCCTCGATGGGAGAAGCCACTTACTACCATGTGCAGGTAAACGGGGAGGTTATTTTGGATGCTGCGTGGAGTTATCCAGATCCCAAAGAAGCAGCTAAGGAAGTAAGATTTTATATAGCTTTTGGAAAAGGTGTGAGGGTAGAATGAAAAAGGCTGACAAAAGTCAGCCTTTAACTATATGATAGGTTATTACTAGTCTATCCAACGGAACTTGTATTCCAGGGAAGGTACTTTCATTCTATCTGCTACACGTTTTAAACGGGCAGGTAAAGCCACAACATAATCACGGGCACGCTCACCGGCTTCATTTAAGCCGGTTAAAGCCTCTATTCTCCACTCCTTGATCAAACCATCCAGAATGTCTGTATAATCAGAGGAAGTATATACATTGATACGCTGCGCAGCATCTGTAAAATGCCCAAAAGTTTTACCAAGGTCAACGCCAAGCTCTCTCATGTAATGAGCCGGCATTACGATCTTCTTGCGCATCATGTCTTCGAAGGCAAGCATCATCTCACTCGGGTCTGCTTCGAATATTTTACCTACAAAAGCTTTGTATGCTTTAGCGTGACGTGCCTCATCGGCAGCTACATGGCCGCATAATTTTGCCAGCATGTTATCCCCTTGCTTCTTTGCAATCTGTGCTACACGGCGGTGTGAAATATTAGTAGCTGTTTCCTGAAAGCTAGTATAAACGAATGCCCTGTAAGGGTCATTATCTGTCTGTAGATCGAAGCCGTCTGCGATAAGATATTGCGTAGAAGCTTCCATTTCACGCATATTGATTCGGCCACTCAGGTATAAGTAACGGTTTAGTGCATCGCCATGTCGGTTTTCCTCAGCAGTCCAGGCACGGTTCCAGCGCATCCACGGGCCATTAGGATCCTGCGGCAGACCATCGATTGTCATCAACCAACTCTCATAGGTTGGCAAAGCTTCTTCAGTGATGGTATCACCAACCAACACAGCTAGTAAATCATAGCTAAGATCACGAGCACGCTCACGTAAGTCTTTTAACTCGTCGAAAAAGTTATCCAGAGTCGCATCAGGCAAAAGATCAGCGGGCTGCCAGCTGTCTTCTACCGTCTTCAGAAACTCGGACATCTTTTCATTAACGAAATCTTCCATCCATTTTATTACTTCTGCACGGGAGGTTGATACTGCTGTAATCATTCTGCTATTATTTTATGAGAGGCCAAATATACTTATTAATGCTTATAATGCAGCCCCGCTCAGCAAGATTTTAATAGAAGGCTAAGGCGAAACCGGAACTAAAGCAATCAGGAACTTATACGTACGTAAAAAATAAACCCGAGGCTTATCTTGAGGCAACTATAGAACATAAGTCACAGGAAAAGAGTGCAATAAATTATTTACCCCTGTTCATATGGTACAGTTCCCGAAGGAAACCGAGACTAATTCTGTACCTGTTGAGCAGGTTAAGAAACCGGTACAAAGGCGGCAGGCCACACGTCTGTTTAAGCAGCATTAGCAGCTGCTCTGCTTCCCTGAAGTTACCTGTGAAGTAAGCGTGCCGGGCTTCATACCGGAGCCGTAAACCTAAAGCCTTCCGCTCTTCCGCAGTATGGACCAACTCAACTGCCTTTCTGCATACTTTCACCGTTGACGCTAACAGTTTGTTGCCTTTTTTGTATAGCCCCTTTGATAGGGCACTGGTGTGAATCCGCCGCTTCGTTGTGACCCTGTTCAGGTAGTAATACTTAAAAGTTCTTGCTGACCTTATCCAAAAATCAAAGTCCTCGAAGGCAAGCGTTTCATCATAACCATTCAGCTTCTCAAACACCTCGCGCCGTATCAGCATAGTTGGCGGACAGATGAAGTATCTCGCCAGCACCTCTGCAAACACTTCCCCATCCGGAGCGGGTCTATACTTCTGACTGTGGTAGTACAGGTGTTTCCCAGCGTCGCTGATGTACTCAGCGTCAGTATAAACTACTCCGTAACTCTGCTCTAACCTGTCAAATGCTTCCACTTGCTGTGACACACGCTCTGGCAGGAGTACATCATCTGTTGCAAAATCAATGATAAAAGCTCCTTTACTGGCCCGCCATCCCAAGTTAAAAGCAGCACAGTTACCTATGTTCCGGCCTGTGCTGATAAATTTTATTTCGGGATGTTGCTGCAGGTACTCAGACAGGATACTCATACTGCCATCTGTACTCATGTCATCCACTACAATCACCTCCATATTAGGATAGGTCTGTCGCATAACAGAGTCTAGCGCCTCCCTCAGGAAATGCTCGTGATTGTAGCACAGACAGATGATACTTACAAGTGGGCACTGGCTCATAGACGGATGTATTTGTTGTAGTACAACATAGCAAAGGCCAGCGTAGCCGCATAGCGTATGGCATGGGCCATCGTGATTCCCTCTAAGCCAAAAGGATCGATCAAGACACTAACTAAAGTAATATACAACAAGGCAGAAGCAACCTGCCAACCAATGTACAATTTAACATGCGCCCGCACTACAATCAGGTTGGTAAGTACGATACTCCACATCCTGAAAAAATCACCTAGCAGTTGGTAATCGAAGAGGTAAGCTGCCTGCACAAAATCTTCATTAAAGAGCAGCAACAGCACCCAGTCACGCAGGAAGTACACTAGCAGCAATGCTATAACCAGCGTCGGGAAGATAAGGTAAAATGTATTCCGGACGAATTTCTGGAGTGCATCCTCTTCATTTACCATAGCTGCCATCCGGGGGTAATACAACATTCCCAGCACAGCCGTATACACGGTGCTATAATTTTCTGATACCTTTACTACCGCCTGCCAAAGCCCTGTCTGGTAAAGATCCAGCCGGCTGATCACAAAATCGCGGACATAGAAGTTGGTTAGCTTCAGGCATACGACTGCACTTAAAGCCATCAGTATGTACTTCCAGAGATCTTTGTATACTGCTCTGGGTATGGACACATTTTTAAATGAAGGTAAAAGCTTTTTGAAGTACAGCACTCCCAGCATCAGAAAAAAAGAAGCCGCCTGCGCCCCCAGCACCAGCAATAGCACCTGTACAATCGGCAGATTACCTGTTGTAAAGTAAACTACCGCCGCACCTCCCAGCGTCATGATGGTGGTGCTGAACACATGCCACTTTAACTCCCGCCTGGCCAATACAACAGCCTGCAACTGCAGGTTAAGCGTAAGGAGCAAACTACCTGCACCAAAGGAAAGGCACCATAACCAGACATCACTTCCGGAAAGGGCACTCAAGAAGGCATCAAGGTAGTACCCCGGAAAACCAAAGATGACCCCTAAGGCAGACACGATGCATACAACATTAAGAGCAGCCCCTGCCCAGAAGTATTGCTTATACATCTTTGCCTCCCCGAGGCCAGAGGCTAAGAATTTTATAATGCCAATATTAGTTCCTCCATCCGGAACTGTGGTAACAATAGAAATTAAATTCTGAAAATGAGCATACAGCGTTATCCCGTTAGGGCCATAAAATATAGCGAACAGCTTGTTTATTGCAATGCTGGAAATGGCACGAACCAGAACAGAGAGAAAAGACCAAAAAGAGGATTTAATTAGTCGCAGCATGATAACACCTGAAGCTGCAAAATAAGGCTTTTAAGTTGGAGTTTGTAACCGCCATTGGCATAAAGCGATAATGGCATACTAACTTCTCTGAAAAAATTCTTTCAGGGCTCTGATTACCTGCTCCTGCTCCTGTTCTTTTAGCCCGGGGAAAAGAGGTAGGCTCAAACTGGTTTTGGCCAGTTCTTCAGCCACAGGGAAGCTGCCCTCTTTATACCCAAGAAACCTGTAAGCTGGCTGCAGATGCACCGGTACCGGATAGTGTATGCCTGTGCCTATACCTTTTTCAAGGAGCCACTTCTGAAGTGAATCTCTGGACCTGGTTCGTATACAGAAGATGTGGTAGACATGGGTGCAATTTGGGGCAGATTTCGGGAGGATTATATCTCCCACAGCCTTTAACTCCTTTAAATACACCTTAGCTAACCGCCGGCGTTCGGCATTATACTGTTCCAGGTACTGTAACTTTACCCGAAGTGCGGTAGCCTGTATTTCATCTAGCCTCGAATTAACTCCTACCAACTCTCCCACATATTTCTGCTGCTGACCGTAGTTGCGGTACTTTTCAGCAAACTCTGATAAACCGGAGTCACTAGTAGCTATAGCACCTCCATCACCCAAGGCTCCTAAGTTCTTGGTAGGGTAAAAGCTGAACGCTGCAGCATCGCCGAAAGTACCGGCAAGCTTTCCCTTATACAAGGCCCCGTGCGCCTGTGCAGCATCCTCTATCAGTTTAATTCCATGCTTCCGGCTCAGATCCAGCAAGGGCTCCATAATGCAGGTTTGCCCGTAAAGGTGCACCGGAAGTATAGCTTTCGTCCGGGCGGTGATAATTTTTTCAGCTCCCGCAGCAGTTAAGTTGTAGCTATCTGCATCAGGCTCTGCCAGTATTGGTTTTGCCCCGACCTGCAACACAGCGTTTACCGTAGCCATGTAACTGTTAGACGGCACGATTACTTCAGCACCCTCCCCCACTCCTGCTGCTTTTAGAGCAGTTACCAGGGCATCAAAACCATTGCCGACACCAATCACCTTCACGCCATCAGACAGATACTCCCCAAACTCCTTCTCAAAATGGGCTACCTCTTCACCAAGAATAAAATGCCCACTCCTTAGGACCTGCACTACTGCTTCCTCTATTTGCTGGTGCACACCCGGCACAAAGTCCCGGAACTGTAAGAAAGGTACTTTATCAGGCATAGCTACCGTTTAGACAAATCGCTCTTCTTAACCGCTTTCAAAAACAAATTGAAGTCCCGGATATAATCACTCTCTTCGAAATCAGTAGAGGTTAGGCTTAGCAGAATGGCTCCTTTTGAAAACCGGATATCAGCCCAGTACATACTCGGGAGGAACAAACCTGTAGCTGGCGTTAGAAGTTCATAGGTTTCCTGTAAACCTTTACCGTTATCCAGGGTAACCTTCACCTGGCTGTTCAGCGCTATTAATACCTGCTGCGTAGCCACATGTGCATGCCGTCCGCGCACCACCTCTTCCGGGGTATCATACGTCCAGAACACACGCTTTATCGTAAATGGCACCTTACTGGCATATTGGGTACTGCTTATATACCCTTCCACTGGATTTCCGCTATTGTCGAACTCTATCAGGTATGGCTTCTCAGGCAAAGGCAGGAGCATTTAATCGGTGTAACTTAAGCCGAATATACTCAAAGTAAGTATACTTTCTTCGGTCCGTTTTGCCCTTGCTACCAGATATTTTAAATTTACAGGTTCAGCAGGCGCTTTGCCTGCACAAAACTCAGCTATGCTCTACCTTATACTCAGCGTTTTAGTTAGCGCTTCGCTTATTTTTATCTTTAAGCTTTTCCAGAAGTACAATGTGCACACGTTTCAGGCTATCGTAATAAATTATGTGGTGTGCGTGCTGGTGGGGCTTCTGTTTCCGGGAGGGACCGAAGTGCTGCAGTCAGAGATATTTACCCGAACATGGGCTTATTACGCTATGGCGCTAGGCACTATTTTTATGGTTACTTTTTACCTGATGGCCCTTACCACCCATAAAGTTGGCGTTACGGCTACATCCGTAGCAGCTAAAATTTCATTAGTAATACCGGTGCTCTTCAGCCTGCTGGTGCTACAAACCAGCCTGAAGGAGTACACCATCATTAACTACATTGGTATGGCAGCAGCGTTGGTAGCGATCGTCATGACATCTATAAGGCCCCGACGTGACGGAGAGCTTAAAACATCAAGAACTGTAGCGCTCTTGTTACCGCTGATCATCTTTCTGAACAGCGGAGTTGCTGATTCGCTGATCAACTACACAAACCAGTACCATCTACAGCCCCATGAAGCTGGCCAATTTACCATGCTCACATTCGGCACCTCAGCTGCAGCTGGAGGCATCGTGCTGCTGTACCAGTTAGTCATACTTAAATCATCTTTTTCACGCCGAAGCATACTTGCTGGTATTGTGTTGGGAGTGCCTAACTATTTTTCTATCTTTTTCCTGATCCTGGCGCTCTCTGCCTTCGGCAATGATGGCGCTTTCCTTTACCCGGTTAACAACATCGGGATTATATTGATTGGAGCGCTTGGGGCAGTTATCTTCTTTCATGAAAAACTCAGTAAGCTAAACCTTACCGGAATTGGCGTGGCCATCCTTGCCCTTATACTTATCTCATATCAGGAAATTATTGCTTACCTTAACTAATTCTATGCCCATCGAAGATACCTACTATACCATAGAGGCTCCCTCTGAAGGACTTTATAAAGAGAAGGGGAGCAAGTTTATCGCACTGGCTTACCCGGTTTATTCCGAGGAAGACGTAAAGGAGGTGTTGGCAGAGTTACGTAAAAAATACTACGATGCCCGGCATCATTGCTATGCCTATAGCCTTGGTGCCGATAAAAGCCGCTACCGGGCTAACGACGATGGTGAACCTAACCATTCTGCCGGTGATCCCATACTTGGTCAGATTCGCTCTGCAGACCTTAGTAACATACTGGTGGTAGTTATCCGGTACTTTGGCGGCACAAAACTAGGAGTAAGCGGCTTGATAAATGCTTATAAAACCGCCACTGCAGATGCCATTGCTCATGCTACTATCAAAGAGGAGCACGAAACCCTTCTGCTGCAGGCGCACTATACCTATCCGCAGATGAACGACGTGATGAGCCTTGTAAAAGAGTATGACCTGCAAGTACGTGACCAGCAGTTCGAACTGGATTGCAAGCTAACGATGGAGGTACGGAAAAAGCTGGAAGAAGAAATTACTGCAAAACTACTGGATTTAGAAGGTGTAAAAGTGACAGTGCTGGAATAGCATGCCACTTCTGAATCAATAAAACACAAGATCACACATGCCGAGAAGCAAGAAGCTCCGTAACCGCGAAAAAATCCTTGAACGCAAAGCAGGCGTCAAACCGGGATCTATAACGGTACCCGTAGAGGCTTACAAGCCCCGATTTTTCCTGATATCCTTTAATGAAAGCTTTCTAGATGAGGTGGAGGTGTCAACCTATGCTGAGCTCATGAAACGTGTCAGGGCTAAGCCGGATGCACGGCACTGGATAGATATTCGGGGGTATGGAGACCAGGCAATGCTGGAGCAACTAACACTTGATTTCCGGCTTCACCCCCTGCAGATGGAGGACGTGGTGAATGATTATCAAAGGCCGAAAGTAGAAGAGTTCGGAGAAGGACGCCTTTTCATCATTACCCGTATGTTGCGCTGGTCACCTGAATTCAGGTCGCTGGATGATGTACAGCTTTCCTTATTTACAGGCTCCAATTATGTGTTAAGCCTGCAAAGCGATTACGGCGACTGCCTTGACTCGCTACGGGAGCGGATAAGAGTCGGGAAAGGTGTAATACGCCACCGGCCAACGCTGTACATGGCTTATGCCATGCTCGACGTGGTACTCGACTACTATTTCCCGGTTATGGCGGACATAGGCATATACATGGAGGACCTGGAGCAACAGGTACTTAGAGAGCCTGCCAAGTCAACCTTATCTGAAGTGCTGGACCTGAAAAGCGAGTTGGTAAAGTTACGACGCATTACGTGGCCTCAACGGGATATCATGAATGAGCTGCTGCGCATGGACAACAGCACCATTGACGAGAGCCTAAAGGTGTACTTCCGGGATGCATATGACCATGCTGTGCAATTAATCGATCTGATAGAGAATCACAGGGAGATGTCTTCGAGTTTAGTAGAATTATATATGTCTACGGTAAGCAACAGAATGAACGAGATCATGAAAGTGCTTACGATCATCTCCAGTATCTTTATCCCGCTTAGCTTTATTGTTGGCTTGTACGGCATGAACTTCTCCAGGGAAGATCCTGAAACAGGAAGGGTTTTTCTGTATAGTATGCCGGAACTATACCAGCCTTACTCTTACCCGATTCTGCTCAGCTTAATGTCCATCTTAATCCTGTTTCAGATTTACTTCTTTTACCGGAAAGGCTGGTTTAAGAGCTTTTAGAAAAGAACTCTATGTGGGTAGCTTAAAGTTGATTTTCTTCAGCTCGTTTCTAAACACTTTATACAGGCTGTAATCATTTGCTGCTTCGTTGTAGTAAATGGTTACAGGCTGGTTGTTTTCAAGGGTGGTGTTGCCGATTAGTTTGCCCTTACTGTTGTACAGAAAAGTCTTCTGAGGTCCAGTCTCTGTAACAGCAAAAATTTTATTATCTCCTCCGAAGTGGAAGTACTGCACAATTTTAGGAGCAGAGGTCACATATCTCTTTTCAAAGACCTGGTTAAGGTCCTGGTCGAAAATTGCCACTCTACCCTGATCCTGCCGCACAATCACATACGACCTGCCATTGCTGCTTTCCTGTACCAGATCAAAGAAAGCACTCTTGCTGGGGCGTAACAGCTGCTCCCGTTGCAACACTTTCCCCTGTAGGTTGAAAGTAATTACATTGCCATATTTCGTTACGGCAGTTACTTCCGTTCTGCGAAGGTCAGGCCCTGCTTTTATTACAGCCCCTGAGGTTAGTGGCGACTTTAAACTGATAGGAAACCCGGGATAAGTATCGCCGCTCTTGTTAAGCGCATACACATACCCATTCTCCAGTAAAACCAGTATCACATCACGGCCTCCAACCCGGACATGCTGGGGTTCCGCGGCAAGCCTGTAGTCCATACGGCGGGGCTGCCATCCTTCTATGGCATTGCCTCTTATATCGTACATGTACAGGTTCCCTAAGTTGTCATCCGTTAACAGGCGATAATCCTTGTCTTTTTCATAATCAAAAACAGCCAGGTGCTTTAAATTAAGTGAGTCTCCTAAATTGAAAGGAAAATTATCAATACTCAGGCCTTGGTTATTGATGGCATGTACCCTATTAGAGGTGGCAAAAAGGTAAAGCAGCTTGTTGTCCGGCCCATACTCTACCTGCTTGATACCTCCACGCACTTCAGTACGCAGTGTGTCTGTCCAGCCCCGCTTGCCGCTTGCAGTGATATTAAACAAAACATTCGCTGAATCCTGCACAACCACTTCCCTGCTGCGATCTACAGCATTTTGTATAGGATATGGTCTGGTTTTAATTCTGGAGTCGAAGGGAATCACCAACTCTGTTGCAAAACTTTCTGCTCCGGACGCAGGTCCCTGATCCTGCTTCCGGAAGACAAAATTCGTGTAATACTGCCCATCCACATTGGCAAATTGCATACTTACCTGGTTAAAGCGCTTTATCAGAGAAGCATTTTGCAACAGGTCCTCCCTGCTTTCGCTCTCCATGTAACGACTAAGTATGTACCAGGCATTCACCGTATTAATATAGAGGCTGAAGTTAGCCTCCTGCAGAGTTTCCTCCATAAATGCCTTCTGAGCAACCGACTTACCCCACACACTTTCTGTTGATATATCATCCAACAGGCTACGAAGCGAACTCATTTCATCGGAGAAGATCAGGTAATCATCTACCGCCACCACGTAGCTTTGCTCAAAACCTGAGAAGAGAGTGCCGAACAACTTTGCCGGGAGCTGTGGCACGTCGATCAGTTGTATCGAATAGCCGCCATACTTCTCTACATAGGGCTTTTTATTACGGGCATAACTCACACGCTGGTTTAAGCTTTTTAACAGCCTCTCAACCCTATCAATATTACCCATACGTGCGTAAACCATCTTTTCCGGACTAACACTCATAGAACTGGACTCCATATAGGCCAATGCTACTTCTTTGCTGAACGCATGCGCTAGACTATCTACCACAGCCCCATAAGCCGAACCTGCCGCTTCTTTTTGTAAATACTGCCTTCGAAGGCGCGCTACTTCCTCCAGACCGAAATGCATCAGGAAGGCAGTTCTGTTAGGTAAATAATTTTTTACGTCCAATGGCTGTGGTTTCACAGGGCTTATATTACTGTGGAAAGAGCGTTTTAGCTTTTCAGGCTCAGAGAAACCGTTCAGGAATATTTTATCCCGTTCCAGTTTCAGCTCCAGCATTCCTTCCTTGCAGAGGCTGGAAAGGTAACGAACCTGTGGCATTAGCTCCTGATCCAGGAACAACCCCATTACAACAGGTAACTCCCTGTAATTAATGAACACATTGGCGTAGACGTCCGGTTGCCCGAGATAATTAGCACTTTTGAAGTTAGCAGCCAGTGAGGTTAGTTTCCCACGGCTAATCCGGCGCACGATCTCTTCTATAAGTACAGAAGAGGGGCTTATGATGATATTATTATGGTAGGTAAAAAAAGTAAGGGTGGTGCCAAGGCGGGTATTGAGGATCTCCGTCAGTAATACCCCCTGGTACTCCCGGGAGTCTTCCTCGTAAACCTCGCTTTTACTTATGTTTTCGGTCAGGGTGCGTAAAAAGCGGTGTTCTCCTACAGAGTTTACCGGAATATAGAAAACAAACTCAACATCAGTTTTACCAACCACGTGCATGGAGGTAAGTATCTTCTTCTGGTTAAGGAAACGCTCCATCCGCTGACTGCCAGGAGCAACACTGTCAAGATAAGCCAGATTTTCCTCTAACTTACTCGCAGCGCCAAGAGTTTTGAAGTTTTCCCACAAGCCAGTTTCCTGCAGGTGCTCCACCAGGGCCAGGTGGTTGTTCGTTTCCACTACAAAAGCGGCATTCTCTGGCACCAAGGCCCATAGGTCTACCTTTGCCCTGGATTCTTTCCAGCGGTTAAACCCATAGTAGGCCAGCGAGGCTAGTACTACAAATCCGATAAAGAAGAATACGATGCGTTTTGGCATGGCAAGCGTTTTCAGGTTACAAACTTAATCGAATTTTTCGAATACTTACAGTACAACAGGATACAGTAAGCCTAAAGACCCCATTCCTGTACTCTGATAACATTTACAGAACTGGCACACGTATAAAGTAGCCAAACAAATACCCAGGTCATGCTCAAGATTCTGATACCCGTTGATTTCTCCGATGAGTCAGAAGAGGCTTCTCTTTATGCACTCCACCTTGCCGTTGCCTCACAACAGGCACAGCTACTGTTACTACACTGCTTCCAGGATTACCTTGCAGATGCTGAACCAGACATTCTTACTCCTGTACCGACTACTGCCTCGGAGGAAATAACAGAACGTGTTATTTACCGCAACGAAGAAGAAGCGCAGGATCAACTGGAGGAGCTTTACGGGCAACTGCAAAGGGAAGCACACCAGATGGGGAGTCAAGTATATATTGAGCGGACCTTTATACACGGTCTTCCTGAAGAAAAAATTTCGGAAGAGGCAAAACGTTTTAAACCAGACCTGGTCGTAATGGGCACAAAAGGAGAGTCAAATATTGCCCGCTCCTTCTTTGGCACTGTTACCACAAAAGTTGTACAGGAACTGAAGGTGCCGGTTCTCACTATACCAGTTGCTTATCAGGGCGCTCATCTTCGGAAAGTTGCCTATGCCACTGACTTCAGTAAAACGGATAGTAAATCAATAATGCAGCTACAGCGAATATTAGAGCCATTCCAGCCTTTGATTTACTGCGTCCACATCTCCGACAACAAGAACCCAAGAGAAGACCGGGAGAAACTTAAGCAACTTCGTGAAAAGCTCCAGCAAAATGCACCTAATCAAAAACTGGAATACACCTTGCTGGAGGGTGATGATGTTGCAGAGGCACTACAGAAGTTCGTACATCATGAAGCTGTGGATGTGCTTGCCCTCACCACACACGAGCGGGGTATGTTCAGCAAAATCCTTAGCCCTAGTCTGGCACAAAAACTTGTTTTACACTCAGAGGTCCCGCTGCTTGTTTTCCATGATGCTGACCATGAATAAAAGCTTTTAAGCCGGCACCTCCAGATGCTCCACTACAGCCTCGTAGTAGCGTTCCAGGGCTCCTTCGCTCATAGTCATGAACAGGAATGGCTCGATCAGCTCTAGTTCCATCAGGTAGAGTTCACCGTTTATCTCTACTCCGTCCACGCGTGCATACAGGCAGTCTTCTGCGAAGCTATCCACGATGTTATGAGCAGCTTCCAACAGTGCAGCAGGAGCTTCAGGCGTATGAATGGTACCTCCGAAGAAATGTTGTACACGGAAATCTCCTGGCTTGGCCGTTTTGAGAACGGTATGGCTGTACCGGCCGTTAAAAAACAGGAACGACCACTCTCCATTTGTTTTGATCTCTTCTACAAAGGGCTGCACCAGGAAGGTTTCCTCCTGCAATAAAGTGTTTATGCTTTCCGTGCTGCTCTCTGCATCCTGCTTTGTTAAGGCAAATGTGTTTTTGGCCCCTCCGCTTACGCTTGGTTTTAAGATGATTCTTTCTGTACCCAGCGCTGCAAATGCTTCGGCGGCATTAAACGTCTGCCCTTTCTCCAGCCACACAGTAGGTACTACTTTGAAGCCTTTTTCCTGTATATCTTTCAGGTACCGCTTATCCGCATTCCAGCGAACTGTTTTCACAGGATTCAGCACCTGGCAGTTTAACTGCTCCAGTTTATCCAGCCACGCATAGAAAGCACCGATTTTATCAAAATAATCCCACGGTGACTTTAGTATGATCAGGTCAAATTTAGTCCAATCTACAGTTGGGTCATCCCATATCTGGTAGGTAACTGCTAAGCCTTTTTCTGTTAAATAGTTAAATAACGCATCATTCTCCTCGTCCGAAAATCCGCTAAAATTACCCGTATTCTGATAAGTTATAAGTGCTATTTGTTGAATATCCATATTTGTACCATATTTGCTGCAAAATTATACTTTTACCGACGCAGAAACCAGTAACTAAAATAGTTTTAGTGAAAACTTTTAAGCGGGCAGCTCTCGTATGTAGGGTATAATAAATTTCCCCTTACTTAAACGATTAGCATGCCCATTCTGCGATACATCAGTCACCGCTGCAGGTACAGTCTTACTGTACGGCTACTGGTACTGCTGTTGCTTGTAAACTCTATTGCCTCGGCCTGCACTTCCGATTCTGCCTCTGATGAGAACAATGACATGCCCAATGAACGGGAAACATCGCTGGAGCCTGACACGGCCTCTGTCCGTCGTAGCTCTATGGCGCCTGCTACTGTCAGTGTATTAGCTAACCCTTTTGTTGCCAGCCGCAGCAAGAGCAATATATTAGAGTCATATTTCGACCGTATCAATTCTGATTTTACCGTAGACGCTGACCCTATTGAGAACAGGCACAAAACTACAGTGACTGACACGGTGTATACGATCCGTTTTGGCAATTCAATGATGGAGTTTTATGCTCCCACCCAGTCAGGTGACCTGCTGTTACAGGTGGCAGACATACAAAGCAGCGATATTGTGTTGCGTAATAATCTTCGCGTAGGCATGAGCCAGACAGAACTAATGAGCCAGCTAAAATCTCTCGGACAGGAGGTAAGAATTAATTCTACTCCAACGGAGGTTATCGCCTCTAATCGCGAAGGAGCTCCCATTTCCCTTCACTTCTATCTTAAGAGCGGCAAAGTAAAGCGCATCCGTTACGAAGGGTATGTAGATTAATTTTTCCCCTATCTTTGCCCCGAACCAAAGCATAGGGCACAAATGCGTATTGTGATTCAGCGGGTAACGCAGGCTTCCGTAGAAATAAATAAACAAATAAAAGGGAAAATAGGCCAGGGACTGCTTCTGTTAGCTGGCTTCACCTCCGATGATACTGAAGAAGACCTGAAATGGATGGCTGGAAAGGTAGCACAACTCCGTATTTTCAGTGACGATCAGGACAAGATGAACCTGAGCGTGCAGGATGTAAACGGAGAAACCCTGGTGATCAGCCAGTTCACCCTTTATGCTAACACAAAAAAAGGTAACCGCCCTTCCTATATTAATGCAGCCCCACCCGCTGTGGCCATTCCACTGTATGAACGTTTTGTGAGCTTATTGGAGGAAGCACTGGGCAAGCAGGTGCAAACCGGTGAGTTCGGTGCCGACATGAAAGTATCGCTGCTAAATGACGGGCCGGTTACAATAGTGATGGACACAAAAAACAAAGACCTTTTTTAAAATGACCATAGCCGAAGCACAAGCCATAGTAGATAAGTGGATAAAAGAGAATGGTGTGCGTTACTTTAACGAACTCACCAATATGGCCATTCTCACGGAAGAGGTTGGTGAGGTAGCACGTATCATTTCCAGGCAATATGGCGAACAATCGTTTAAGAAAAGCGATGAGGGGAAACAGCTTTCGGATGAGTTAGCCGATGTGCTGTTTGTGTTGATCTGCCTTGCTAACCAAACAGGTATAGACCTTACAGAGGCTCTCCGAAAAAACCTTGACAAAAAGACGGACCGCGATAAGCAGCGTCACAAGCAGAATAAGAAGTTACAATAGTATAAAATAGGAAACGCCTCCGTTTTAACCTTAAATATAACATAGGATACATTTCACGCAATTCATAAAAGCATTCACTAGTCAATCCTACTGATTCACACTATAATTTCTTACCCCCACCATCGTTTCTGGCAACAAAATTGCTTTAGCTTCTCCTAAAACTATACATCTAACCGACGGATTCTGCGTGAGTTAGCTCCATCGCTATCCTAGTACAGGTATATCAGAAGGCGCCTTTAAAGCGTTAACGAAGTGTAGCTCCAACCGCAGCACCCGATCATAACAGCTAGAAATGGTACAAAAACTAACACGCTATGGCTTGTTGTGCCTGATGTTGCTGACAACTTCTGTGGTACAGGCACAGTACTTTGGACGTAACAAGCCTGCTTACAAGAAATTTGATTTTAAGGTGATGGAGAGCCCCAACTTCAAACTCTACCATTATTTCCAAAATAAGGAGGATGCCTTAAAGATCGTACAAGATTCAGAGCGATGGTATAAGCTGCACCAGGAGGTGCTACAGGATACTATTGCCGATCCTAACCCACTGATCATCTATAAAAACCACGCTGACTTTCAGCAGACTACTGCCATCAGCGGGTCTATTGGTGTGGGTACTGGCGGTGTAACCGAAGGTCTAAAGAACCGGGTGGTGATGCCAATAACTTTGTCCAACAAACAGACGGATCACGTACTGGGGCACGAGCTTGTGCATGCCTTCCAGTATAACATGATGCGCACAGGCGATTCCCTGTCTCTGAACAACATGCGAAACCTGCCACTCTGGATGGTGGAGGGCCTGGCTGAATACATGTCTATCGGCAACCAGGACCCTAATACTGCCATGTGGATGCGCGATGCTATTCTGCAGAAGGATATTCCGACGCTAAAGGACCTGACCCGAAAGCAGAAATATTTCCCTTACCGCTGGGGGCAGGCTTTCTGGTCGTTCGTGGCAGGCACCTGGGGTGACGAGGTGATTGAACCTCTGTTCAGGTCCACTGCAAAGTATGGCTACGAAGATGCTATAAAAGGAGTGCTTAAGGTAGATGCTGTGACACTGGGCAACATGTGGAAGACCAGCCTGGAGAACTACTATAAACCTTACATAGCCGGATCTGATACTACTATAACTGCAGGCAGAAAGCTTTTGGATAAGACGAATGCCGGTCGGATGAATATCAGCCCTGTACTAAGTCCTAACGGTAAGTTCATAGCCTATATGTCAGATCAGGATGTGCTTGGGCTGGATCTGTTCCTGGCTGATGCGCAAACAGGTAAAATCACAAAGCGCCTGGCCAGTTTAGCAACAAACCCTCACCTCGATAACTTTAACTTTATGGAGTCGGCGGGTACTTTCTCTCCTTATGGCGAGCGTTTTGCCTTCGTAGTCTTTGAGCAGGGAGTCAACAAACTGGCAATTGTAGATGTAGCCCGCGGCAAGATAATTGACAACCTGACTATTCCTGGTGTAGACGCCTTTGCTTACCCTTCCTGGTCGCCAGATGGACAGAGCATTGTTGTGTCTGGTTTAGTAGAGGCACAAAGTGACCTCTACCTGTATAACCTTCGCTCCAAAAAAGTGAAGCAGTTAACAAAAGATGCTTACAGTGACCTGATGCCTTCCTGGTCTGCGGATGGCAGCAAGCTGGTGTTTTCCACTGATAGACCAGTTGATGGAAAATCAGGTAAAAGCAGCTATAATCTTGCAGAAATAGACATTATATCAGGCAAGGTAAAAGTTGCTGAAGTATTTACTGGTGCTGATAATCTTAATGCCTCTTATGAGCCGAACAGCAATAATATACTGTTCCTGTCCGATAGAGACGGTTACCGCAACATGTACCGTTACTCACCTGAGCAGCAGCGCGTAGAGCGATTAACTAACTACGTGACAGGTATCAGCGGCATTACATCTATGTCTCCGGCCATGTCTGTGGCCCGTGAGGAAGGTAAAGTTGCCTACTCCTACTATAGAAACAACGCTTATACCATTTATACTGCACCGCTGGCCGCTTTTGAAAGAACAGCAGTGGATGCTCAAGCTGTAGACATGAAAGCAGGCATACTGCCTCCGCTGGAGCGTAAGAAGCCTATTGTAACCACTAAACTGGCTGAGCCTATTGCTACTTCTGTTGTAGCAGAAGACTCTATATCTGTAAAACCATACAGACCTGAGTTCAAGCTGGACTACATCAGTAACACAGCTGGTGTTGGTATCAGCAACGGCCCTTATGGAACAGGAATGAATGGGGGTGTTAACATGATCTTTAGTGACATACTGGGTAATAACCAGTTGTTTGCTGCGGCATCCCTGAATGGTGAGATCTATGACTTCGGTGGGCAGTTTGCCTACCTGCGTCAGAAAGGCAGATTCCAATGGGGTGCACAGGTTAGCCATATCCCTTTCCTGAGAGGCCAGGTAGGTTATACGCAGGATTCGTTGCAGATCGGCGACAGCAAACAACTGGTTGATAACATGATTCTGCAGAAGATCAGGATGTTTCAGCAGCAGGCTAACCTGATTGGTAATTATGTATTTAGCACAACTCGCAGGTTAGAATTCGGAGCCGGTATATCGCGCTATAGCTATCGTATTGATCAATTTAATCATTATTACAAAGATGGCTTTTTCATTAAAATGGAGGATGAGAAGCTGGAAGCGCCGGACCCGTTCCATTTTCAGCAGGTGTATGCGGCCTATGTGGGGGATAACTCCTATTTTGGTTTAACCTCTCCACTGGCAGGGCACAGGTATAGATTACATGCAGAGCGTTACTTCGGTGAGTTCAATGTTTGGACAGGCCTGGCTGATTACAGGAAGTACTTCTTCCTGAAACCATTCTCTGTTGCATTCCGGGTAATGCACCAGGCACGTTATGGAGAAGATTCTCAGAACGGCAAGCTGGCACCACTTTCTCTGGCGCTCCCTGGCTACATGCGAGGCTTTGGAAATGATTATTTTCAGAAGAGCCAGGAGGCAGGAATTAACAACGCCAACTGGAACGACCTGTATGGTAGTCGTATTGCGGTAGCAAATGCAGAACTTCGCCTGCCTTTCACAGGGCCTGAGCAGTTGGCTCTGATTAAGTCTGGAATGTTCCTTTCTGATTTTAACCTGTTCGTGGATGCGGGTATGGCCTGGAGCCCGAAAGGCAGCACAACTTCAGAATACTGGGGCTTTACGAGTGGCAGCAGTTCTTACAAGCCGTTAATAAGTGCCGGTGCATCACTTCGGGTTAACTTGTTTGGTTATATGATTGTAGAGCCATTCTATGCTATACCGCTCCAGAAGAATGGCACAAAACTGGCAAACTTTGGTGTTAACTTCACACCTGGCTGGTAATGTTAAACATTTAAAAAGCGGGGCCGCTCCTGGTATGGAGCGGCCCCGCTTTTTAAATCATGCTACTGTTCTAAACTAATTCACGCTGCAGGTTAATGAGCCTGTCTTGCTTCCAGACAGGTAGAACTGAGAAAGTATCATGCTGCAGGCAGAACTCAACATCCTTATTAATTTCCAGGTTCTCTAAGCGACGCACATGCGAGGACTGCCTTAAGAAACCGGGCAAATCCTGCTTGGCAGTTTGATAAAGATAGAGTGACGCCAAAGTGGCATCATTTTCAGAAGCAAACCGATCTTGTAGCCGCTCTACCAAGGCACCGGCAAAGAGTGTGTCCTCCAGGTTAAATTTCCCTTTCCATCCAGCACAAACCACTAGCACGTCCAGCTGCAATTTACTTAGATGATCTGCAACAGCTTGCAGGTTCAGAAAAGCCCCCACCACAATCTCCTCGGCAGCCTCGGATAAACGGATGGCACGTGTACCATTTGTTGTTGTAATGGCTATAGAACGCCCCTGAACATTACCGGACATATAACCGAAGGGAGAATTTCCTAAGTCAAAGCCTTCTGCCTTTACACCATCCCGTTCTGCAGCGGTAAGGCAGCCTTTTTCAGCGTATGTGCGACACTCTTCCAACTGCATCACCGGATAAATATCTGCCGCGCCATGCGCAAAAGCAGTTACCATGGTTGATGTGGCGCGCAGAATGTCTACCGCTACAACAGCTTTTCCCTTCAAATCATATAAATGCAACAGTTCCGGGCTGAAGCACACATCTATACTTGGCATAGCTTTTAAATATTGGTTGAAAAACAAAAGACACAAGCCTTATACCCAGAACAAACTTCCAGGCTTTTTGTCTTGTGTCTTTGTCCAGAATTTACTTCTTGTATATAGGCAGCTTCACTATCTGCGCTTTCATATCCTTGTTTCGTACACGGATAAAGATGTCTGTACCTGTTTTGCTATAGTCTTTGGTTACATACCCAAGCCCGATACCCTTATTCATAGACGGTGACATAGTACCTGAAGTAACTTCACCGATCTGCTCACCCTCGGCATTCACTATTTCATAGTGTGCCCTCGGGATAGCTTTTTCCAGCATCTCAAAACCAACCAGCTTGCGCGTTACGCCTGCCTCCTTCTGAGCCTTCAGGCTGGATGAGTTAGTGAAGTCTTTATCAAACTTCGTGATCCAGCCAAGACCTGCCTCAATAGGAGATGTGGTATCGTTAATGTCATTACCATACAGGCAGAAACCCATCTCAAGGCGTAGCGTATCACGGGCACCCAAACCAATAGGTTTGATACCATAGTCTTTTCCGGCTTCCATGATGGCTTCAAACACTTTTACAGCATCTTCGTTCTTCACATAAATTTCGAAACCACCTGCTCCCGTATAACCTGTAGCTGAAACAATCACATCCTGTACACCGGCAAACTCACCTTTCTCAAAGGTATAGTACACCATGCTGGCCAGATCAATTTTGGTAAGAGACTGCAGTGCCTCTATTGTTTTAGGACCCTGCACAGCAAACAAAGACATTTCATCAGAAATATTCTCCAGCTCCACGCCTTCTGTGTTGTACTTATTTACCCAATCCCAGTCTTTTTCAATGTTAGAGGCATTCACTACCAGCATGTATTCCTCCTCCCCAAACCGGTATACCAGCAGGTCATCCACAATGCCACCTTCCTCATTCGGGAAGCACGAGTACTGAACTTTGCCGTCTGTTAGTTTAGAAGCATCGTTAGAGGTAATGCGCTGGATCAGGTCGAGCGCCTTTGGCCCACGCAGCATAAACTCTCCCATGTGCGATACATCAAATATACCAACAGCATTGCGTACAGTATTATGTTCTTCTATATCAGATGAATAGCGCACAGGCATATTGTAGCCGGCAAAAGGTACCATTTTAGCGCCAAGTGCCTCGTGCACATCATTCAAAGCAATTTTCTTAAGTTCCATTATAGTTTAGCTGTTCTAAGTGATTGAGTGGCAAAAATAAGTAAAATAAAACCGCTTCCGAAATTTAATCCCCACAGTGCCTGATTTCTCATATAAAGGGTACAAAGCCAAAATATCAAAGTTTTATCCACAAATATTAAAGAATATACATATAACCCTGTTCCTGACCTAAGCGTAAAAGCGGAGTGATTAATTAGCCAAAGGAATCATGCCATCACCTAAAATTTTCACCCATTTATCAGTACATATACCCCCTGCTTAACATTTAGTAGTATTTGCCAGCATCTATTTAACCAAATCCTGACTGTTTGAAGCAGTGCAGCTAAAAAGGTTTTTGTTACTGCAACCACTATACTATAGCTTAGTGGTCTCTTCTTTGTGTAAGGTATAGTACGTTCATGAAATTATCAGTAAAGTTATTTGTCGGGTTCGTTCTGATCTCGGTGCTTTTTACGGCTGTTGCCATCGTTAACTTCCAGCTTTCTGAAGATGTGATCCAGAACTCAAAATGGGTACAACAGTCTCAGATTGTGGTTAGGAACTCGGCAGCGTTGCAGCGGAATATCATTGACATGGAAACCGGCTTGCGTGGTTATCTTCTTAATGGGAACGAGACCTTTCTGCAGCCTTATGTTCAGGCCAAAGAACAACTGGGCAATTTATTCGAGGAAACCAAGAAGTATGTAAACAACTCCCCTGATCAAATTAGAAACATCAATGAGATCATGAGGCTGCAACAAAGGTTTCAGGAGGAGTTTGCAGAACCCTTGATCATAATGGTTCGGAGCGACAAAATAACGGATGATGTATACATTGGAGGCAAAGTTGATCGCCTGGTGTTAGGCGAGAAAGCAGTTACTGACTCCATACGTACGGCTTTTAAAGAATTCAATGCTTATGAGTATAAGGTACGGGAGGATCGCCGGCAGCGTCTGAACCAAAGTATTGATACAACCCGCCAGGTTTCCACTATACTTACCATGCTTTCTGTAATTCTGGGTCTGGGCTGGGCTTACTATATCACGAAGCTGATTACAGACCGGATTATTAAAATGGTGAAGCTTGCTGAGCAAATATCCAAAGGGGATTTCAAGACGCAGATCATTGATACCTCTAATGATGAGCTCAGTCAACTGTCTCACTCTCTGAACAGAATGTCTACCACGATTGACGAAACGTTTTCAGAACTAGACAGGAAAAACAAGGAACTGGATCAGTTTGCCTATGTTGTGTCTCATGACCTTAAGGCTCCTTTAAGGGGCATAGAGGTAGCCTCCCGCTGGGTGGAAGAAGATATGGGTTCAAAGTTACCGCCAAATGTGCAGGAGTATCTTATGATGATGCGGGTACGGGTACACCGTATGGAAAACCTGATCAACGGTATACTCGCTTTGGCCCGCATAGGCCGTACAAACCAGATTGAGGAAGTTGTTGATGTAAACGAGCTGTTAGCTGAAACAGTGGACATGATAGCACCATCCAGGAATTTCACCATCGATATTCAGGATAACTTACCGATACTACATACTGTGCGCGTCCAGTTACAGCAGGTTTTCAGCAACCTGATAAGCAATGCCATAAAATACCATGATAAAGAACAAGGCCTTATCAGCGTCAGGTATCACGAAACAGATAACTTCCACGTGTTCTCTGTCTCTGACGATGGTCCGGGTATTGACCCGAATTACCATGACCGGATTTTCGTTATTTTCCAGACACTGCAGGAACGCGATGCCATGGAAAGTACCGGTGTAGGGTTAACAATCGTTAAAAAGATAATAGAGTGGCAAGGAGGAACCATCTGGCTGACATCCCAGCCGGGGCAGGGTTCAACTTTTACATTTACCTGGCCTAAACACGAGGCAGAAGAAATATAATTTTAGTAGTTTTGTATCAACGCAACATTTAGCACCAATACTATGACCGAGAATGTGACCAATATCCTGTTAGTAGAAGATGACTACCTGGATATTATGAACGTGGAGAGAGAGTTAAAGAAGATAAACATAGAGCATCCTATCCATGTTGCAAGAAACGGCCGTGAAGCCCTGAATATGTTACGCGGTGAAGGCACAGAGAAAATATCCCCTGCCCCGAGCGTTATTCTCCTGGACATTAACATGCCAAAAATGAATGGTCTTGAATTCCTGGAAGAGCTTCGCAGAGAGCCAGAATTCATCCACATTCCTGTATTCATCATGACTACTTCAAATGAGGAGGCAGACCGTATGGCTGCTCAGCGTCTGAACGTATCAGGATACATAGAAAAGCCCCTCACATTTGACACTTTCGAAAAAGGACCTTCCTCTCTGGATAGCTTCAGCTTATTCCTGGACCTTATTAAATTGAAGTAAGCTTCTGGAGTAAAGAGAAGCAGCAGAAATAAATTTAACTGAATAGCCCGAGCTGTTTTGGCAGCAGGGTAAATGATTGCCGGTGGTGAGGTGTAGCACCATACAAGGCAATTGCTTCCCTGTGTACTTTTGTAGGGTAACCTGCATTTTGTTCCCAGCTATACTCTTTATACTCTTCAGCTAGTTGGCACATGCAATCATCCCGGTAGGTTTTAGCTAAAACTGAAGCCGCTGCGATAGATAAGTACTTCCCATCTCCTTTTACAATACAGGCGTGTGGGGTACTAAGTGTCGTTTTAAACCTGTTACCATCCACAATAAGGTATTCTGGCGCCAGCTTTAAGCCCTCTATTGCCCGGTGCATTGCCAGGTAGGTAGCATTTAAAATATTATTTGCATCTATTTCTGCAGGACTTGCCACCCCTACTGCCCAGGCAACTGCATCCTTCAGTATATCTTCCCTAATCTGTTCCCGCTGCTTCTTTTTCAGCTGCTTGGAATCGTTCAGCAAGGGGTGAGCATAATCAGCAGGCAGAATAACTGCAGCTGCCACTACGGGTCCGGCCAGGCAGCCTCTGCCAGCCTCATCAATGCCCGCCTCAAAAGTATAACCGCTATAGTTAGGTAAAAGCATATACAAAGGTAATCAACCACAAACAAAAAAGCCCGCCATCAAAACGACGGCGGGCTTTTTAAAAGTTCAGATTATTAAACTAGTAACCAGGGTTTTGCTGAGCAGCTAGAACCGGGTTAGCATTTACCTCAGTAATTGGCAATGGCCACACAAAACGATAATCATCGTAAGGTACAGCAGCTATTTTTAAAGTAGCTGCATCTACAGTACCACTTGCAGCAGCCCAAGTAACGAATTTAGTATTTGTGTAAGCAACTTTCGCAGGAACACCACCTGTACTGAATACAGGGTCTTTTGCAAGACGATGGATGTCTGACCATCTGCGTCCTTCACCTAAGAACTCAATTCTACGCTCATTAAGAATCGCCTGAATAAGATCGTTGCTAGTAGCAAAACTTGCTGCAGTAAACTGATCAGCTACTGTTGTCACAGAACGGTTACGAACAGCGTTCAGTAAATCAACAGCACGAGCATCAGCACCAGTAGTGGTACGCGCAATGGCTTCGGCTACGTTCAACAGCACTTCAGAATATCTCATTAGCGGAGCATAATCAGAGTTTGTTGCTGCATCACGGTACTTTGTCAAATAGAACGCACGACCATTGTTAGTAGTCAACAGTGTTCTTCTCAAGTCATTTGCTTTCCAGAAAGAAGCATTGTAGATGATCGGGCTGATTGCCACAAGACCACGTGCTGGAGAAACACCATACATAGCTGGCAAACCACCATTCACACCGGCATTATCTGTTGAACTGTTCTCAATAGAGAACACAGACTCTTTATTATTAGCGTAGCTTGCAAAAGGCACATCTGGCTGAGATTCAAGCTTATAACTACCTATAGGGCTAGTGAACGGTGCTGCTGTGCTAATAATTTTATTACCCTCTGTAATTACACCAGCATAGTCGCCTTTGTGCAGAAGTACACGAGTTTTAAGAGCAATTGCAGCACCTTTTGTAGCACGTGAAATTTTAAGGCTACCAGCTCTTGTCTCAGGCAAGTTTGCTTCAGCAAAAGTCAGGTCTTCAATCAACTTGTCGTAAGACTCTTTTACTGTGTTTCTTCCATGAACTTTAACTTCTTCTATTCTTGCAGGTGTGTTCACAGCTACAGTTCTGTAAGGAACACCCGCATGAGATGCATCTGCCGTATGCTTGTAAGGCCTTGCAAAATGTACTAAAAGCTCGTGGTGTGCCAGCGCTCTCAGGAAGCGAGACTCAGCTTCAAAAGTCTTCGCTTTTTCAGCTGTGATAACTCCTCTTGTAGCAGCTGCCTGTACACCTTCAATCACAACATTAGCTTTGTTGATCAGGCCATACAGTGTCTCCCACATGTACTGATTGTTTGCTGAAGATGCATTATAGGTAGCACCATAAGTGATGGCGTAGAAAGTTGCCACATTCAGCATGTCCTCACCGCGCATATCACCTTGCTCAATTGATGCAGCTCCAAAAGGATAACCACGTACGGCACCACCCAAATAGAAACCACTTTGTGCAGCATCATACACACCTGCCATAGCCAACTCTGCACGCTCTGGTGTTTCAAATGCAGTTGCTTCAGTTAATCTATCATAAGGCTGTAGGTCTGTTACTTCTTTATCGCAAGAAGAGAACATAAGTGAAAGAGCCAATGCAGGAACTGTTACTGCTAGTCTCAATCTGTTATTGGCGAAAAATTTATTTTTCATTGTAGTAATTCAATTTAAAGATTGATTAGAAACCAATGTTTACACCTACTGTGTATACACGCTGCTGAGGGTTACCATTGAAGTCAACACCTATGCCAGTGTTAGTTTCAGGATCCAGGCCAGAATACTCTGTGAAAGTAAGCGCGTTCTGCACCTGTGCAAACACTCTGGCTTTGTTAAATCTGGTTTTGTTTAACAACTCTGTAGGCAGGTTATAGCCAAGCATTACGTTGCTAAGTTTCAGGTAGTCTCCTTTTTCAACAAAACGAGTCAACGTTTCATTATCTCTGTTTATGAAACCTCCGTTACCAGCTTCAAGGCGAGGAGTCTGGCCATCACCAGGCTTCTCAGGGCTCTGCCATCTGTTCAGTATCTCAGTACCGTTGTTCACGAAGTTCATGCTTAACAAGTCCTGACGCGTACGGTTCATGATCAGGTTACCACCAGAATAACGGAAGAATACACCTAAATCAAAGTTGCCATAGCGGAACTGGTTATCAAAACCACCAAACCAGGTAGGCAATGCGCTACCTAGGATTGATTTGTCAGCTGCTGTTAAAGAAGACTTAGTAGTCAAAGCAGATGGGTTAGCCGGATCATACACATAGTATGTATTGTTGGTAATATTACCCTGTACAAGTGTACCGTCGGCTTTTTGGTAAATTGGGTTACCGTTAGCATTGTTAACACCTTTATAAGTATAGCCAAAAAGAGAGTTGATAGATTCTCCTTCACGAACAATTGTGTAGGTGTTGAAGATATCCTGACCGTCTACCAGCTTAGTAACTTCGTTACGCTGTGTAGAGAAGTTAAAGTTTGAAGTCCAGGTAAATGCACCTTTATCAATTACTGTGCTATTTAAAGAGAATTCAAAACCGCTGTTTGTGATGTTACCGATGTTTTTAATAACACGGTTGTCCGGTAGGCCTAAAGATGGTGCAGTAGGGGCACCTAGTACGTTGTCAAAATTGTCTTTTCTCCAGTACGCAACTACAAAGTTCATACGGCCATCCAGTACAGATAAGTCAATACCTGCATCATAGATTTTCTGTGATTCCCATTTTAGGTTAGGGTTAAATATGTTACTGTATGAGATACCATTTTGAGAACCGTACTGTGCTGAACTAAAGCTACCAATGTACGGGTAGTTACCTCCCGTAATTTCTGTGTTACCCACTTCTGCAAAGCTACCTCTGATACGTAAGTCGTTGATGAAGCTAAGAGCATCTGAATTTTTGAAGAAAGCCTCTTCAGACACACGCCATGCAAATGAAACTGCCGGGAAGTAACCCCAACGTCCTTCTTCAGGAAGTTTAGAAAGACCATCTGCACGAACAGATGCACCCAGGTAATATTTGCTCTTGTAGTTATAATTGATACGACCTAAGTAAGAAGCCAGACCGTTTTCAGTCAGTCCACCATCTGCAAACTGGTTAGCATAGGTACCACTGATCAGGTTTTCACTGAAGAATCTGTCAGACAGGCCAGAAGCTCCTGCTTGTAAAAATGAGCTTCTTGTCTTAGTGTATTCAGCAACAGCCGTTACATCAAAATTGTGCACATCGTTAAACGACTTGCTATAAGACAAGATGTTCTGCCAGTTCCAACGTATAGCTGGTGAGAAAGCCTGCGTAAGGGTACCTGAAGATGAGTAACCATCTCCGTGGCGAGGATCTGTGAACGAGAAGTCATCTGCAAAACTGGCATCAATACCGATCAATGTCTTGAAACGCAGATTATCAATTATCTTAGCATCAAGATAAGCATTACCTAAACCACGGTAAGTAACAGCTCTACGCACGTTGTTGTCAAGTACAAAGCGCAGGTTAGGAATACCATCAGAGATAGTGATTAAGTTAGCGCCACGGCCAAGAGATCTTCTGTCTGAGGCGTCAATGTTATAACCTGTTGGGTCTTCCGGGTTGTAAACTTTAACGTTAGGCAACTGGCGCATTACAGCGAATGTGTTACCAGATAGGTTATTAGAACCTGTTAAAGGACCTTCGTTTTTCTGGCTGGTTAAACCTGCAGAAATACCGAAGTTTAACCACTCTGTCACTTGCTGATCTAAGTTAGATCTGAACGTATAACGGGTTAATTCATTTGGCCTGGCAATACCCTCCTGGTTAGAGTAACCTAAAGACACATAGTATTTTGTTTTGTCAGTACCTGCTGAAGCAGAAAATACGTGGTTCTGCTGCAAAGCACTTCTGAAAACATAGTCGTTCCAGTTTGTGTTTGTTCCTTCACTATCCATGAAAGCCTGTGCCGGTGAGCCGATTGCTGCATATTTCTCATTTGAGATCTCAACAAACTGCTTCGCATCAAGCAGGTCATAAAGCTTAACAGCCTCTGCCACACCTACATAGTTATCGTAGTTAAAGCGAACCTGGCCCGTCTTACCTTTTTTAGTAGTAATCAGGATAACACCATTCGATGCACGGGAACCATAGATCGCAGTCGCAGCACCGTCCTTAAGAATTTCAAAAGACTCAATGTCAGCAGGGTTAATATCACCTAGGGTGTTAGCTGGAGTAAATCCACCGGCGTTGCCAGAGAATGCCGGTACACCATCTACAACTATCAGAGGAGAGTTACCACCAGTAATTGAGTTCACACCACGGATACGAATGGTAGGAGCGGCTCCCAGGATACCTGAAGGCTGCGTTACCTGCACACCCGTAGCACGACCTGCTAACTGCTGGTCAAAGCTTGGAGTAGCGATGTTCGCAATTTCAGAACCTTTAACTTGTGATATGGAGCTAGTTACGTCTTTCTTAAGCTGTGTACCATAACCAACTACAACTACCTCATCAAGTAGTTTCTGGTCAGTTGCCAACGCAACGTTTATTGTACCAGCGTTACCTACAGACTTTTCTATTGTCTGATAACCAATAAATCTGAACACTAACGTGCTAGAACCAGCAGGCACATTAATAGAATAAGAGCCGTCTGCACCTGTGGTTGTACCCACAGTAGTTCCTTTAACAATGACTGCAACCCCTGGCAGCCCCTGCGATGTTGTCTGGTCTGTAACAGTACCAGAAACCGTTTTGCTCTGAGCAACTACCTGATTCAGTAGCGTGAACATCAGAACAAAACTCATGAGTAAAAGCTTTCTCATTTAATTGTTTGAAATTAAGGTGAATAATAGGTAATAGTTAGTAAAAGTTTTAGAGTCTTTTTTATAGGCAATAGATTTCCCTGCACCCTTTTTCGGAGCGCAAAAACTGGCATATACCAGAGCTTATAAAGAGTTTAGGCTCTTTATAAAAACTATCTATTAAGAATTAAATGGAAAATTGTTGTTTTATAGTGGTGCGCTCTACAACAGACACAGCACTATAAATAAAAGGAATTGGACAGGCCTTCATCTTTCTTTCATCCCTCACGAATCAACTCGTGTTCCTGAAGAAGATCTAATCTTGCACCAATAATATCGACGAATAAATTCAAAAGCAATAGTAGGAAAGAATTATTTTTCGACGAACAGACATATTTCTTATACCTAAACCCAGAAAAACCAAGCTTCACAAGAGTGTGCTATGTTTTGCTATCCACTAACACTCTGATCAAGGAGATACTTTTTTATTAATAAAATGAAGGACTTGCAAAGAAAAAGAACAAAATCCGCAAAAAAATGAGGCCTTAGCTGATTAAATCAACTAAGGCCTCATTTTTGGTAAAGAGCGCTTATTCTCTTACTCTAGTTCAAAATTTAATACGTTGTTGCTTCCTAAAACAACCTCTCTGTCTTCACCTTCCACAGATACAAGGTTTACTCTAATGTTTTTGTTCGGATTCATGCCAAAGGCTGCATTCAAGAACTCAATGTTTATGTTTCCAACTGTCGCACCGGCGGGTATGGTAAGACGTCCACCTGTGTTGTCAACATAATCAACTCCTGCTGTTCCGCCTGTAATTGTGTAGTTCACTGTAACAGGTCTGGTGCTTGGTTCACTAAGTCTAATCTCCGAGTTGACCGTTCTAGCAGAGGTGATAACCTGTGGCGTTGCCTCGTTCACAAACGCTACAGTTCGCAGATCATCGTTCACCGTCACAGTAAACGTTGACTTACTTGTATTAAAATTAATCTCTGCATCAGCAGATGCCGGAGTAACCGATGTGATCTTCACCTCAAATCTATTATTCATATTACGTTCCAGGTTGTTCATTATCCTAACCCGGATGGTGTCCGTCTTAACACCAGCTTGTAAAGTAAGTGGGTTGGGGGAAACAACCTGAAAGTTAGTTGCTGTATTACCGGCCACTGGTGTAACAGTATAGGCAACACTTACTGCAGTTCTCAAGGTGTTGGAGACAGTAACAGGAATTTTTACAATCGGATTATTTGGCGCTTCTGTTACCGTCGCCCCTGTGGTTGAAAAACTAATAGTTTGAATATTATCTCTTATTCTAATCACCTTCGTAACTCCTCTCCCGTTTCTACCTATCCGCAGGTTATTGTCAGCACCTGTGAGCGTTACAGTTGCAAAACGAGTAGCATCGATTGCTTTGTTATCTGGAATAGGAATTTCAATGGTGGCACTTGATGCATTTGCCGGTATTACAGCTGTTCCTGTTGCAGATAAAGCTCCTGTGACGGTATAGTTCACTGTTACAGGAGCTGCTATAGGATCTGAAACTAGATCCACCGGTATTTTTACAGAACCGGCGTCTTCCAGTACAGAAATTGTATCGCGTGTGCCGGTTGTTGTTCGGAGCTCTACTGAGCCAGGGACAGCATTAAATTCAGGAACTGGAGAGGAATCCTCCTCGTCACAACTAAAGAGGAATAACCCTACTGAAGCTGCCAAAAGACTATATAGGTAGTTATTTATTTTCATATCATTAAACTTTAATATTATACTTTCATTTTACTCGCTACTATTCTAGCGAATTTTTCATTACCCTGTTTCAGCTTAAATATGGTGGCTGAAACAGGGTAATGAAATTTTTAGTCTTCTGTGCCATCATCCCACCAAACTCCGTTGGTGTAGATGTTTACATCCGGAACGTTAACTGCATTTGCATCACGCTCACTTAAAGGATAAGGGAAACGTAGTGGCGGTGCAGATATCGGATGATCAGCTATAAAAGTAGGGAAACCTGTTCTTCTCCAGTCGTTATAAGCCTCGAACGGCTGGAAGTAGAAATATGCGATCCATTTCTGCCTGATAATCTCATCTAAGTTTAGCGCTGCAGGTGTCTGTGGCAACGCTGGATTGTTAAGGTATGCTGTAATAACAGCATCACTTAATTCAGTCTGACGGTTCATAGCAGCTCTGATACCCTCTCTATAGGCTGTAAAGGCTTCCTGTAAGCGGCCTAGTCTTAAATAAGCCTCTGCCTGTATAAATTTAAGCTCATCATAAGTCATCAAAGGCATTGGAGAAGTAGCTTCCAATACATAAGGAGGTGCTAAACCCGGAACAAGTGGACTTCTCACATCAGAGAACAAATTGCCTGCCTGGTCATTTGTATTTGTTCCATTAGGAGCTCCGATGATTTCACCTTTGCCTGGTACAGGCGCTACCAATGCTAAAAGACGTGGATCATTTAAATTTTCAAGTGTTTCAATAAATCTTTCGCTAACAGCATGGTGGCCACGGTCGTTTGCCTCCTGGAACCAAGGGTGCTCACCGATAGCAGTAGACACATACATATTAAATGTAAAGTTATCTGCAGCATTCCGGAAGCCCTGTGCAGCAGCATCTAGTGCATTTTGAGCAGCGGCATCATTAACATTAGTTAACCTCATCCAGTACCTCGCTTTTAGAGAATAAGCTGCTCGTATCCACTTCTGGGCATTTCCACTGTAAATCAGATCAGTGTTACCTGGTGTTGGCCCCTGCTCCTGTAGGTTAGCGATTGCCTCATCCAACAACTCAAACATCTCCATATAAATTTGCTGCTGCTGATCAAACACAGGCTGGCGGTTTTCACTACCCAGTCCTGCTTCTGAGTAAGGTACTCTACCCCAGGCATCTGTGGCCACAGAAATTGTATAAGCTTTCAGCACCTTTGCAATACCAACGTGTATTGGTTTACCTGGCTCAGTACCGCCTTCTGAACCCTTCAGGATAATAAGGTTCAGATCTGGCAACACACCTGCAAAGATGTTGTTCCACACGTTATTAACTAACGTCGGGTTTTCAAGGTCAGATCTTCTGTCTGCCTGCTGCAACTGGGCATGCACGCCGGCAGTATGTCTTACAAATACAGAAGAATACCACGCTAGGTCTACACCATGTACAGCGGTTGGAATGTTAAGTGTAACCTGTGGCATTAACAAGCTTATTGAAACATCCTGCGGTGCATTGGGGTTTGTGTCGATCTCATCTAGTTTATCGTCGCTGCATGAGCTGACACTAAACAGTAGCCCAAAAGCAGCGAATAAACTGAATATATTTTTTGTCTTCATGATTTTTCTCTTTTCGGTTAGAATGATACTTTTAATCCAAGGCCATAGCTTCTTGTTTGTGGTAATGACACATACTCTAGCCCCTGGAAGTTACCTGAGCCGCCTACGTTCGTCTCAGGGTCGAAATTTGGATAGTCAGAGATCAGAAACAGATTTCTACCTGTTACGAACAAAGAAGCGGTCCTGAACGGTGTTCTATCTAGCAGGGAGTTAGGCAACGAATAACTTAACGCCACTTCTCTTAAACGAACAAAGCTTGTTGAGTAAACATTGGATTCGGTAATCGCATCCATTCTATCCTGCCAGAAGGTTTGCCCCCTGATTATTTCAATATCATTGTTGCCTTCTACTACAAGATTCCCATCTGCATCAACAAACCCTTTCGTTCCTCCAATGACTACAGGTGACAAACGATCTTCTGTTATCTCATCCATACCATACAATTTAAGGAGGCGTGTATTACCCGCATACATGTTACCTCCCTTACGCCAATCTAACTGCGCACTTAAACCGAATCCTTTATAATCAATACCATTGATGAAAGACATCTCAAAATCAGGTTGAACATTACCAATGTTTTTAAATTCACCAACTAATGGCATACCATAATATGGATTCGCAGTGCCGTTAACAGTCTGTCGGCTGTCAACAACAATGTTTCCTGCATCATCTCTCACATAAGATGATCCAAAAATAATCGGATAAGCAGCTCCAGCCTCAGCCCTGATGTTTGGAGTCACGAAGCCTCCTAAGAAGATGTTTTCTACGCCAGGAGCTAATTCAATTACTTCGTTATCATAAGAGGTGTAGTTAGTTGTAAACGTCCACTGGAAATTTTCATTTCTGACAGGAATAACGGTTGCAATTAATTCATGTCCTGTTGTCTCAAGCTCACCTGCATTTCGTCTTTCAAACTGGAAGCCTGCGGCAGGTGATATAGGAACGGTGAAGATCTGATCAGTTGTATTCTGGATATAGTAGGTATAATCGAACACCAAACGATTAGCAAAGAACCTGAAGTCACCACCAAATTCAATTGTTTTGGTATTCTGAGGTCTTAATTCAGGCGAGTTAAGTGTATTTTCCAACGTACGACCACTTACACCTCTGAAAGGGAATGATACACCATCGTTCAAGAATCCAGACCCCGCACCACCTGCAATGAATGTGTTCCTGGTGATAAATGCCGCATCAGGTGCCTGTCCTACTTCTGCATAAGAAGCTCTGATCTTACCAAAGTCGAGCCAGTCATTATCAATTCCGAAAGCATCTGTAAATACAAAACCAACACCAATAGATGGGTAGAAGAAGTCTCTATTTCCACGGGCAAGGTTAGAGACATAATCCTGACGGGCAGAACCATTTAAGAAAAGATAATTCTTATAACCTACTTCTAAGTTAGCATAAAATCCGGCCACTCTCCTTCTGCTAATAGTTTCAGCAGTAGTCTGAACAGTTGTATTTCCGATATTCTTTAAACCTCCTAATTGAATACCTTGACCTAAGTTGTTCAGCAAGCGGCTTCTGATATCATAAATTTCATTACCTATGAGTAAGTTAACATTGATATCTTCAGTAATATCTCTTACGAAACTTGCTGATAGGTTAGAGTTTATCTGAGTTTGTGTAAATGAATAGTCATTTATCTGTCCACCTGACGGAATAGTTGTTCTACCTCCAGTAAAGCCTGACCCTAACTCATAAATCTCCTGCCCGTCTGTTATAAAGAAGTCGTTACCAAGTCTGTAACTTATACTAATCCAATCAGTAGGTTTATAAATAGCATTTGCTGATCCGATAAAGCGACGGGTATCCTCGAAAAATACGTTATTTGCAATTGCCCAGCGAGGGTTATCAAAGCCGCTACGATAGCTTATCTGCTTGAAAGGGTTATTTGGATCTGCAAATGGCAGACCAAATAAGTCAAATGTTCGTGGTGCAGCATATAAAGTAAATAGAGGGTTAGAAAGGTTAGATCCACCTGGCACCTTGTCTACATGTACATCTGAGAAGTTTGCAGATACACCAAGGGTTACCTTCGGAGCTACCTTCAAATCCCCTGCTACTTTACCATTAAAGCGCTCCATACCAGTGGTAGGAATGATACCCTCTTGGTCTGTATAACCAACAGTTACAGCATAATTACCAAAATCACCGTTGTTCGCTACAGTTACAGCGTTTGTAAAGGTATGGCCTGTCTCAAAGAATGGCTCCACGTTATCATACACCTGGGCTGGCACCGTTTCACCTATGGCGTTTGTAATAGTGCCTAAAGTACTAATTCGCGGTCCCCAGGATAAAGAAGTTGTATTATTGTACACGCCACCTGACCCTTGTGCGAATTCATCTTGCAAGTCAGGAAGTATTGAAACTTCATCATAAGAATAATCAGAAGCAAGACTCACGGTTGCACCTTTTCGGCCTGCATCTAATCCTTTACCTTTCTTAGTAGTAATTACTACCACACCATTTGAGGCACGAACACCATAAAGGGCAGCGGCTGCACCACCTTTCAAAACGGAGATCGATTCAATGTCATTTGGGTTGATGTCCAGGGCTCGCGAAGAAGCATCCGTGCCACTTACACCTGTAGCAAACGAAGCATTACTTTCGATAGGCATACCGTCTATCACATACAGCGGTTGGTTGTTACCTGTAAATGAACGGTTACCTCGTATGGTAATTGTTGCAGAGGACCCAGGCAAGCCGCTAGATTGGCGTACAATCACACCTGCCACTTTACCCTGAATAGCATTGGTAACGTTTGGCTGATTTGCCCTGTTTAGCTTATCGCCTTCAATCTGCTGCACAGAATAGCTTAGTGCTTTCTGCTCTCTCTCTACACCAAAAGCTGTTACAACAACTTCGCTTAATTGTTTGGTGTCCAATACAAGCCCTACATCTATTATGCTCTGGTTTCCTATTGTTCTTTCTATATTGGTATAGCCAATATATCTAAAAACAAGGGATTTTGTAGCTGCAGGGGCAGGTACATTCAGAGAGAACTCTCCTTGTGCTCCTGTTGTAGTACCAATGTTCGTTCCTTTCACCAGAACGGCTACACCAGGCAATGGCTGACCAGTTTCCTGATCAATTACTTTACCTGTTACAGTCGTGGTACCTTGTGAAAAACCCTCTATTGACAGTAGTATTGCCAATATAAGGGTCAGTAGTAGACCTCTTTTCATAACTATTGTTTGATTTAATGATACAACATTACAAAGAGTATCTACGATGCAACAGATGAAAAAGGTTAAAACAAATGCGCAATAAGTTATATCATTAATATGGTTATTTTAATATACATATACTTAATAAATAACTAGTTAAAGGTTTTCCCAACAATACCAACATATGAATAATTCTATTTCTTTCTATCTTATCCTATATATAGCTGTACTATTTATTACCTTATCTCTGTATAAATCAGTTATATAAACTATACCTAATTAAGCAAGTCTTCTTCGAAGAATCTAAACTAAAACTATCATAAAGCAGCAGCGGGCGGTCACAAAAGTAACCGCCCGCTGCTGCTTTATTTTTTATATAAAAAAAGCCTAAGCCTGCATTAGAAAAGCCTTAATGTACTCGTCAAGGTCTCCATCCAACACATTTTGCACATCAGATCGCTCCACTCCTGTGCGTATATCTTTCACCAGCTTGTATGGGTGCAGCACGTAGTTACGTATTTGTGAACCAAAATCAATACGCTTTTTAGTGCTCTCAATGCGATCACGCTCTTCGTTGCGCTTCTCCATTTCTATCTGGTAGAGGCGTGACTTCAGCATACGTAGCGCATGCTCTTTGTTCATGAGTTGCGAACGCTCTATCTGGCACTCAATAACAATACCTGATGGTTTGTGGCGCAGACGCACGGCAGTTTCCACTTTGTTTACGTTCTGGCCACCGGCACCACCGGCCCTATACGTATCCCATTCAATATCGGATGGGTTGATCTCGATATTTATAGTATCGTCTACTACCGGATAGGCAAACACAGATGCAAAGGAAGTATGTCTTCGGCCACCAGAGTCGAAAGGGGAAATGCGCACCAAGCGATGTACCCCAATTTCTGATTTCAGGTACCCGTAAGCAAAGTCACCGGTAATTTCCAGCGTGGCAGACTTTATCCCAGCCCCTTCACCAGCATTATAGTTAATCTGCTTTACTCCAAACTTATGCGACTCTGCCCACATAATATACATGCGCATCAGCATTTCAGCCCAATCCTGGCTCTCTGTACCGCCTGCACCGGGGTTTATCTCCAGTATTGCACTGAGTTGATCCTCCTCGCCGCTCAGCATTCGCTTAAACTCAAGGCCTTCTACTGCTTCCTCAGCTTTTTTGTATTCCTGCTGAATATCCTCTTCAGAGACATCTCCTTCTTTGTAAAAATCGAATAAGACCTCAAAATCAGAAACTGTTTTTTCTACTTCATCATAGTGGTCTGTCCATACTTTCACAGATTTAATCTCTTTCAGAATTTTCTCCGCTTCCTTTGGATCATCCCAGAAAGTTGGTGCAGTAGTTTGCTTCTCTGTCTCTTCTACCTGCTCCTTTTTAGCATCGTAGTCAAAGGTACCTCCTCAAGGCCTCTACTCGGGCCTTCAACTCTTTTAATTGCTCAGTTGTCATTCGCGTTGTTGTGGTTATAGTTCTTTTTAAACGAGAAAATGCTGAAGCATAAACTGTTGCTTATACTCCAGCATCTCTTAAAAGGTAATCATCCTTACAGGCTGATGCGGTATACCCAGTTATGCGTGTCTGCCGCTCTGCCTGTTTTAACTTTTTCCAGCTCAGCAGCAACTCTGTTTGATATTTCACGCGTCTCTACGGCTGGCAGGTCCATATCTGCACCATTATAATGTATGGTTGCAATTTGGGCTACAGTTGCCGCAGTACCTGTACCAAAAGCCTCCTGCAGTTTACCAGCTTTATGCGCCTCTACCAGCTCATCAACAGAAACTTTACGCTCCTCTACAGTATAGCCAAGATCGCGGGCGAGTGTAAGAACACTGTCGCGGGTAATACCTTTGAGAATAGTTGTGCTAACGGGTGGAGTTATCAGTTTTCCATCAATTACAAACATTACGTTCATTGTGCCCGATTCTTCAATAAACTTGTGCTCCTTCGCATCGGTCCAGATCAGCTGATGGTAGCCTTTCTCCTGCATTTTACGGGCCGGCAACAGTGCCGCTCCATAGTTACCTGCTGCTTTGGCATAGCCAGCTCCACCTTCTGCTGAGCGGACGTATTTTGGCTCTATGGCTACTTTCAGCGGCTGACCATAATAGGCACCCACCGGGCAGGTAAAAATAACGAACTTGTAACTGGAGGATGGACGTACCCCGATAAAGTCATCGGTGGCAAACATAAACGGACGAATGTATAAGGCACAACCGTCAGTTGGCGGTACCCAGGCAGCATCCATGCGCAGCAATTGCTCCAGCCCCTGCATAAAAATATCTTCGGGCAGCTCGGGCATGCACATACGTTCAGCCGAGATGTTCAGGCGCTTGTAGTTCTCGAGCGGGCGAAAAAGGAGAATATCGCCATTGGCATCTTTGTAGGCTTTCATACCTTCAAAAACTGACTGGCCATAATGTATTGCCGATGTAGCAGGGCTAAGGGCCAGGTTCCCATAAGGTAGTATTTCAGGCTGCTGCCACTCTCCATCTTTATAATCCACCACTAACATGTGGTCTGCAAAGATTTTCCCGAATTCAATGTTATTGAAGTCCAGTTCTGAAATGCGCGATTCGGTAACACATTTCGCCGGTATGGTTAGCATATCCACTGACATTGTAATTAATTGGTTTCGATTTAATTCGCTTTAGACCCGGGGTTTCCAGACCACTTCCTCGGCCCCTAACTCCTGGGTCATTTTACGGCAAAGGGCAAACAGGTAGTCAGACAATCTGTTCAAATATTTTATCACCAGATCATCTACCTCCGCCACTTGCTGAAGCCGTATTGCTAAACGCTCGGCCCTGCGGCAAACGCAACGGGCAACATGGCAAAACGATACGGACTGATGCCCGCCCGGTAAGACGAAAGCACGAAGCGGAGGCACTTCTGCTGTCATGGAGTCTATCTCTTTCTCCAGCAGTGTAATGTCTTCCTCCTGCAGATCTGGAGTTTTCATTTTAGACTTATCAGGATCAGTAGCCAGTAAAGCTCCAATGGTAAATAGCCTGTCCTGAATCTCTTTCAGCACATCCATGCGGCTTTTATTCACCTCCTGGTCCCGTACAAGACCGATATAGGAGTTTAGTTCATCTACAGTGCCGTAGGCCTCTATGCGAAGATCTGACTTAGCCACACGGGTTCCTCCGATGAGTGAAGTACTCCCCTTGTCGCCTGTCTTAGTATAAATTTTCATTTAGCTGGTGTGTTCTGAATGAAGTTTACCCGCTGTAACCACATCTTTGTTCATCTCATCGGATTCTATCAATCCGTCGCGCATTCGAACAATACGGTGGGCATACCTGGCAATATCTTCTTCGTGCGTCACCATAATAATGGTGTTCCCTTTGGCATGCAGGTTTTCAAAAAGCTCCATGATCTCATAGGAGGTCTTCGTATCCAGGTTACCTGTAGGCTCATCGGCAAGAATAATGCTCGGGTTATTGATCAGAGCCCTTGCAATGGCTACACGCTGCCGCTGACCACCTGACAACTCATTAGGTTTGTGCTTGCCTCTATTGCCAAGGCCTACACTTTCCAGGGCAAGCTGCGCTTTTTCTTCTCTTGCGCTTTTGTTATACCCTGCATAAATCAAAGGCAGTGCAACGTTATCCAGAGAAGACTGCCGGGGTAAAAGGTTAAATGTCTGGAAAACAAACCCAATCTCTTTATTGCGTACCTCTGCCAGCTCATTATCAGACATATTACTCACATCCTGCCCATTCAGGATGTACTGCCCGCCTGTTGGAGTATCCAGGCAGCCGATAATGTTCATGAGCGTAGACTTTCCAGAGCCTGACGGTCCCATAAATGCAACATACTCCCCTTTGCTGATCTTGATAGACACAGAATTTAACGCGTGGATGGTCTCAGCACCCATGCGGTAAATTTTGGAGATGTCGTGAGTTTCGATGATAACGCTCATATGGTCTTTTTTCAAAGTTGCCAGTTATTGGCGCGTGTCTCCACTTCCTGGCGTTTTTTGTCTAATTTCTCTATAAAAGTACTATATTCCGTGGCAGGAAGCAAGCGCTGCAACGTCTGTTGCGCCTGATCTGCATACGAATATAACCCCTGATCCAGGCTCTCAAGTGCATAAGCCTTGTACAGTTCAGAAGAGTAAGGATTATAGGTGATACCGCTAAGCAAGATATTATAAGCCTTCTCACTTTTTGGTGTGTTTTTATCAAAGAAACGGGCAGCTGCTAACACTACCTCCTCATCATAGATAAGCATTGCGAGCGCCTGCTCATACTTAGATGCCGCTTCTTCCGTACGTCCCCGTGCCTCTGCAACTCGGGCTTTAAAGTACAAGCGCTGGCGTTTATCTCTATCTGTAAGATACAATTGGTCCATTTTGCTCAACAGTACATCATACTTCTCTGTATACAGCCACAGCTTTAGTTGGTTTAAGTTAAGTGCTGACCTTAACTCTCCTTCTGCCTGTAACTTAGTAGAGGCATCCTGTATGGCATCGTAGGCGGCCTTCCATTTCTTCTTCCCCATCAGGTAATCTACACGGGCCAAAAGAGCGCGCCTTTTCAGCTCCTTTTCTTCCACCGCCTGTACAAGTGCATTAATGTCCTCCAGGCTTAACTCAGGCAGATTAGAAATAAGATACTGCACCTTATCCTTATCCGGCGCTTCGGCCAGAATAGTTTGTACATCCTGCTCCAAAACTGCAATCAGATCCTGGGCAACAGCAACCGCGGCCTCATTTTCTGTAAAACCAACCTCCTTCAAGGCCTCTACGGCTTCACGAGGCTCATTTGCCAATGCATGCGCATACCCCTCCGACAAGAACGCCTGCTTATTCCCCCTGTCTTTCGCCAGTTTAAAATAAGCCGCGGCTGCCTTAAAGTTCTTCTCCTCCAGCATCCATTGCCCCAGAACATCATAATAGTACCCACTCCGCGACTCTGCCTGCAGCGCAAGGTTCTCTAAAATTCTTCTTCCTTCCCTGGCCCGGCCATTGTAATGATGTACTAAAGCTTTCAGATAAAGCAGGTCTTCAAAAAAGATCTGATTTTCGGGAGAAGACAAATATCGGTTTATTGGAGCCAGCCTGGCAGTATCGCCTTCATTCAGCCTGCTAAGGGTCTGGTTATAGAACAGCGTAAGATCTTCAATGGCTTTAAGTGAATCTGGCATAAAGGCCTCCTTATCCCCGGGCTCCAAACCTAATAACTGACGAAGAGTAGCCGTATTACTTCGCAAGGTCTTGTATTTCCCCTTTCGGCTCTCGTGCAGCAGCTCCTTCGCTGGCTCCAGCATTGCCTGGCGGGTATAGTAAGCCAACCTGTTACTCTGAACAAAATCCTCGTTAGAAGCATACTTCTGGGCCAGGCTGAAATAGTAATCGGTACTATCCTGCACACTTGTCTGGGCATACATTAGCGCCAGGTTATTATAAATCTCAGCACTTTCCGGAAACTTCTCTATCCCCTCCTGCAACACATACATCTTCTCAAAGAAGTACTGCTTCTCATCATACAGATTAGCCAAACGGATATAAAGCTTCGGGTTAGGACGCTTTTCCAGCGCCTCCTTCAGGTACAGGATTTCGTTGTTACGCTGATCCGTCTGCCGTGACAATGAAGCTAAACTATAGTTAGCCTTCACGTTATTAACATCATAAAGATCACTTTCCTGATAAAAACGCTGTGCCAGGATATCGTTTCCTGAGGCCGTGTATAAGTCTCCCAGGTAGTTGTAATAACCCGCCTGTGCATAAAAATAAGAACGATACTGTGTACGCATTACCAGAATAGCACACACCATCAGGCTCATCAGGAAAAAGGAGAAAAGGGAGAAACGTTTCGGTTCATAAACCACTTTATAAACTGGCAGGCGCTGCTCCAGAAGGCCACCAAAGTTTATCAGGATGTAAATAAAGAAGCCGGAACCAAAGGCCAGGTGGGTATAAATAATCAGGTCGTGGTAAAGCACGGTCAGTGAATCGTTGGCTGTTGCAAAAGCATAACCAATACTCAAGAATGCAAACGTAGCAAATACCAGGTACAGGATAGCTCCTGTAGGCCGGAACAGGAACAGGTGTTTGTAATACGCCTCCCGCTGCCGCATCCCCCAGAAACCGGCTACTACTGATAAAAAGAAGATAAAATAGCCGTTGATGTAAAAGAGGTCAGCTTTCAGGTATCCTATGTGGCGCAGGTACAGCAACAACAGGTTAAAAAGATACAGCAGGCTGATAAGCAGGAACTGCCACCTCCCGAAGCGACGTTCCGGCGTCTTTGCCTGCGTGTTTATCCAGAGCAGCGCATTCATATTTTCATAAGACACCCACAGCATAAACAACACAGTAGCCGCCAGTACCCCAATGCTGCTATAGCTTACCAAATGCATGGTAACAAGTTCGGCAGGAAATTCTGCCTCACTATAAATGAGCGTACCCAGTATAGCTACAAACCCCATCATCACAACCAAACGCAATGAGAAAGGGGTTTGGGGCCAGAAAGCCTGAAACGAGTAGCTGCTTATAGCCAGCAGGGCTATACTGACAAGTAAGGTGGTTTGGCTGGCTCCACTACCAAAAACACCAAGCAGGTCGAAATTGAAGGTGGCCAGGAAAAGCATCAGCAGGAGCATTCCGCCAAAATATGCTAACCGCTTCATCGTGCTGATTGCCGCTGTATAGAAGGCGATACAGAGAGCCAACGCTCCTAACAGAAGCGTTGCGGCCACTTTATTGATCTTTGGCAGTGCTACATCGTACTGCTCAAAAATCAGGTATCCGTCAACTGACAGGGTAAAAGTTTCCAGCAGGCGCGTTACTTCATGCACCGGCACCGGCACTACCTGCAAATCTGTAAGTTTGTCCCAGCTAAAGGTGTATTCTCCTCCTGTAAAGTAATGGTACACGCCCAAGACCAGCGCCAGTATGCTTACCAGGAGTAAAAAAAGATAGGGATACTTAATATCAGTATCCCAGCCTTTCCAGAATTTGATTCTATTCATATGTAAGTCAGCAGACTATTCCATTACCTTAGGTACCCGGAAATAATCAGAGTCTTTTTTAGGTGCGTTGAGCAATGCTTTTTCATGGCTAACAGTATTTTCTGCCACATCTTCACGGAAAACGTTCATCTCTTGCGACATATGTGTAAGAGGCTCAATATTTTCCGTATCCAGTTCACGTAGCTGGTCTACCCAGTTCAGGATCTTGTTAAGATCCTGCAGCATTTCCTGCTCCTTCTCTTCGTTAAACTCCAGCCTTGCTAAGTGTGCTAATTTTCTGATAGTCTGAATATCTGTTGACATACGTATGTTTATGACTCTTTATTTCTGATTGAATAATATTAAAAACCCGCTCTTTAAGGGCAGGTAATTCTGCCATTGTCATCCCTTTGGTTTCTACAGGCTCGTGTATCACGATCTTGAGCGGATGCCAGCGCACTTTCAGTTTTCCGTCTAAATCCGGTAAAAAGTGTTGGTTGTATGGCATGGTTACCGGCACCACTGGCAACTGCTTCTCTATGGCTAACTTAAACGGACCATCCTTAAACGGCAGCAGTTGATCGCCGGCTGTCGGTGGAATGGTTCCTTCCGGAAAAATTACAAGGTTACGGCCTTCTTCCAGTGTTTTAACTGATCTAATGTAGCTCTTGGCACTGCTAACAGCGTTCTTCCGATCTACGGAAATATACAGCTTGCTATACACTTTACCCCAAAGCGGCACCTTTGCCAACGAGCTTTTCCCTACAAAGTTAAGAAATCCGGGGATGGTATGCAGCATCATCGGGATATCAAGGTAAGAGCTGTGGTTAGGGGTGAAGATATAGAGCTGCTTTGGGTCAAATTTCATGCGCCACTCCACTATCAACGGAGCCAGAAACATCCGCAGAAAAACAGTAGACCATGCCCTGTTGATGCCATGTACATGCTTATACCACTTCTCTCTCCGGATAAGAAAAGCCTGAAAAGGGTATGTTACCACGAACGGCACTACAAACCAGGTAACACACCAGGTTGTATAGATTCGTTGTGATAAATATTTGATGGCTTTCATGATTTCAAATGTAAGAATTATCCCTCATTGTACAACTGCTCGCAAGCTGCCTTATGTTTGCTTACACTAATGAAGGCCAGCCCTTACTGGTATATCTTTACTTACTCCTACTTTCCTGTTGTTCCAGCAACAGGGCGGCTTTTAAAATTCCTGCAACACTGATCGCATCCGTTATTTCGTTGTTCATAGCCATGCGAACAGCCTCTTTAAATGTAACACGCTTAATATGCAGCTCCTCTGTCTCTTCAAATGCAGTTTCGCCAGCCTTTAGTTCCTGCGCAAGAAAAACAAAGCCCTCTTCATCAGTTACGGAATTGGATGTGTGCAACCGGCAGATATTTGTCCATTTGGCTGCAGTAAAACCTGTCTCCTCCTGCAGCTCGCGCTTAGCTGATTCCAGAATGTCATTTTCGATCAAGCCGCCACCCATAGGAATTTCCCAACTGTACTCGTTGAGCGGGTAGCGGTACTGGCCGATCAGGTAGGTATAGCCTTCATCATCTATGGGAATGATGCCAATGGCCTTATTTTTCATGCTGACCACGCCATAGATGCCTTCACCGCCTTTAGGATTCAGCACCTGGTCTTCGCGCACTTTAATCCAGGGGTTCTGGTAAATGTCTTTACTGGACAGGGTGGTCCAGGGGTTATGTGTCTCGTCGATCATAGCTTGAACTTATTCTGGTGCAAAGATAAGGCTTAACTCAAACCTTTTACTTCACTAAATCTCCTAAAATCTTTATTCCCCGCTTCTGTGCCTTTTTCAGCAGCTTAAGCAGAAGTATAGCCGTTGTAAACGCATCACCAGAAGCTGTGTGTCTGGACTCTGCCGGAAGTTTATACCTGGCACAGAGGGCATCCAGGCTATAATCAGAACGGTTGTAGCTATCCGGGCTAAACTGAAATTTTTCCAAACGGCGTGCCAGGGTGGCTGTGTCAAGGCGCATGTTCCTGATCCTTCCGCTGATCTTACTGCGCCTGACAATCTGGTCCAGCATCTCTATGTCGAACTTTACATGGTGCCCCACTAAAACAGCGTTGCCTATAAAATTCAGGAAAGCCTGTAGCGCCTCCTGTTCCGTGAGCCCCTGCTGAACTTCTGAGGGCAGTATTCCATGCACTTCAGGGCTTTTATTCCCCAGCGCCACCTCCTGCTGTACCAGACACTCAAAGCTTTCCCGCACCAACACTTCCAGGTTAAATACTTTCACTGCCCCGATAGACAGTACCCTGTCATTCTCTACATCAAGGCCTGTTGTCTCTGTGTCAAACACTACAAATTCAGTTTCCTCTATTGCAGTGCCTGTGGCAGGTTGTGTGTTGATCTTTTCCAGGTACAGTTTCCAGAAATCAGGATCAGAAGGTAATGCCTTATAATCACTCCCTATCAGCTTTTTCCACCAATTCACCATCAGCCGAAATAGTTAAGTTGAAACCGCACCTGCAGTAGCTCCTGTAAGTCACTGATCGGCTTGAACGTGTTGCGGAGTGTCTGTCGCTCCAGTTTGTTGAGCTGCGATGGGTCCAGGTAACGTCCGGAGTCTTGGTTCCTGAGTCCGTTCTGGGCCCGGAAACGCATCATAATTTCGTAAGCCATGGCTGCCTCTCTGTAGACAGCGGCATTCTGCGGCTCCAGGTCTGCCAGCCTGGCAAATCTTTTAAAGGTATTGTTTTCCCCCGCTATGCGGTTATCCAGCGTCAGCACACGGGCGGCATCTATCAGAGGTGCCATGGCGCGCAGCTTAATATCAAACTGGTCTCTGTGCTCCCCTCCCCGCTCTACAACAAAGTTGCGGAAAAAGCTGAGGGGCGGAGGGCTCTGCAAAGCGTTCTTTGCCAGGTAAGGCAGAAAAATTCGCTCCTGCTGTATATGCTCGTAAATGTAATCCGTAAGTTGATAGCTAAGATCAGAGTCTCCGTAAACAGGCCGGTAATCAAAGAAAATAGACGCATTAAGCAGGGCCTCTTCTGTAGGCTCGTGAATCCAGGTATAAAAATACTGTTTCCAAGTGTGCAGGGGCTGGCACCACTGCGGGTTGCTGGCCATCATGTTGGCCGGACATTTCTCAAAGCCACATTTTTCGAGAACCTCGTTTACGATAGCGGCTAATTTCAGAAAATATGCCTGTGCCTCTTTCTCACTTGCAGCATGCTTGTCCTCAAACACCAGCGCATTATCCTGATCGGTGCGCAGCAACTGCTCCTCCCGACCTTCGCTGCCAATGGAGAGCCAGCAGTAGCGGAGCGGCGGTTCACCAAGTATACTTTCAGCATGCTGCAATGCCCTTACAATAATAGCATCGTTGATCTCCGTAACAATGTTGGCCACAAAGGCAATGTTTACTTCCTGCTCCAGGTACTTCTGCAACAGCTCCTCGGCCTGACTACGAATAGCGGGTAGGTTATCGATGCTTCTCGTCAGGCGTATCTCCTGTACCAGCACAGCCGGGTTGTTGCCCTGTGCCAGCAAAAGATCGTGTTCCGTAAGCATACCCTGCACCTGCGACTGTGCTGTTCCATCTGCTGTAATGCACAGGTGCTTCACCTTATGGCGCATCATGAGAATAAGCGCCTCTGCCATATGCGGCTCTGGTTTGATGGTGATCACCGGTGAAGACATTGCCTCCGAAACCTTATCGTTGATGCTGATGTGGCCGGCCACTACCCGCTTTCTCATGTCTGTATCCGTTAGAATACCCACAGGACAGCTCTGCTCATCTACCACCAGCATAAAACTTGAGTCTTTGTCGCTCATGATCTGTGCTGCCAGACGCAGCGAAGTATCCGGGGGGCAGGTAACGGCAGTTTGCGTGCTGTCTACAATCAGTATATCTTCTAGGTGCAGCGGCAAGGGATTAACCATGTTATTCCTGAGTCCTTTGCGGGCCCTGTTTGTCTCCTGCATTCCGCCCTGCTGGATAGGCGCACCTGCTGCAAAGTCGGCTGCAAAGTATAGAGCTACCTCAGGGTTACTATGCAGGACCGGCTCAAACAACTCGGTTGGCACGCCATAAACAAGCGTTTCCTCTGCTGCTGTTGCAGTAGAGGAATAATTATTTTTAGTGATTAGGGCACGTGCTCCAAAAACATCGCCTTCATCACACACATCCACCAAGAGTAGCTCACCTTCCTCGCTCCGCTTTTCTAATCTGACTGAGCCCTGCCGCGCTATGTAAAAATAAGCATGCTTCGTGTCGCCCTGCGAGAAAAGCACCTGTTCCGGCTCCAGGTATAGCACCCGTACCTGAGAGGCTAATTCCCGCAGCTTCGCCTCTTCTATCAGGTTAAAAGGCGGGTACTTATTCAGGAAATCATAAACGCGTTCTTGAATGAGATTAGAGGGCTTCATAGGGGTGATTTATACTTGTTAAGTTACGGGTTTGGGAGGTGTGTAGCAATACCCTATCCTTACTTTAAAACAGGGAAGGATTTGCAGTGCCGGGTCCAACCATCCCTAACCCCTCCTGGTCTAAGGCGGGGAATTTTACTTACTGCCTCATGCCCCAGCACAATAGTTAAAGCAGTTCCTCATTGTCATCTTGTAAAAATCTTGTGAGAAGGGAGGTTAAGCATCAGCAACAGAGTTTATACTTTTGCTATAGTAATGCAAGAGCTCCCCGCCTTAGCTAAGGAGGGGCAGGGGTGGTTGGACCCGGGACCACCAGAAACGTATAAAGTCCTGCTACAAGAGTAACAGGACTTTATACGAGCAACTAAACTTAATCTATTTTACCTGGACAGCATTTAATGCTCCATCCTTTATCTCATCCACTACAGTTGGGTCGAGCAAAGTGCTGGTGTCGCCTAAATTGGAAGTATCTCCTTCTGCCACCTTGCGTAGTATGCGGCGCATTATTTTACCAGAGCGTGTTTTCGGCAAACCACTTACGATTTGAATCTTGTCTGGTCTGGCGATTTTACCTATCTTCTCTACCACTGTCTCCACGATCTCTGCACGCAGCCACTCGTCGTTTTCCGGCCTATCCTTGCAGATTACAAAGGCATAAATTCCCTGCCCTTTCACATCATGCGGATATCCTACTACTGCAGACTCGATAACATGTGAGTTATGGTTGATAGCTTCTTCAATCTCGGCTGTGCCAAAACGATGTCCGGATACGTTGATCACATCATCCACGCGGCCTATTATACGATATAGCCCATTTTCATCGCGCTTCGCACCGTCACCGGTAAAGTATAGATTCTTGTAAGTGGAGAAGTAGCTGAGCCTAGCACGTTCATGGTCACCGTAAGTGGTCCTGATCATGCTTGGCCATGGGAATTTAATGCAGAGATACCCTTCTACACCATTCTCTTTGATCTCGTCACCGTTACTGTCTACTAATATCGGCTGCACGCCAGGCAACGGAAGACCTGCATGACTTGGCTTCATCGGGGTTACTCCTGCCAACGTAGAAATCATAATGCCACCTGTTTCGGTTTGCCACCAGGTATCCACCAGCGGGCAGCGCTCCTTTCCGACGTGTATGTGGTACCAGTGCCATGCCTCTTCATTTATTGGCTCACCCACTGAGCCCAGTACTTTAAGGGAGTCCAGGCTGTAAGAGAGTACTTCATCAATATCGCCACCCATAAGAGAGCGTATGGCAGTTGGAGCAGTATAAAAAATAGTTACACCGAATTTATCAACCACCTGCCAGAATCGGCCCATGTCCGGGTAAGTAGGAACGCCCTCAAACATCAGGGTAGTGGCCCCGGAAAGCAGCGGGCCATACAGCAGGTAAGTATGTCCTGTTATCCAGCCAATGTCAGCGGTACACCAGTACACGTCACTCTCCTCATACTGGAACACGTTACAGAAACTATACTGGGCATACACCATATAGCCGCCACAGGTATGCACTACTCCTTTTGGTTTGCCGGTGGACCCTGAAGTGTAAAGAATGAACAGCATGTCCTCTGCATCCATTTCTTCGGCAGGGCATTCTTTGCTCACCTCTTTTACTTCCTCGTGGTACCATACATCCCTGCCTTCAACCATGTTAACTGCCCAGCCTAAACGCTCCACTACGATCACTTTCTTCACAGATTCGCACATTTCCAGTGCTTCGTCTACAACACGCTTCACAGGAATTTGCTTGGCGCCGCGGTTAAGGCCATCTGATGTAAGTACCATGCTGCACTGTGCATCATTGATCCTGTCTGCCATACTTACAGCTGAAAAGCCGGCAAACACTACCGAATGGATAGCACCAATTCGTGCACAGGCCAGCACCGCAAAGGCCAGTTCAGGAATCATCGGCATGTAAATACATATCCTGTCTCCTTTTTTAGCGCCGTTCTTTTTCAATACATTGGCAAACTGGCATACCTTCTCGTGCAGCTCACGGTAAGTATAGCGGATGTACCTTTCCTTCGGATCGTTAGGCTCCCAGATCAGGGCAAGTTTATTACCGCGGGTTTTTAAGTGGCGGTCCAGGCAGTTTTCTGTGATGTTCAACTTACCACCCTTGAACCACTCTATACTTGGCTCCTCAAAATTCCACTCCAGGGTGGTATTCCACTTCTTACGCCAGGTAAATGTACTCGCTATATCACTCCAAAATCCCTCGGGGTCCTCTACGCTACGCTTATAAGCCTGCTCGTATTCTTCATTAGTTTTAATCTGATGGTTCATCATGGCTCAGAAAGTTTAGTTATCTTAAGGTAGTTAAAATGTTTATTGAATAAAAGCATTGCCTATGCACCGTGCTTTCAGGTCATTGTGTATTTCAGTTAGTATAGCCGGATCGTCTATGGTAGATGGAATGGCATAATGTTCTCCATCAGCAATATTCCGGATGATTTTACGGAGGATTTTGCCAGAGCGGGTCTTGGGAAGCCTGTTCACGACTAGCGCATTTTTGAAGTATGCCACAGCACCGATCTTCTCTCTAATTAATGCCACCAGCTCCTGCTCCAGTTGTTCTTCGCTTATCTTTTTGCCGTCTTTAAGTACGACCAACCCTATTGGCCGCTGCCCTCGCAGTTCATCACTAATACCCACTACGGCACACTCTGCCACTGCCGGGTGCGAGGCTACCATTTCTTCCATCTCCCCGGTAGAGAGGCGGTGCCCGGATACGTTGATCACATCATCAATTCTGCCCATGATGTACACGTACCCATCCTCATCCATGTAGCCGCCATCGCCGGTCATGTAATACCCCGGAAAGCGCTCCAAGTAAGAGTGGAAGAAACGCTTATCGTCCTCCCACAGTGTTGGAAGGCATCCCGGAGGCAAGGGCAATTTTACGGCCACATAGCCTTCCTGCGAAGGAATCAGCTCGTGCCCGTCCTCTCCCAGTATTTCTACTTTATACCCACACACTGGTTTTCCGGCTGAGCCGGGTTTAGCAGGCATCAACCCAAAGCCTGCCATGTTAGCCACCATTGGCCATCCGGACTCTGTCTGCCACCAGTGATCGACTACCGGCACTTTCAGCAGGTCCTTAGCCCAGTGGTAGGTAGCTACATCGCAACGCTCCCCGGCCAGGAAGAGGCACTTCAGTGATGGCAGGTCATACATCTGTTTGTAGGTCCCATCCGGGTCTTCTTTTTTGATGGCACGAATAGCTGTTGGAGCCGTAAACAGCACCTTTACGTTATGCTGCATGATGATGCGCCAAAAAGTACCGGCATCGGGTGTCCGGACCGGCTTGCCCTCAAAAAGAACGGTAGTGCAGCCATGAATAAGTGGCGCGTAGACAAGGTAAGAGTGCCCTACTGCCCAACCCACATCCGAGGCTGCCCAGAATACATCACCCGGATCTACATCATACACTGCTTTCATACTAAACTTGAGCGCCACCGCATGTCCGCCATTGTCCCGGACTATACCTTTCGGTTTGCCTGTGGTACCTGAAGTATAAAGGATGTACAACGGATCGTTGGCATCCACAGGCACACAATCAGCTGGCGTTGCTTTTTGCAGCAGCTCTTCATAATCCAGATCGCGGCCAGGCTGCATCGTTGCCTGCACATATGGCCGTTGCAGGATGATGGTATGGTCAGGTTTGTGCTGGCTGTCCTGCAGGGCCTTATCGAGCAAGGGCTTGTACGGGATGTGCTTATCGAACTCAATGCCACAGGAGGCAGAAACCACAACTTTAGGTTTTGCATCATCAATCCTAACGCTGAGCTCATGAGGTGCAAATCCACCAAAGACTACAGAATGTACAGCTCCTAAACGCGCGCAGGCAAGCATCGCTATTACAGCCTCTGGTATAACAGGCATGTAGATAACCACCGTATCACCCTTGCCAACTCCTAGCCCCCGAAGAGCTCCTGCAAAACGGGCAACCAGGTCACGAAACTCACTGTAGCTGTACTTACGCACCGTGTTGGTAACCGGAGAATCATAGATCATGGCAGTCTGATCGCCACGGCCATTCTCTACATGATAATCCAGGGCCAGGTAAGCAGTATTTAGCTTGCCTCCTTTGAACCAACGGTAGAAACCGTTGGCATCGGTGGTGAGAATTTGCTTCGGCTGTTCGTACCAGGCAATTTGTGCGGCTTGCGCTGCCCAAAAAGCTTCCGGCTCGGAAATACTCTTGTTGTAAGCCTCTGCATAGGAATTAGCTGTTCTTGTGGCGATTGTTTCCATGGCTCTATGATTTTAATTTGCCTAACTCTCAGTGAGTTCTTTTATCTTTTCCATCAGGAAGCGGGTAGAAAACGGCTTTGGGATGTACAGATCAGCCCCTACTTCATAGCCTTTCTTTATGTCCGCCTCCTTTGTCTTGGCACTTAGGAAAATGACTTTTGCACCATTCATGTTGTCATGCTTTCGTATGTGCCGGCATACTTCATAACCATCCACATCAGGCATCATGATGTCGAGCACCACTACCTGTGGCAGCTCCTTGTTCACGCTCTCAATAGCCTCTGTACCATTGCGCGCAATAAACACCTGGAATCCGTTCTTTCGCATCAGGAACTCCAGAGGCATCAGAATACTTGGCTCATCATCCACGACCAATATCTTCAGCTTTTCTTTATCCTTTTTCATAGTTCTATACTTTAGCAACCGGTGCTGTGGCTTTAGCGGGCAGTACAAAAGAAAACTTAGCACCCTTCCCCGGTTCACTTTCCACCCACACTCTCCCCTGGTGTGATTCTATAATCTTTTTACAAATAGCCAAGCCAAGTCCGCTTCCCTCGGGTTTGAGTATATTCTGGTTCTGTGCCTGGTAAAACTTATCAAATATCTGTTTCTGAAATTCTGCCGCTATTCCTTTACCATTGTCAACCACATTTACCTTTATATCGCCGTCTATGTAGTAGCTCGAAACAATGATTCTACCCTCACTCGGACTGCAGAACTTGATGGCATTCGAAACCAGGTTCACCATTACCTGGATCAACCGGTCTTTGTCGCCGTTTATGGCAGGCATATTCTGCTGCACGTCAACAATCAGCTCAATGTTCTTTTCCTCCACAAGCTGCCCCAGTGCCTCCACAGATTCATTTATCACCTCCTGCATCTGCACGGGTGCAAGACTCAGCTTCTGCTTACCAGACTCGAACCGCTCCAGATCCAGCACCTGTGTAATCAGCCTGGTGAGGCGTTCTGATTCCTTAACTATGGTATGCAGGAAATGCTCCTGGTCCTCCCGCTCCATTTCAGGGTTGTCATACAGTATCTCTGACAGCGCCCTGATGGAGGTAAGAGGCGTCCTCAACTCGTGGGTAACAGTAGACAAAAACTCATCTTTCAGCTCATCCAGGTGCTTCAGCCTTTCGTTGGCACTTCGCAGCTGCTCTGTTGCCTTCCGTAACTCGATGGACTTACGGCGCAGCTCGTTGTTTACAGAAATCAACTGTTGCGACTCTTTCAGGATGTACAGCACCTCCTCTATACTTATCTCCTCTTCTTTGACCACAGACGATACCATGATGCGTGCTGAAGAAGATCCGATGACACCGGCTAAAAGCTTCTCTGCATAGTTTACAAGTTTTGCATCTGCCTTGCCATCTTCATTAGCCGGCTCCGGGTATTTACGCTGGTAAGCTTTCATGGCAACTTCGGCACGTCTCTCACCCAAGAAGTTTATCAGCAGGGATTTTATATCAGGAATGTAGGCTGTACCTTTCCATACTATGGAAGATTCGAATACAGCAGAATACTTAAAAATATCCACAAAAACTTCTGCCTGATTCCGCTCCTGCGAACTCTGCCGGCTCAGCAGTGATACCCCGATGTATAAGCCTGTATTCAAGAACATGGTCCAGAACATAGCATGCGATATATAGTCCAACCCCTGCAAACCGAATAACTCGAATGGCTTAAGCCAATCAACCCCCATTGGACCATTATTTAAAATAGTAGCAGGTAACATACCAACACCCACCATAGAAGGAACCACCAGCGTGTAGAACCATAGTATAGAACCAGCGATTATACCCGCCAGAGCACCATTTTTAGTGCTTTCTTTCCAAAAAATACCACCAATAATAGCCGGCGCAAACTGAGCCACCGCTGCAAAAGAGACTAACCCGACTTCTACCAGTGAATAATATTCTGCCACCCCCTTGTAGTACAGGTAAGCAAGCAAAAGCACCAACAGAATGCAAAAGCGACGGCTGTTTAAAAGTATGGCTGTAAGCTTATCGTTGTAACGGTTCTTGATCGCTGGCACGCTTACCAGAAGCGGCATGATCAGATTGTTGCTCATCATCACACTCAGGGCTATTGTAGATACAATCACCATACTGGTTGCAGCCGAATAACCACCTAAATAAACAAGTAAAGCAAGTATACTCTTCCCCTCACTCAATGGAATCGCCAATACAAACATATCGGCATCCACAGATCCATTTACAAACATCAGATCACCGCCAAAAGCAATAGGCAGCACAAAAATATTGATGGCAAACAGGTACAGCGGGAACAGCCACATGGCTTTGTTCAGGTGCTGCTCATTCACATTCTCCACCACTGCCACCTGAAACTGGCGAGGCAAAAAAAGTATGGCCAGCATCGAAAGCAGTACCATCCAGAACCACTGCGCATAGCCATGCTCCCCCTCAAACGTCATCAGCTGCTCAAAATTCGGCAGCTGCGTTGCCTGCTGCATGATGTCACCGAAGCCATTGAACACACCATAGGTTACAAACACACCGGCAGCAATGAACACAACCAGTTTTAGCACCGATTCAAAGGCAATGGCTGTTACCATGCCCTCATGCCGCTCGGTAGCTTCTATGTGTCGCGTTCCATACACAACCGTAAACAGGGCCAGACCGATGGCGATAAAGAAGGAAGTATCAGGAAACGCCTCCATGTTGCCAGCTTTTCCGGTAAGTATTATCAGGCTGCTGCTGATCGCCTTTAGCTGTATGGATATGTAGGGGATAATTCCCAAGACACAGACCACCGTAACAATACTACCTAGGGTTACATTCTTGCCATACCTCGAAGAGATAAAGTCGGCAATGGTGGTTATCCGCTGCACTTTACAGATGCGGATGATCTTTCGCAACACCACCCACCACAGTGGTGCCATCAATGTTGGGCCGATATAAATTGCCAGATACTCCAGGCCTCCTGAAGCAGCTCTGCCAACCGAGCCGTAATAGGTCCAGGCGGTACAGTACACAGCCATGGAAAGGGCATATATGTAGGGATTGCTCACAAGGCTCCTGCCAGCAGCAGAGCGACGCTCTGCCCAGGAGGCTAACCCAAACAGTAAAGCCAGGTAAAGAAATGATATAGCTATGACGAGCCAGTAGTTCATCCTTTTTTACTTGTCTCCCTTTTTGACCTTCTCCGATCCACGAACAGACCGATAGCAGCAATACACAACAGCCAGACACCCATGATATAAAGGTACAGCATCGGTACTCCCGCCACTACCTCCCCTTTATTGAAGATGGAGATAACAGGAAAACTCAACAGCACCAGGAATAAAGCACTGATGAAAAAGAGTCTTCTGCCTTTTGCTCTGTCGCGCATGCTACGGTATCGGTTGTTTGTCATCTTAAGTAAGGTGAGGAATTATCACCGCATTATCTGCGGACTGATCTCCCTCCCCCCACTCAAAACGAAAGCTATGAAAGCACTAAATTAATGGTGCACGGTAGCCACTCCTGCTCCACGTGGAATCCTGATATCTTCCACCAGGTCCTGCACATGCGCCGGAGGTGCCGGCGTGAACCTTGATATAGTAAAAGATACAACAAAATTCAGAACCATACCAAGTGTACCAATGCCTTCAGGCGAAATCTGGAACCACCAGTTTTCCGGTACATTAGCTGCCGGGTTTATAAATTTAAAGTATACGATGTAAGCAACAGTGAATGTCAAGCCCGATACCATTCCCCATATGGCCCCCTGCTTGTTCATGCGCTTCGAGAAGATACCCATGATAATTACAGGGAAGAACGAAGCAGCTGCAAGACCAAAGGCAAAGGCTACTACCTCGGCCACAAATCCCGGAGGATAGATACCAAAATAACCTGCAATTACTACTGCCACCGCTGCAGCAATACGTGCCGCAATCAATTCATTTTTCTCTGAGATATCTGGTTTGAAAGATTTCTTCAGTAGGTCATGAGAAATAGAGGTAGAGATTACCAGCAGAAGCCCTGCAGCTGTAGAAAGTGCCGCTGCCAAACCACCTGCTGCCACCAAGGCGATTACCCAGTTAGGCAACTGCGCAATCTCCGGTGTGGCCAAAACCATGATGTCTTTGTCGATTGTCAGCTCATTTACCTCCGGGTTCTTCACGTACTGGATACGCCCATCGTTGTTCTTGTCCTCAATGCCGATCAGGTTTGTCTTTTGCCAGTTTTGCACCCACTGCGGCATGTTGGCTATCTGGCGGTTGCTGATGTTCTCGATCATGTAGTAGCGTCCGAAAGCACCGATAGCCGGAGCTGTAGTGTAAAGTATGGCGATAAACACCAGCGCATAGCCAGCAGATTTACGGGCATCTTTTACTTTAGGAACAGTAAAGAAACGAACAATTACGTGAGGTAGCCCGGCAGTACCAACCATCAGAGCCGCAGTGATAAAAAATACATCTATCGTAGCCTTAGTACCATTTGTATACGGTGCGAACCCAAGCTCTGTCAGCATACCGTCCAGCTTATCGAGCAGGTATGTGCCGTCGTTTACTTCACTGCCCAAACCTATCTGCGGAATAGGGTTTCCTGTTAACATGATGGAAATAAAGATGGCAGGCACCATGTAAGCAAAAATTAGTACGCAGTATTGTGCCACCTGCGTGTAGGTAATTCCTTTCATACCACCCAAAACAGCATAGAACAACACGATGATCATACCGATAACTACACCTGTCTCTATCTCAACCTCCAGGAATCTGGAGAAAACGATACCCACACCACGCATCTGTCCGGCTACATAAGTAAAGGAAATGAAGATAGCACAGATAACAGCTACCAGTCGCGCAGTTTTGGAATAGTATCGGTCTCCCACAAAATCAGGAACAGTGAACTTGCCGAACTTGCGCAGGTAAGGCGCCAGCAGTAGGGCCAGCAGTACATAGCCACCCGTCCAGCCCATCAGGTACACAGAACCGTCGTAGCCCATAAAGGAGATAAGACCAGCCATGGAGATAAAAGAGGCGGCAGACATCCAGTCGGCGGCTGTAGCCATACCATTGGCAAGTGGGCTTACGCCACCACCAGCCACGTAAAACTCTTTTGTAGAACCGGCCCGAGACCAGATGGCGATGCCGATGTAGAGGGCAAACGTAAGGCCCACGATGATGTATGTCCAGGTTAGGATTTCCATTGTCTTAAACTTTAAAGTGAACCTTCGTTAATCTTCATTTACATCAAACTCCTTATCCAGCTTGTTCATCAGCACCACATAAACAAAGATGATGATCACAAAGCAATAGATTGCCCCCTGCTGCGCAAACCAAAAGCCCAGCTTGAATCCGCCGAGGCGAAACTGGTTGAGCTCTTCCACAAGCAGGATACCGAACACATAGGACACCATGAACCAGAGGCCCAGCAGTGTGAGCAGAATCCGAACGTTGCGTTGCCAGTATTCCTGCATTCTGTTTTTATTATTTTCCATATTAAAAGAGGTTTAATTTTTAATGCTTACAAGTATATCATGGCCTGCAATGTAATTTCAGGCCTGTATTTAAGATCGTTTGGATTGGTGAAGTCTGGCCTGTTACGCCAGTTAAGCGTCAGTTTAGAATGATGACCCTCCAATAGGATGTTGGCACCTACATCCAGCACTTTCACAGGCACTTTGTCTCCGCTGCTGTCACGTATGCCATCCAGGCTTCCGTAGCTGAAGGCAGTATAGGGCTGTAGTCTTACGTTTTTGGTAATGAGATCCTTTGGAAGAAGAAAACCTGCCTGTCCGTAAACTATGTCGCCTGTACCGATAGTGGGAAAGGCGTTGCCCCTAAGACTGCCCCCGCCTGTGGCAGGATTCATGATACCGATGTTACGGACGTGGTTGCGGCCGAAGTCGTAGTTGTAATAAGCTGCGTAGGCTGTGAGTGCTGTGTTCTGCTCTGTATTCAGTGGCAGATCCAGGAAAGTATCTACACCGTAAAGGTTGATATCGGCCTCCACTGTATCTTGGCCAAGGGCCCGCTGCTCAATGCGCCACATACCTTCATCGTTGTGCAGGAAGCCTGCCCCTATGTTAAATACCTTTTTGGAACCCAGGTAAGTACCTACCATGTATGGCAACAGGTTTGATTCCTGCTCCAGGAACTGGTAATTAAAATAGCCCTGGTATACTTTGTTGTTGTTTCGTGGATTGTAGTTAGCCACCGGAGCAACTGCTAGTGCTGTGTTTGTCACGAACGGATCGTTTACTGCCACCCGGTAGTCCAGCTTGCCTACTTTGCCTTTGGCATAAACGCCTAACATACGGGCAAACTGGTCTATGGCATCTATGGTGGCCCAGTTAAAGATAGGGGCATCAATCGTAAGGAAGTTAAGTGTGCTGGCATTGGTCATGCGTGAAATACCGTTCCAGTAGTGCAAGCCAGCCCCGACAGACAAATAGTTGTCAAACAGCCTGTATTCTGTCCAGGCATCATGAATAAAGATCTGAGGCTTCTTTCCATCCAAAGCCGGATTAAGCCCACCACTCACCGCATTCTGGTTGTTGATACCAAAGTGCAGGAGCACCAGGAACCGTGGTGAAATTTGGGAATAGGTAAGGAAGCGGGAGCGACGAAGACCAAAGTCCAGTGTATGATCCACCAGCTCGTTGTTCCGGAGTGATCCGGTGTTGTGTTCGTTGTAGCGTATCCAGACCTGGTGCCAGGTGATAAAGCGAATGTATTTAGTGCCTTCGGGGTTTAGAGGCAGCTTTATACCCGCTCCATATTCCGTTGAACCTTGTGCGGACGCATCTCTTCCAGCGCAGCAAAGCATAAGCCCTGCTACTAAACCTAGTAGTACTTTTTTCATTGACTTCAGGATGTTTAAAGGTGAAGAGCGGGGCCAGCTGTCTCCCCTGAATCTTTAAACTATATTATCGAAATGTTATGAAAAAAGATAAGCTACTATAGATATTTGCTAAATTGATATACTTAGTACTCTAAAAGGCAGGATATTAATCAAAAAATTACTCTTTGAAGCGTTTCCATTTAATCATCATGTACTTATCCCCCAGTTCTGTAATCATCATGCCGGCACCTTTCAGGTTTCCTCCAGCCTTCATATACTCCACCAGCTCTGCGTGATTCATAATCTTATAGGTAGGATGGTACTCTGTCTGTTCCGGAGCCTTTATTTTGTATTTTCGCACCCAATTCATCACCGACACATGGCTTACACCCAGGATTCGCTCAATCTCACGGTAACTGATTCCTTCTATGTACAGCTGTAGTGCTTTCGTAACGTAATAGCTGTCTATGTTCTTCCCTAGCTTACCTACAGTAAAGTAATAACTGCATTTTTTGCATCGGTACCGCTGTCTGTCATTCACGATACCACTTTTCACAACATGCAGCGCATTGCAGCGGGGACAGATAGGATTCTTCATAAACACTTAAGGTTTAAGCTACTATTCTACTTGGTATATCAAATTAGCATAACTATAACAATTTAGCAAGATTATAACTGTGAATTATATTATTGAATCTTCCTGGGCTTCAATGTTTAAGCTACAAGCAAACTACTACACAACAAAAAAGGCCACACTTAAAAGTATAGCCTTCTTTGTTGTGGTTCCAAGGGTCTGGAGTAAACCCAAATCTATTTGCTATTCCATATCCCGCACCGATACTAATACCTGATCATATTCCTTCGTGTTGTTTAGAAACTTTACAATCTTTCTTCCCACCTCTTCTGGTGAGGCCAACTCCCCATTTGCTTTATAGTCACGGAAGAGCTGTATGTTGCTGAACTTTTCTTCATCACTTTCCCTAATGTGCTCCTGCATGGCTGTATCTACCACACCCGGCGAAAGAGCGAATACCTGAACACCTGACCCACGTTTATTCTGCTCCAACTGTACTGTTTGAGACAACATGTCTATTGCTGCTTTCGAGGCACAATAGCTCGCCCAACCATCAATGGGATACTGAGCTGCTCCTGAACTAACATTAACTATCACCTTCTCACATTGCACTTGCTTATAAGCTTCCAGGAAAGTGTTCATCAACATAGCTGGCACAATCACATTTACATCAAAAACAAACTCAAAACGCTCTTTCGGCATATTTTCACCAACATAGCCAATATCGCCCAACACGCCTGCATTATTTATAAGTACTAACCTTTCTGCATCCTTATAAGGATGGAATACTTTCTGCAGGTTATGCTCTACTGCCTCTATGTCAGAAAAATCGAGGGGCTGATGCCGGTAATTTGCATGTTTAATGCTGCTTGTGCGCGACACGCCCACCACAAAATTTTTCTCGTTTTTCAATAGTTCTTCGGCTATTGCTTTGCCTATACCTTTGCTGGCTCCGGTTATGATGTAGTAGTTCATGGGGTGAAGAATTTAGAATTTGAAATCATTAATTAGAAATTACGGATAATCTAATTCAGAAGGTACGACAACACATCCTGAACACAAATCAGATGAAATATAAAAGCTGGTGCCCCTGCCACAGCAGAAGCACCAGCTTTTATTAATAAAGTACGTGAGTGACACAATTATCACCCTCTCACATTTCTAATTATAGAATATACTGGCTAAGGTCTCGGTTTTTCACCATACCTGCCAGTTTCTCCTGTACCATGGCGCGGTCTACCACAATGTGAGCGTTGGCGCCTATTTTATCCGGCACATCAAATAGTATGTCGTTCAACAGGCGGCTCATTACCGTGTGAAGTCGACGAGCTCCAATATTCTCTACTTCAGAATTTACCTCAAAGGCAATAGAAGCAATCTCATCCAGGGCTTCATCATTAAACTTCAGGTCCACGCCTTCGGCAGACAAAAGCGCTTCATATTGCTTGGTAAGTGCGTTTTTTGGAAACTTCAGAATCTGGTAGAAGTCGTCCTTGGTCAAGCTATCCAGCTCCACACGGATCGGGAAACGCCCTTGCAACTCAGGTATCAGGTCTGATGGCTTAGCGACATGAAAAGCACCCGCTGCGATGAAGAGAATGTGATCTGTGGTAATGATACCGTACTTGGTGTTCACCGTGGAACCCTCCACAATCGGAAGCAGATCGCGCTGCACACCTTCACGGCTAACATCTGGTCCGCCGCCACCTTTTTTGCTGGAGCTGGCTACCTTATCAATCTCGTCAATAAAGATTATTCCGGAGTTCTCCGCCTTAAAGATAGCTTCCTCCTTTACCTCGTCCATATCGATCAGCTTGGAAGCCTCTTCCTCCAGCAGTATTTTTCTGGCCTCGGCAATGGTCACTTTACGTTTCTTGGTCTTTTTAGGCATCATACCGCTGATCATCTCCTGGATGTTCATCATAGAAGCTTCATCCATACCCGGCCCCATTACGCCCATACCCGGCATGGAGCTTTGCTGCACACGAATTTCAATCTTTCGGTCTTCTAACTCCCCATTGCGGATTTTCTCACGAAATTTCTCACGTGTACGTTCGTTTAGCTCATGGTCCGTTTCCGGCATTACATTCGGATCGGATGTCACGTTGATCGGAGAGGTGCCTCTGCCCTGAATAGGTGGTATAAGCGCATCCAGAATGATGTCTTCCACTACTTCAGCCGCTTTCTGTTTAACCTCTTCCTTTTTCTTCTGCTTTACCATGTTTACAGACTGTTCTACCAGGTCGCGCACCATGCTTTCCACGTCACGGCCCACGTAACCAACTTCTGTAAACTTAGATGCCTCTACTTTAGTGAACGGTGCATCGGCTATTTTTGCCAGACGGCGTGCGATCTCTGTCTTACCCACCCCTGTAGCACCGATCATCAGAATGTTATTCGGTACAATATCACTTTGGATATTCTTGTCTGCATTCATGCGGCGCCAGCGGTTACGCAAGGCAATAGCCACATTCCGCTTGGCATCTTTCTGGCCAATAATATATTTATCCAGCTCTACTACAATTTGTGCTGGCGTAAGAGATGCTATATTTTCTAACATGATGTTTCAGTTTTGAAATGCGCTACAGCTTCTATACAAGGGCTGTAGCTGATATGTTTTAACTACTCTTCTTTTTCAGGAAAGTACTTGTGTTGGTACTTACGGTAACATAGTGCGTTGCACCTGAAGGATGGTAAAAGGCACTGCTATAGTTGAGTTCAAATGCCCGTACACGAAGCATTGCTCCCAGGGAAAAACCCGCTCCGCCTCCAGCATTTTCGAGGCGCAGTTCTTTACGGCGCAGGTGGTTATAACCGGCCCTTAGTTGAAAGTTCTTGCTGAAAACAAATTCTGTTCCAGCCACAAAATGTCGGGCAACTTTATCCCCCAGCTTTTTCTCCTCCTTCACTTCCTCTCCATTTTCATCTAACTGTCCCGGGGCAAAGGGGTCCAGGTAAACAATATCGAACTGGTAAAGCCGGTGCGCTGTCACAGATAGCCGGACAGGCATATGCTCCGGTTTATAGCTTACTCCAAGCTGGGCATCCCAAGGCATTTGCTGACGCTCTCCCTCATTAAAAGGCTTAACCTGGTACCCAACATTTTTAAATGCCAAACCTATGGTTAAGTCTTCTTCAGGATGCTTAAAAACAACACCCGCATCTGCCAGCAATCCCACAGCTTTAAGACCAGCTATACTCGACACGGCTACTTTAGCAGTAGCTCCCATTGTAAAAGCATCTACCTGCCTTGCATGCGTCAGGTTGAGAGTGTAATCATTTACACTAAAAGTACCCTCCTCCATACCTGTCGCGTCACGCTGAATGAAGTCACCGTAATTCAGGTAATTTATACTTGCTGCCCAACGTCCATACTTTTCAGAATTGAAAGCATAGGCCACACTGCTCTGCCTTATATCTGCCAGGTAACCAACATAACTTAGGCTAAGCTGGTTGTCCATCTGTTCATTTAAAAGAGCCGGGTTAGCAGCAACCATGTTTACATCATGACCTCCTGCCGTTATGTTCACACCTCCCAAAGCAGCCTGTTTAGCACTGTTTGGCAGCTCCAAAAAAGAGAAGCCCCGCTGGCCACCTACCTGCGCCTGTGCACTGAGCGAAAGGCTCAGCAGGATTGCCAGACAAAATGCTGCTCTTTTCATGAATACACTTAACTCTCTGCTGTTACTTTTTCTTCAGTTACTACCAGCTTCAATGGGTGCTTTACCTTTTCCTTCAGCAGGGCTATCTTCACTACTTCATCCACACGGTCTACATAATGAATGTTGAGGCCCTTGATGTACTGATCAGGAATCTCATTAATGTCCTTTTTATTTTTCTGGCAAAGAATGATATCAGTGATGCCGGCACGTTTCGCCGCTAAAATCTTCTCCTTTATACCACCAACGGGCAATACTTTACCACGAAGTGTGATCTCACCTGTCATTGCCAACCTGGACTTTACTTTACGCTGCGTAAACACAGACGCAATAGAAGTAAAGATGGCTATACCTGCCGATGGACCATCTTTAGGCACAGCGCCCTCCGGGAAGTGGATGTGCAGGTCATACTGATCGAACAGGCGGTAATCGATATCCAGTAATTCAGCATGTGCTTTTAAGTAAGAGATAGCCGTCATGGCAGACTCCTTCATCACATCACCCAACTGGCCAGACAGCGTTAGCTTACCTTTGCCTTTGCTAAGTATAGACTCAATAAACAGGATATCACCTCCTACAGATGTCCAGGCCAGGCCTGTTACAACACCCGCCGTATCAATATCCTGGTATATCTCCTTATCAAAGATCTCGGACCCAAGGATCTTCACCACATCATCCGGCTTGATGGACTTGGTGAATTCCTCTTCCATCGCCTTCTGCTTGGCGGTATTCCGTACCAGCTGGCCTATCTTACGCTCCAGGTTTCTAACGCCTGATTCGCGGGTATAGTCTTCGATTACTTTATGAATTGTTGTTTTAGGTATTTTTACATCATCAGGCTCCAATCCATGCTCCTCTACCTGCTTCGGCACCAGGTGGCGCTTTGCAATTTCAGTCTTCTCCTCCATGGTGTAACCAGTCAGCTCTATGATCTCCATCCTGTCGCGGAGAGCAGGCTGAATAGTATCCAGGGAGTTAGCCGTGGCAATGAACAACACTTTAGACAGATCATACTCCACATCCAGGTAGTTATCCATAAAAGTATGGTTCTGTTCCGGATCCAGCACCTCCAGTAAAGCAGAAGATGGATCGCCACGGAAGTCAGAAGCTAGCTTATCAATTTCATCCAGGATAATAACCGGATTCGCTGATCCAGTTTTCTTGATCTGGCTTATAATTTTGCCAGGCATAGCGCCTACATAGGTACGGCGGTGACCACGGATTTCAGCCTCATCACGCACACCTCCCAATGACATCCTGACATAATTCCGGCCTAATGCTGTAGCAATTGAGCGCCCCAAAGATGTTTTACCAACCCCCGGAGGTCCGTACAGGCAAAGTATCGGGGCCTTCATGTTATTCTTCAGCTTAAGAACCGCCAGGTACTCAATAATTCGCTCCTTTACCTTCTCTAAACCATAGTGGTCAGCATCCAGTATCTTTTTGGTGCGCTTCAGGTTGAAGTTGTCTTTGGTATAATCATTCCACGGCAGGTCCAGCAGGAACTCGATGTAATTAACTGCAACAGGATATTCAGCCGCCTGTGGATTCAGGCGTGCCAGCTTATCAATTTCCTTCTTGAAATGTTGCGCCACGTGTTCCGGCCACTTCTTCTTGACAGCACGTTCTCTAAACCGCTCTATTTCCTGATCAGGCCCTTCCTGCCCCAGTTCATCCTGCAACACCTTTATCTGCTGGCGCAGGAAATAATCCCGCTGCTGCTGATCGATATCTGTATGTACTTTGGTGTGAATCTCCTGCTTCAGTTCCAGTAGCTGGATCTCACGTAGCATCAATTCCAAAAGCTGCGTACCACGCTCTACACCATCATTTACCTCCAGGAGCTTCTGTTTTTGTGCAACCTCCACATTCAGGTTACTGGATAGGAAGTGTGTCAGGAAACTTGGGGAATCAATGTTATCCAATGCAACCTGCGCCTCCTGAGGAATCTCCGGATTGAGTTTCAGCATTTTCCCAGCCGCATCTTTAAGCGACTGAACCAACGCCTTCACTTCTTTGCTCTTTTTATCGAGCTTTGTTTCTGCACAAGTGCTTATCTTAGCTGTCAGATAAGGGTCCTCTGAGGTTACTTCCTCAATCTTAAAGCGTCCGTGCCCCTGGATGATAATAGTTGTGTTGCCGTCTGGCAATACAAGCATCTTCAGGATTTTAGCCACAGTACCTACTTCAAAAAGATCTTCTGCCGTTGGGTCATCGCTGTTGGTGTTCTTTTGTGCAACAACACCCAGAATTTTATCTCCCTTGTGTGCCTTACGAACCAGCTTCACCGACTTTTTGCGGCTTACTGTGATGGGCAGCACTACTCCCGGAAACAGAACGGTATTGCGAACAGCCAGAATCGGCAATTCATCCGGAAGGCTTTCGGCAGGCAAATCCTCTTCCATCTCAGCTGTGATGACAGGGATCATCTCATCATCATCATCATCTGATAGGTTGCTTAGTAACAGATTCTGCAAAAAGTTCTTTAGTGTATAATTCATAATGTATATCAGTGCCAAAATGACAGAAGAATAGCTACTATACCTATTTTTCTGGTTTCCTCTATATTTGTCAAGTCCTGTGCCACTATTTAGCAGTATGCATTATTGTCTTACCTGCGTATATAGATCTTAGTGGATTACTATAAATATTCCACTAAATTTATTTGTTTTATAGTGTATAGATTTAAAAGGCTCAAATTATCAAAATGTAATGCGACGCAGGACTTTCCTTTTACTGGCGATTTTCATCCTGCTGCTGCCATACTTTGGTTGTGAACAGACCAGGCACATGCTCAAAGAAGGCGAGGAACCCATACGTGTAAAAAAACAGGCGCCTGCCCTTGATGTTCATCTCAGTTTCCCCAATTTAAACAAAATTCATAACTATCGGAATGAGAAGGAGCTGGCCGTAATACAAAAGCTTGAGCGAAAAAAGCAGTACGACCAAGCTCTTCCCCTGTTACAGAGCTATGTAAGCAAGTTTGGAATCGAGAACTTCTATAAGGATACCCAACTGCTCTGGAGGTTGGGACAGTTACTGGAACGTGAGGGAAAGAAGGAAGAGGCCAAACAACTGTATCGTCTTGTTCTGAAACATCACCGCACGGATGCCCGTGGCGTATATGCCTACTATGATTCACTCGAGCAAAACACCAAAGACTACTATGTACCACTGGATTACTATTACCAACTGGTGGATTACAGGAAATCTGTAGCCACTTTTAAGCCGCCCAAGGGAGTTTACCTCAACATGGGGAATGCCTTAAATTCTCCCTACGCAGACTATGGGCCTACTCTAAATGAAGAGAATGAGGTTTTTATATTTACCTCCAAACGCAACCTGCAGGGACTTAACGGCCGTGCCAACGAGGATCTTTTCTACTCTAAGCGGGTAAATGATGTCTGGCAGGAGGCACAGTCTTTTGGTAAGCCAATTAACAGCATCTACAACGAGGGTTCCGGCTGCTTAAGCCGTGATGGCAAGACCCTGTATTTTGCTCGCTGCGAAGCACCAGATGGCTTTGGCAACTGCGACATATATGTGGCTTTCATGCAACCTGACGGCACCTGGGGTGAAATTGAAAACCTGGGCCCCAATGTGAACTCTAACGCCTGGGATTCACAACCAACGCTTACAAGTAACGAGGACACTTTATACTTCGCTTCAGACAGACTAGATGGTTTCGGGCTTTCTGACCTTTATTTCACTTACAAAACAAAAAACGGGAACTGGGCACCCGCTCAAAATCTGGGGCCTACCATTAATACCCGTGAGAGTGAGGTAAGTCCGTTTTTTCATCCTTATTACCAGGTTTTATACTTTAGCTCCAGGGGGCACCTCTACAACTTTGGCGATTTTGATATTTACAAAACTTACAGAGTAAATGGAGAATGGCAGGAGCCCCGCAATATTGGTCCCCTAGTAAATGGCCGTGGCAGCGAGTATTATTTTACCATAGATGCCAATTCAAAGAATTTGTACTATGCCCGCTCAGAGCCGGATGACATGCAAAACCTCAACCTTTTCTCTTTTCCGTTACCCATGGAGGCGCACCCTTTGGCCGTTACAAAATTTGGAGGAACACTTATAGATTCAGTCAGCAATAAACCCCTTTCTGGCATAGTGTCTATCATAGACCTAGACAACGGCATTGAGGTTTCCTCCAAATACATCCGCCCTGACGGTTCTTTTGAGTTTGATCTGATTGAAGATGCCCGTTATATGGTATTGATACAGGGACCGGACTTCTTCACCATTGAACGGGAGCTATCACTACAGCAGGATACTTCCTTTCAGTTAATGACGACCTTGATTGACTATAGCATACCAATGGTCTTCGAAAACATTGAGTTTGACCAGAATAAGGCAGAGATCAAAGAAGGGATGAAGCCGATATTAGATGAAGTAGCACTCTTCCTCGTAGACCATCCAACCTTCAGGCTGGAAATTGCCGGACATACAGATGCAGCCGGTGATCCGGAATTCAACTTAAGCTTATCGCAGGATAGAGCGTACGCTATAAGACGCTACATTGAAAATAAAGCTAAATTAGCACCCGGAAGGATTGATGCGATGGGCTATGGAAGCAGCAAACCTATTCGCAAGGAAAACACGGAAGAAGACCGGAGGGCCAACCGGCGCGTAGAATTTAAATTGATAAAGCCTGCAAAGCCAGAGAAAAGCTTCAGATAAAACTTGATTATGCCTTTTACCGCAGCACACCCCGCTATTGTTCTTCCATTAAAGCAATTTCAAAAGCGCTGGTTTTCCCTTACAGGTCTGGTTACTGGAAGCATTGCACCAGACTTTGGTTATTTCTTAAGCTTTCTGTTTGAAATCAGAATAAGCAGCCATGATCTGCGAGATATTTATACCTTCAACCTTCCTGTCACCATTCTTCTTGCGGTGCTTTTTCATGGTTTTGTTCGGGATAACAGCATAAAATACCTTCCTCCATTTCTAAAGAAGAAAGCTCTTCCTGCTAAAGGGGTGCACTGGTTCCGATACCTGCGTCAGCACTGGTTCATCTTTTTACTGTCTGCAACCATTGGCATCTTATCGCACCTCTTCTGGGACTCCTTCACTCATTACGACGGCTATTTTGTAAGTAAGGTGCCATGGTTGCTTAAGCCTGTAGAGGCGTTCGGGATTACACTACCTATAAGTAGGGTTATTCAACATGCGAGTACCCTGGTAGGGCTAATCGTTATTTTACTATACGTTCTTTTCCTGCCATCTTACCCTGTTACAGCCAGCCACAATTGGGCAGGTTATTGGGCTCTGGTACTTATCGGAGGGTTGTTAATGCTGCTGGCTTATACCCCGGAAGTAGTTATTATGAAAACCCTTGATGAATTAGTGGTGAGGTTTATAACGGGTTGTTTAGTAGCTATGCTGCTGTTCGGATTACTGTCAAAACTTAAATTACGGATGACAAGCAGTTAGACTATAAACTAAATTTCTTCACTGTTTCGCCACGCTGAAGCAAAATACTCTCCGTTGATCCTTTGTAGTTAAAGTTCACGATGTTCATCTGATCCGAAAACATATCAGTAAGAACAGAATTTTTGATGTACAGTTGCTTCATTGAAGCCATTTGAACAGGCACCTCAATGTATATCCATACTGCATCCGTTTCAGCTTCGGAACCAAGTACTTTATAAGAAAGAGGCTTACCTTTTGAAGCTTCAAAGGCAAGGTGTTGCTTCACGTAATCAGAGAGTTGCTGCCTTTGCTTTTCTGAGCGGCTATCGTAAACAACTTTGCTCTTGGTAAATTTTGTAAGGGCGCTTTCCAAATCATCTGTAAACACCTTCAAGGCCACTTCTAAAGATTTAGTGCGAGGATTGTAGTTAACATCTGTAATGCTGGTATGAAACTCATGTGCGATTGCCGGCTGTGAAACAACAGCAAAAAAGACCAGTAACAGGGATAAAATCTTGTACTTCATAATTTAAATAGGTTCAGCAGGAATTAGCTCTGTTAAAGCAACTAGCCTGCCAATTTAAAACCATGGTGTAATTTCTTTTCAGAAGATGCTCAACACCTTTACATCTCCCTTTAAACAGAACACGCTGCCTCCTTTCAAGTGGAAACAGCGTGCTTATATATATTTAGGATTTTATTATGCTAAATCCTAATTTATCTAGAAGATAATCTTGAAAACATCGTTGAAGATTGCGAAAGCCATCAGGCCCAGTAGAATCACCATACCTACTTTCTGCGCATTCTCCAGGAAGTTATCAGACGGCTTTCTGCCACTCACCATTTCATAGGTCAGGAACACTACATGGCCACCATCCAGTGCCGGAATCGGAAGGAAGTTCATGAAGGCCAACACCATTGAAAGCATGGCTGTAATACTCCAGAACTTGTACCAGCTAAAGGTATCCCCGAAAATCTGGGCAATACCAATCGGCCCGCTAAGCGACTTGGAAGCTGACACTTCACCGCGGAAGATCTTGCCAAATCCTTTTAAGTTAGCTGTAATCACCCCAAAGGCCTGCTCAGTACCAAGTGGTATAGCTTCTCCCAGGCTGTAATCGCGGGTAGCGTACTGCAGCATCTGAACCGGTGCGAATCCGATCGTACCTTCCTCGCTTACCTCAACCTGGGTTTTAATTGGTTTTCCGTCGCGCTCGATCATCATGCTCACCTTTTTACCAGCGTTCTTTTGTAGAACCTGCTGAAGTTCATGGAAAAACATGACGCTCTCGCTATCAACTTTGGTAATATGGTCCCCCTCTTTTAAACCTGCATCTGCAGCGGCACTACCTGCCAACACCTGGCCCACTTTAAATGGCTGGCGCGGCTGCACAAAGAACATTCGCTCTTTATTATCGGCCACACGATCCATTAAATCGGCAGGTACCTGAATGTTCACGCGCTGTCCGTCACGTTCCACTGTATAATAGGCGTCACGTCCCAATAGGGCGTCCATAGAATAAACATCTTCAAAGCGCTCCAGTTCCTGCCCGTTCACGGCAACAATGCGGTCTCCGGTCTGGAAGCCAATATCAGTTCCTATTTCATTTGCTACTACGCCATACTTCGCTTCACTTGCAGGAAGGTAGCTTTCGCCATAGTTAAAGGTAAGTGCAATATAGATGACAATACCTGTGATAACATTCACAATAATACCACCCATCATAACGATCAGGCGCTGCCAGGCCGGCTTTGCACGAAACTCCCATGGCTTCGGCTCCTCTTTCAGTGCCTCCGTATCCATGGACTCATCTACCATACCAGAGATTTTAACAAAACCTCCTAATGGAATCAGCCCCAGCATGTATTCTGTTTCACCGATCTTCTTACTAAAAACTTTTGGAGGAAATCCGATTGCGTACTTTTCAACACGCATTCCGAACCACTTGGCCGCCAGCATATGTCCCAGCTCATGCAAACCTACCAGAATTGTCAGGCCCAGGATGAGCTGGCCTACCATTACTATTATATCCATTAAAAAAAATTATACTTTGTTAAGTCCTGAAGCTCTGCTACAACAGGTTTTGTTTGTTTATTTTATGATCAACTCAGAAGCGCGTTCACGGGCCTCTCTGTCTGTACTAACATAGTCTTCGTAAGAAGGATTCGCAATATACGCAACTTTTGTCATACAGCTTTCAATGATGTCGGACATCTCCAGAAAGCCTACCTCATCACGCAGGAATGAACTGACAGCCACCTCGTTAGCAGCATTCAGAATACAAGGCAGGTTCCCTCCTCTTTCCATTGCTTCAAAAGCCAGTGCCAGGTTTCGGAATGTTTTCAGATCCGGCTGTTCGAACGTTAACTGCGGGTAATCCAAGAAGCTAAACCGAGGGAAGGCAGACTTTAACCGCTGCGGATAACCTAAAGCGTACTGTATTGGAAGCTTCATATCAGGCAAACCAAGCTGCGCCTTAATGGAGCCATCCTCAAACTGCACCAGCGAGTGAATGATAGACTGCGGATGTACCACTACGTCTATCTGCTCGTTTTTTAACCCAAAAAGCCACTTGGCTTCTATTACCTCTAATCCCTTGTTCATTAAAGAAGCTGAATCAATGGTGATTTTGGCACCCATATCCCAATTCGGATGCTTCAGGGCCTGCGCTTTGGTTACCTGTGCCAGTTCGGCAGCAGTACGCCCCCTGAAGGGACCACCGGAAGCAGTAAGTATGATTTTCTCTATCGGGTTATGAAATTCTCCTACCAGGCACTGAAAAATGGCGCTATGTTCGGAATCCACAGGGTATATATTCACCCCATACTCCCGCGCCAGATCTGTTATCAGCTGACCAGCCACAACAAGCGTTTCCTTATTTGCCAGCGCAATTTGCTTGCCAGCTTTTATGGCACGAATGGTTGGCTGTAGTCCGGCATACCCTACCATGGCTGTTAGCACCATATCCACAGTGCCCATTTCTACCACCGAGCATAGGGCATTCACACCGGCATAAACTTTTATATCCTTGTGCTTCAGGGCCTCCTGTACTTTTTTATACAGGTCCTCCTTAACAATAACAACAGTGTTGGGGTTAAACTCCAGAGCCTGTGTAATCAGCAAATCTGCATTGCTGTGGGCAGTAATTACTTCCAGCTCAAAGTTCTCAGGGTTTGCCTTTATTACATCAAGCGCCTGTGTTCCTATTGATCCGGTAGAGCCAAGTATGGCGATTCTTTTCATTGCTTTATTTCAGTTCTTGGGTTTAATCTCTGCCCCTGCTTCAATTTATGCCTGGCTCCGTTGCGTCAGACTAGATAAGCCATTAGCCAAATTGCGATCATTGCTTAACCTTGGTACCTTATTCTGTCCTCCTAACTTACCCTGTGATTTCATGTAATTGCGGAAAGTGCCTAAAGGCAGCACTGTTAATTTCAGGCTTTGCAGGATGTTTCCTTTAATCAAGTCGTCGTAATAGCTGTTTAGCTTCTGCAATTGTTCTTCCAGTTCCTTAGCAAATGCATCGGGATCCTGAGGAGCACGTGCAAACTCTACAAACCACTCATGATACGACTGCCCCTGATCCTGGCTTACATAAGGTGCCACAGTAAACTCGATCAATTCCACATTCGAAAACCTGTCCATTGTCTTCTGCATTGCCTTCTCAACCTCCTCACCAATAACATGCTCCCCGAAAGCGGAAATGTAGTGTTTGATACGCCCGCTTACAATTAGCTTATAAGGCTTTGTTGATGTGAATTTAACAGTGTCTCCCACAGAGTACCCCCATAATCCTGCATTGCTGCTAATTACCAGGGCATAATTAACTCCTATCTCTACTTCGCCTATTGTTAAACGGGTTGGGTTCTCATTAAAAAACTCTTCTGCAGGTATAAATTCATAAAAAATACCTGAATCAAGCAGCAACAGTAAACCCTTGTCATGCTGCTCATTCTGAAAAGCAAAGAATCCCTCTGAAGCAGGAAAAAGCTCAATAGAATCTACTGTTTTACCAATAGATTCAAACAATTTTTTACGATAAGGCTCAAAGTTAACCCCACCATAAACAAACAGCGAGAAATTTGGGAAGATTTCTTTTACAGGCTTACCTGTCTGCCTGATCAACTTATCGAAATACATCTGCACCCATGGCGGTATACCTGAGATCAGCGTCATGTTCTGATCAATGGTCTCTTCAATTATCTGATCAAGTTTGCTCTCCCAATCCTCAATACAGTTGGTTTCGTAGCTGGGTAGTTGGTTTGTGCGCAAATAACCTGGTACATGGTGGTTCGCAATACCTGATAAACGTCCGGTATTTATGCCACCCACCTCTTCCAGTTCCGGACTGCCAGACAGGAAAATCATTTTCCCATCCAGGAATTTAGATTTTCCTGTCTCATGTACATAGGCTAACAGGGCATCGCGTGCACCATTAATGTGGTTTGAGATGGAATCTTTGGTGATAGGAATATATTTGGTACCAGAAGTGGTTCCGGAAGTCTTAGCTAAATATAGTGGCTTACCCGGCCAAAGTACATTTTTCTGCCCTTCTTTTACCTGATTAAAGTATGGGGACAATCCCTCATAATCCCGCACCGGCACTGCATTAATAAAGTCTGTATGTGACTTTATATTGCTAAAACTGTGATCACGTCCAAACGTTGTATGCTGCGCTTTTTCTACGATTTCTTTAAAAACAGCCTGCTGCGCCTCAACTGGGTTCTCAATCCAACGTTGGTGCTTTTTATGCACATAAGCAGCAACCAGTTTACTCAAAAACGCCTTTACACCCATATGTTCTGTTTTTGTGAGACGGTAAATATAGCCAGATTAACCAGTATTGCCATATACTCCACTAATTTCAGGTATCCTACAGACTACAATAGTTGCTTGATAAGGCCTTTCAGCTATGCCCGTTACCTACCTTTTTGTGCTCACGCTCATACCCATCTAAACCAGGTTTCAAAAATAAATGAACCAAAGGGAACAATGCGGAAGGCTTTCGTAAAAGAATAAATCATTATATTGCGGTAAGGTTATCTTCTAACCGCTGATGTTTTACCAAAATCTTTAAAAATGGCAGTATCTGGTAGTAGTGCGCGATCTACTTTAATCGTACAACTAAGCCCAACTCGTAGTGCAAAACTCTCTTTTACCGTACAGATTATACTAACGCTTTTCTGGTTAGCATGGGCTAGCATGCTACTTGTTACTGATACTCCGACAAGCGATCAAAACTACCTATACTATATCTTCTTCGCACTTGCACTCATATTTTTTATGTATGTTGTGCTGCAAAATACATCCATCTTTGGGGTACAATCTTACATCGAAGTAACACCTCAGTATATTGTGCAGAAGTCTGGAGTATTTCGAACAAAGCACATTGTCTCTATCTCTGATATAGACTCCTTGCATATTTCTCCGCTTGCACTACGCATTAACCTGCACGATGGCTCAAAGGTGTACCTTGACCTGAAGCAGGTGCGGAAAAAACGTGATCTTAACAAGATTAAAACTAAAGTAAAAGAGCTTGCTTCCTCCAATGGCTTTGCTCTGTCGGAATCTTTAAGCAACAGACCTTAAATAAATAAGATACCCAATAAAAAGAGCAGCCATACTTTGATAAGAAGTATGGCTGCTCTTTTTATTGGGTATCTTAGGCAGGTTCTATTAACCTGCTTTTGATTTAAACTTCTTCTGAAGCTCCTGAATGCTGGCTTTGAATTTTTTGTCTGTGTCAATAAGGTCAGAAACTGTTTGCACGGAGTGAATAACCGTACTGTGGTCACGGCCCCCAAAGTGATAACCAATTGACTTAAGAGAGTGACTTGTAAACTCCTTAGCAAAGTACATAGCTACCTGGCGTGCCGTTACGATTTCTTTCTTACGGGTCTTAGCTTTCAGTGAGTCCAGACTCACCTGAAAGTATTCAGCTACAGTTTTTTGGATGAAGTCAAGGTTAACCTCTGTCTCTACATCCTCAATGATATGCTTCAGGGCCTGCTTGGCAAGCTCCAAATCAATTTCCTTCCTGTTAAGGGATGACTGCGCAATTAAAGAGATAAGCACCCCCTCTAACTCACGCACATTGGTATCCACGCTGTAAGCAAGATACTCTACTACATTGTCAGGAATATCAATACCATCTCCCTGCATCTTTTTCTGGATAATGGCCATACGAGTTTCGAAGTCCGGGCTCTGCAGGTCGGCTGTTAGGCCCCACTTAAAGCGGGACAATAGTCGCTCCTCCAGTCCTTTCAGATCACGTGGCGGACAGTCAGAAGTCATCACAATCTGCTTGCCTGATTGGTGCAAGTGATTAAAGATGTGGAAAAACATCTCCTGTGTCTTTTCTTTCCCACTCAGGAACTGTACATCGTCGATGATCAGGATATCTACCAGGAGGTAGAAGTTTGCAAAGTCCTGCACGTTATTCGTCTTCAGGGATTCAATGAACTGGTTCACGAATTTCTCTGACGAAACGTAGAGCACAAACTTCTCTGGATTACTATTCTTTATCTGGTTTCCGATAGCCTGTACCAGGTGTGTTTTACCCAGTCCTACACCACCGTAAACCATGAGCGGGTTAAAAGATGTGGTTCCCGGCTTGTTTGCTACGGCATAGCCCGCAGAACGTGCCAAGCGGTTACAGTCACCTTCAATATAGTTCTCAAAAGTATAGGTCGGGTTCAGCTGCGAGTTCAGGAAGTTCCGGTCAATTGTCTTCGACTCGAACGGACTCTTGATGAAGCTTTGTTCTGGCTTGTAAGAATTAACTACAGCCTGAGGAATCTTCTTTGTTGGGATGTTTACTGTCTGAGGCTTGTTTACCTCGTTACCACGATCCACAATAATTGAATATTCCAGTCTTCCCTCGCTACCGAGTTCCTGATAGATGACTTTCTTTAGAAGCTGCACATAGTGCTCCTCAAGCCATTCGTAAAAGAACTGGCTGGGCACTTGTATTGTCAGTACGCCGTCGCGCAGGGTAACAGGCTTAATTGGCTCAAACCAAGTCTTAAAACTTTGCTCGCCAATGTTTTCCTTAATCACCTGCAGGCAGTTACTCCATACAGTAGAACAGTCTTTAATCATCCAATTTTCCAAAACACACTAAGATTCGTTTGGTGAAACAAACCTCTCCTTTTATCGGTAGGGGGTTACAAATTTGCTTAATTATATGTAAACAAAAAATTATTTTTTCACGAAGTTGTTACAGGTGTGTTTACCGGAACCAGTGCAGTTCTCACATCTGTCCTTTTCTTGGATTTTCGGTTAAAACTAAAGTCTATTCTGCCCAGGAAAATGCCGGACCACCCCACCTGGTTAATCAAGGTTTCGTGGCCGCTATCGTGCAATATAGCAGTAGGTTGATCCAGGAAAGTATGGGTATGGGCACCAAGGATGAGGTCGATACCCTGCACCTGCTGTGCCAGCTTTACATCATCAATTTTTTCATCCTCATATTTGTAGCCTAAATGTGAAAGGCAGACAACGAGGTTACACTTCTGATTCACACGCAGCTCCTGCACCATTTCTTTTGCCACAGCAACCGGATCAAGGTATACAGTCTGCTCAAAATTATTTTTGGCAACCAAGCCATCCAACTCTATACCTAAGCCAAACACACCAATCCGGACTCCCTGCTTTTCGAACACCTTGTAGGGCTCGAAGCGATTCTTCAGAATGGTATTGGAGAAGTCGTAGTTGGCTGTAACGAATGGGAAATCAGCAAAGGGCAACATCTTCTCCAGCCCCCTCAGGCCATTATCTAAATCATGATTACCAAGTGTGGCCGCATCATACTTCATCTGGCTCATCAGCTTAAACTCAAGTTCACCGCCAAAGAAGTTGAAGTAAGGTGTCCCCTGCCAGATATCCCCAGAATCCAGCAACAGCACATTGGGTTCCTCCTTCCTGATCTGCTCTATCAGAGTAGCACGCTTTGCCATTCCCCCCATGCCGCCATACTTTCGTCCGTCATCCGGGAAAGGTTCAATGCGCGAGTGCTGATCGTTGGTATGCAGAATAGTTAAATTTATAGTTTGAGCAGCCTCTGCAGCAAATGGCACACCTAGTAAGCTAATACCAGCCGCCCCTACTGCTGTTGTTCTTAAAAAGTCTCTTCTTTTCATGTCAGGTATTTGCGTTAAGGGAGAATGATAACTCTTTGGGTGGTATCAGCACCAATTGGCTGACCTTTGGCAGTAAGTTCACGGATGTGCTCCATAATGGCATCACGCATCATAATACCCACTTTCTCTGATTTAATGGCTCTTTTGAATACACCCAGGTTGTCTCCCCCACCAGCAAGGTAATCGGAAGTTACAATGTTATAATTCTGGGTCGGATCAAAAGGTTTGTCACCTATTTTGATGTTAATAGCCTTTTCATCTTTCACGGTATAAGTAGCATTTGCTATAGGCGCATATTTTGCCTCAGCTGCAATATTAAAGAACTCCTGCACATCCTGCCCTTTTAAAGTCAATACCACCAGCTCATTCTCAAAAGGCATGAGTTCAAATATATTGCCAACACTCACGGCTCCAAGAGGAATCGGCACACGTAATCCTCCGTTGGTTGTGGTGGCTAAGTCTATTGGCCCTTTGTAGCGCTCCCTTGCCTCCTCCAGCATCAGGTCTACCACAAAATTTCCAAGCGGCGACTGATAATCAGCTTTACCAAGAACAACAGGCGCATTGCCTATTATTTCCGACATTTTAGTGGTAACTTCTTTCTTATAAGGCTCGATCTGCTCTGCCAGCTTTGGGTCTTCCGGAATATATTTAGCTACAGGAACATCTGTGGTTTCAAGCGTGGGCGAGGCTACCCAGGTGCGCTGGCAGGCTACAAAACTGAGTAGAAGCAGCAAGCCTGCTACACTCTTTGTTAAATTTTGCTTCATTGGTTTGTGTAAAGTCTGGGTATAAAGTTACCAGCCTCTTCAACAGCAACAAAATTCAGTAAGTTCTAACTGATAAGATTCATCAAAGTAAATCAAGTTGAAATAGACTAGTTGTTATTTATTAATCCGATGGATGAAGGATCATCAGTTTAGTAGAAGAACCGAGACAAGAACACTTATACAATATCCAATCCTGATTGGAAAACACTGCAGGTTAGAGGCATCTGCACAATTTTGGATCAAGCGGTAAATAAGTCTAAAACAAGTTTTTTGACATAAAGCGATAAAGGCAGCACTGAGGCTGCCTTTATCGTGAAGTAAAGCGGGATTTATTTCTTCCCTTTGCTCTCCATGTAGTTCAAAGTCAGGTTTGTCAGGGTCTTAACCCCTAGCTTCATCCCACTTTCATCCACAAAGAAATCCGGGGTGTGGTGTGCTGGGGCCGTGGCAGGATCCTGCCCCTTCGGCATCCCTCCAACAAACAGGTACAGGCCCGGAATCTTCTGCTGGTAATAGGCAAAATCTTCTGCACCTGTCATAGCATTCATCAGCACAACATTGTCCTGACCGGCCACTGACTGTAATGTAGGCAGCATCTTGTTGGTCAAAGCAGGATCATTATAGGTAACAGGGGCCATTTCAGTGATTTCTACTTCCGCAGTTGCTCCGGCACTTTCAGCGATCTTAGTAGCTGTCAGCCTGATCTTTTCATGTATCTTCTTCTGCATCTCCGTATCCAGGGTACGAATGGTACCCTCCATCTGCACCTCTTCCGGAATGATGTTGTTTCGCACTCCACCATGAATCATACCTACAGTAATAACTGCGGCGTCTTCAGTCAATTCTGTTTGCCTGCTGATAATAGTCTGAAGGCCATAAATGATCTGCGACGACACCACAATTGGGTCAACGCCGTTCCATGGGCTGGCACCGTGTACCTGCTTACCCTTCACCTTAATGCGGAAGACATCGGCAGCAGCCATGATACCACCTGGCCTGTATTTAAGGGTTCCTACTTCTGTCTGGGAGTTGATGTGTAACCCAAAGATTACTTCAGGCTTTGGCCCCTTCTCAAGAACCCCCTCCCTCACCATCAGCGAAGCACCGCCTTCTTCGCCGGCCGGGGCTCCTTCTTCTGCTGGTTGAAATATAAACTTTACTGTTCCTTTCAGATCTTTCTGCATACTTGCCAACACCTCGGCAGCGCCTAGTAACATAGCAATATGTGTGTCGTGGCCACAGGCATGCATTACACCAACTTCCTGCTTATTGTATTCTCCTTTTGCTTTAGAGGCAAAAGGAAGATCGGCACGCTCTGTTACAGGTAGGGCATCAATATCAGCTCTAAGAGCTACCACAGGTCCAGGCTTGCCTCCTTTCAGTATGCCAACCACACCGGTTTTAGCTATACCTGTCTCTACTTCAATTCCCAGCTTTTTAAGATCCTGCGCTATCCGCTCCGCTGTTTTTACCTCACGGTTGCTTAACTCCGGGTTCTCGTGATAATAGCGGCGGCACTCTATTACCTTAGGCTCTATCTTATCTGCCATGGCATTTGCACGGGCTGTTAGCTTACTTTCCTGGGCAATGGCTGGTGCCGTAAACATGCTAAGGCCCAGTGCGGCAAGTATAAATTGATGCTTTTTCATATCTGTTTCTGTAAGTTGTTGGATGAAGATAATAAATTAAGATGATTGTTTGTACAGAAAACTCAGTTCTGCTGCCCAACATCAATTCACCCCCTTTCCCGTACAACCTACCATGCTTCGTAAATGGAAAGAAATGGTCAGGAAACTGAAAGAGGATGTGTACACCTTATACCTTGCATCCCGTGATCCACGTATTCCTTTCGCAGCCAAGGTTGTTTTGGTCATTACCGTTGCCTACGCCTTCAGCCCAATAGATCTGATACCGGACTTCATTCCAATTCTTGGTTACCTCGATGATCTGCTGATACTGCCGTTAGGAATATGGCTATCTATAAAGCTGATTCCTGCGCCTGTACTGCTCCATTACCGCCAGAAGGCTAAGGAACAGATGATGCAGCGCAGGCCGAATTACATTATGGCGGCAGTTATTGTCATCATCTGGCTACTTATTGGCTATTGGGTATACCAGGCGTATGTAGACCGTATTGACTAAACATAGCAACTATCCAATATAGCAAGCGGCGCAGTTACATGATAAGGTTTAAAATTCTATCTTTACAAGAAATTAGAGCACAAGTATAATGACGGAAGAGCAGCAAAATCCGCAGCCACTTTTTGCGGAGTTCACCCCTGCCGGCGGCGGTCAACCGCTTTCCACGGCAGCTGATTGGGAACAGAAAGCGTTGAAAGACCTGCGCGGCACCCCCCTTGAAAGTCTTACATGGCATACCTACGAAGGCATTGATGTAAAACCATATTACACCCGCGAAGATATATCCAGCCTGCCTTTTGTTCAGCAGAAGCCCGGAGACTTTCCTTTTTTGAGAGGCCGCAAGACAAGCGACAATTCATGGCAGAACATCCAGCAAATTGAGGTGAAAGGGAGTGGCAGACATGCCATTGAAAAAGCTGCAGATGCTTTGCAAAGAGGCGCAGATGGTATTCATTTTATCATACATAACCCTGAGTTATTCGAAGTTGCTTACCTGGTAAGAAGTGTTGACCTTACAAAGCATACCGTCAGTTATACCTTAAAGGAGCAACCAGATAATTTCCTGCGTCACCTTTACAATGAACTGAAGGATTGTCAACTGTCACACCTAAACCTGAAAGGCTTTGTAAGCTTCGATCCTATCACGATCAAGAGCACCATCACACACGAAGAGAAGAAAGCAATTATCCAGGTACTGGACCTGACAAAAGAAAGCCCCGACCTGTACGGCATAACCGTTAGCGGGACCAGCTTCTCCAGCATAGGAGCTTCTGTTACACAGGAGATAGCTTATACATTAAGTGCCGCTGTGGCTTATGTCGACAGGCTGACGGATGCTGGCGAGCCACTGGAATCAGTTTTGCGAAATATCCAGTTTCATATGGCTTCCGGCACAAACTATTTCTTTGAAATAGTCAAGCTCCGTGTACTGCGCCTGCTGTGGTCAACCATTGTGGAGGCATATAAAGCAGAGCCGGGCATGGCTGCTTATCTGCGCATCCACAGCTCAACCTCCAGCTGGTATCAAACTACGCTTGACCCCTATGTGAACATGCTGAGAACTACTACAGAGGCAATGGCTGCCGTTATTTCAGGCTGCAATTCCTTAGCAGTTTTGCCGTTCGACAGCACCTTTAAACATTCTGAAGAGTTTTCGGAGCGCATTGCCCGTAACGTGTCGATCATCCTGAAAGAAGAGGCATATTTAGACAAAGCCATTGACCCTGCCGCAGGTTCTTATTACCTGGAGTCGCTTACGAATGAGCTGGCACAGAAATCATGGGATCTTTTCCAGGAAGTAGAAAAACAGGGGGGCTTTGAGGAAGCATACAAAAGTGGATTTATACTTGGCAGTATAACGGAAGTAAGCCGCAGGAAATTCAGGAACATCGCCACTGGCCGCGATGTGTTGGTGGGCACCAACAAATATCCTAACCCAAAAGAGCAAATAAACTTTGACCCGGAGGAGCTGATCCAAAGTTCGGAGTTTGATACTACGCGCGCTGCATACCCTACCGAGGTCATGCGAATGGCTACGGAACTTCACCTTCGCAAAGCAAACCGTAAACCTAAAGTTATCATTGCAGTTATAGGCGAGGCTGTGCAAAGACATGTGAATGCCACTTTTGCGCAGGAGTTTTTTACCTGTGTCGGCTTTGAGACGGAAGTTGTCCAATACCCTACTGTAGAGACTGCATCAGAAGAAATAGATAAAGCATCAGCAGAAGTACTGGTCGTATCATCTTCCGAGGCTGCTTATGTGCGTGAGTTCGGACCCAGACTTCGAAACCACCATGCTAAGCCTACCATCATCCTTGCTGATAACCCACAGCACATGAAGGAGGAAATGATAGACAATGGCTATGATGAGTTTATTTTCGAAGACTGCGACATGTCTACTATCATGAACGTGATCCATAAGAAGCTTCACGGAGACGGTAACCAAGACTAAATGAAGCTTATACTCTTAAATATTTTAATAATGGCCCTTGCAGCAACACTTTCCTCTTTTGTGACTCCCAGAACTACTGCTGAAAAAGAAGTAGTAAAGGCCCTAGAAGGGCAGATAAAAGCATGGAACAAAGGCGACCTGGAGACAGCGATGACTTTTTACTTCAACTCACCTGAAATGCTTTGGGTGAGCAAAAGTGGTGTGGAGCGTGGCTACCAGGAGGTGCTGGAAGTATTCCGTTCTGATTTTACAGATAGCAGCACCATGGGCGTTTACAGTTACGAGCCGCTCCACATAGAGCAGGTATCACCTGAGGCAGTATATTTCGTATTTCGCTGGAAAATTGAATTAGATGGGAAGCACCTGATGGGAGGTGTGTCGTCCCAGATCTGGAAGAAGAAAGATGGTCGCTGGGTGGTAACCTCAGAGCACGCGAGTTAGATTTTAAATTGAAGATGAGAAGATTTGAAGACGAATTATACTAGTATACGATTCATAACTCGTCATTCATAATTGATAATTAAACACATGAAGCCTGACTTTTCTAAAATAGACATAAATAAAGTTGCTTCGGCAGAGCATGGCCCCAAAGACCCAATGCAGCCAAAGACATGGAAAACGCCGGAGCAGATAGAGGTAAAAACATTTTACACTTCTGAAGATGCCAGGCACTTCGAGCATCTCGATTTTGCAGCAGGTCTTCCGCCCTACCTGCGTGGCCCTTACAGCACCATGTATGTACAGAAGCCATGGACTATCCGTCAGTATGCCGGCTTCTCCACAGCTGAGGAATCTAATGCCTTCTATCGTCGTAACCTGGCAGGTGGGCAGAAAGGGCTTTCCGTAGCTTTTGACCTGGCCACGCATCGCGGCTATGACTCAGACCATCCTCGTGTGGAGGGAGATGTGGGTAAAGCCGGTGTAGCCATCGACTCCGTGGAAGACATGAAGATCTTGTTTGACCAGATACCGCTGGATCAGATGTCTGTTTCTATGACGATGAACGGAGCTGTGCTACCGATCATGGCCTTTTACATTGTAGCTGCCGAAGAGCAGGGTGTGAAGCCGGAACAGCTAAGCGGAACCATTCAGAATGATATCCTGAAGGAGTTCATGGTGCGCAACACCTACATCTATCCGCCGGAGCCAAGCATGAAGATCATCGCCGACATCTTCGAGTACACCTCCAAAAAGATGCCGCGCTTTAACTCTATCTCCATCTCGGGATACCACATGCAGGAAGCCGGCGCCACGGCAGACATTGAGCTGGCCTATACCCTGGCAGATGGCCTGGAGTATGTGCGCACTGGTCTTAAAGCAGGGATGGACATTGATGATTTTGCCCCGCGCCTGTCATTCTTCTGGGCCATCGGCATGAACCACTTTATGGAAATTGCCAAAATGCGTGCAGCCCGTATGCTATGGGCTAAGCTCATCAATCAATTTAACCCGAAGAACCCGAAATCGCTGGCACTGCGCACGCACTGCCAAACATCCGGCTGGAGCTTGACTGAGCAGGACCCGTTCAATAACGTAACCCGTACGTGCGTAGAGGCCCTGGCAGCTGCCTTAGGTGGCACCCAAAGTTTACACACTAACGCACTGGATGAGGCCATTGCTCTGCCAACTGATTTCTCGGCTCGTATTGCGCGTAACACCCAGATATACCTGCAGCAGGAAACAAACATAACTAAGGTAGTAGACCCATGGGGTGGCTCTTATTATGTGGAGGCGCTGACGCATGAGATTGCGCACAAAGCCTGGGCACTGATGCAGGAAGTAGAGGAACTAGGCGGTATGGCCAAAGCGATTGAGACGGGCCTGCCGAAAATGCGCATAGAAGAGGCTGCAGCCCGTAAACAGGCGCGCATTGACTCGGGCAAAGACATTATTGTAGGCGTAAACAAGTATAAGCCGGAGCAGGAGCAGGAAATCGAGATCCTGGACATTGATAACACTGCCGTTCGTGAGGCACAATTGCGCCGCCTGGCCAGTATAAAAGAAACACGCGACGAAGGAAGCGTACTGAATGCACTACAGGCATTAACAGATGCGGCACAGTCAGGGGTGGGTAACCTGCTGGATTTAGCCGTAGAGGCAGCACGACGAAGAGCTACCTTAGGCGAAATATCAGATGCATTGGAGAAAGTATATGGAAGACATAAAGCTGTGATCAGGTCTATATCAGGAATTTACTCTGCTGAGCTCTCGGATGATGATAACTTTGCCCGTGCAAAAGCTTTAGCTGATCAGTTTGAGGCGCTGGAAGGCCGCAGACCACGGATCATGGTAGCTAAAATGGGTCAGGACGGACATGACCGTGGGTCTAAAGTGATCGCCACCTCTTTTGCCGATCTTGGCTTTGATGTGGACATTGGACCTTTGTTTCAAACTCCAGGCGAAGTAGCCATGCAAGCTGCTGAAAACGATGTACACGTTGTTGGAGTGTCTTCGCTGGCAGCCGGTCATAAGACACTGGTACCACAACTTATCGAAGAACTCCGCAAGTTGGGTCGTGAGGATATCATGGTGATTGTTGGCGGTGTGATCCCGGCACAGGATTATGACTTCCTGTTCAAGGCCGGGGCAGAAGGAGTGTTTGGTCCTGGTACTATCATCTCAGTAGCAGCTCAGAATATCCTGGAGAAGCTGATAAAGCAGGTACAAGATTAGGAATCATGATATATTAAATCCACTAAAAGCCACAGCTTACTTATTTCAGCTGTGGCTTTTCCTTTTCCACGGGCTTCGTATTATATTTATTATTCATTTCTATCTGTAAGCCTAAGCAGGGCAGAACTAACACAACCGAGGCATAGACGTTTTATCTCTACTATTATGAAACTAAAACACATCCTGATACTTGTTTCTGTCCTCCTCGTCGCCTGGTTTGTTTATGATACTTTATCCATACCTGGCCCGGATGACTTAGAGGGAGATTTTGAGGAAGTGGCGATGTATCGCAATGAAAATAACACTGGCCCTATCGTAAGGATATATGCTGTTACTGTTGCAGATACGCTATGGGAGCAGATGCGAACCTATGGAGATTACATGCCTCATACTAAGTATGGTAACACAAAGGTTTATTTCTTTTTGAAGGATAAACCTGCACCAACAAGAGTGAGTCCCGGAGAAGAAAACATTGAGGCACGATTTCAAGAATATACTGTAGCCAAATATGAAAAAGATGCGATGGGGCAGGTTTCATTTGTGCGGTATACTCAGGAATAGTATACTTGACACTTTGCTACCGCATTGCGTATGAGTAGGCAGTCACTCACACAAAATCAAGTGAAGTATGAAGTATACTTATTGCACCTTAAAGCTTTACCTCCTGCTACTTTTACCTCTCACCCTTATCTTGCAGCCAGCACAGGCGCAGCAGTTATACCGGCCGGCAAAGGATCTGGGTGAACTGTTTGAGCATGTGCAGTTGCAGCACGTTTTTCAGGATTCTAAGACGTTTCCGGATTGTGTGCCCCTGTCTGACCCAGACAAGATCGTGTACGAATACCGGCAGCAGCGGAACAGGCCCGGCTTCATTTTAAAAGAATTTGTACTAGAACATTTCGAATTACCACCACAGCCGGCAACAGGTTTTACCACCGATTCCAGCCACTCTGTAACAGAGCATATAGAACGTTTATGGCCTGTGCTTACGCGGACACCCGATGACGCCGGAGGCTCACTGATACCATTACCGCACGCTTATATTGTACCGGGAGGCCGTTTTCGGGAAATCTACTACTGGGACAGCTTCTTTACCATGCTTGGCCTGCAGGTCAGTGATGAGACAGAGCTAATACAAAACATGGTAGACAACTTTACCCACCTCATTCAAACGGTAGGGCACATCCCGAATGGTAACCGGACATACTATCTTAGCCGGTCACAGCCTCCATTCTATGCGCTCATGCTACGTGTGCTGGCACAACAGAAAGGCCGGGAGGTATTATCAAAGTATGCTCCTGCTCTCAAAAAAGAGTATGAGTTCTGGATGGAAGGAGCCGAAACCCTGACTGCTGCCAACCCTACGCACCGCCGTGTGGTACGCATGCCGGATGGCAGCATCCTGAACAGGTACTGGGATGACAGACCTGAGCCTAGGCCAGAGTCATACATTGAAGATGTGGAACTGGCAGAACAATCTGGCAGAAACCCGGAAGAGATTTACCGGGATATCAGAGCGGCAGCAGAATCCGGGTGGGATTTTAGCAGCCGTTGGTTTGCTGACGGTAAAAGCATCAGCACCATCCAGACAACCAACCTTATTCCAGTAGACCTGAATTCCCTGCTTTATCACATGGAGTTAACACTTCAGGAAATGGCGGTGCTGGCGGGTAATAAAGAGGAGGCCCGCAGGTATGAAAAACTGGCAAAAGCACGACGTGATGCGGTGCTAAAGTATAACTGGAATGACAAAGACAACTTCTTTTATGACTACAACTTTGTAAAGAAAGCAACAACAGATATTCCTACATTGGCTTCTGTTTACCCGCTTTATTTTAACATGGTAAAGCGTAAGCCTGCCGCAGCGGTAGCTAAAAAAATAGCGTCTCATTTCCTGCGTCCTGGCGGAGTTGTTACCACACTTAACCATTCCGGGCAGCAGTGGGATGCACCAAACGGCTGGGCTCCTTTGCAATGGATGACGATTCAGGCGTTCCGTAACTATGGTTTCGAAGATCTCGCTAATACCATTGCTAAGAATTGGGTTCTCCTAAATGAAGATGTGTACCAGGTAACAGGCAAGCTGATGGAGAAGTACAATGTGGAAGACCTGACCTTAGACGCTGGCGGCGGCGAATACCCTAACCAGGATGGATTCGGCTGGACCAACGGAGTTTTGTTAAAGCTACTTTCGGAGTATCCTGCCCTTTACAGATTAACTGAACAGGAGGCGGCTGCGCAGAAGGAATAGCATACCTTTCCCATAAATCCTTGGCTTACTGTATAAATGTCTCCTGAATCCACCACAGGCGACACGAATGAAACCGGACCAGACACGGCTCATGTCAACGATGTTCTTAGCGGAGACACAACAGGAGCAGCACAGTAGGAATACCATACCAAAAATCTAAAAGCGGAAAGCAGGCAAAGTCCTGCTTTCCGCTTTTTGTCACAGCACCTTAATTTCCTTCTGCTCAAAATCCTTGGCACTGCATTTGTACTTTCAGCTGTCAACAGACGTTTAGCTATAGTTATGAAACAACTTAAACACTTAGCAGCAGTAGCTTTATTCACTTTTAGTGGCTTTACCACCTTTGCCCAGGGAGAGAAAAATAACTGGTACTTCGGTAAAGGCGCAGGTATGATATTTTCAGGCGACACTGCTCAGGCTACCTCCAGCCGATTGTTTACTGAAGAAGGAAGTGCAGTTTGGTCTGATAAAGATGGTAATCTTGTGTTATACACTAACGGTATCACGGTTTGGAACCGTGATCATAAAGTAATGCCCAACGGAAACGGCCTGATGGGTGGAAAATCTTCCACACAGTCTGCCCTTATACTTCCAAAACCAGGCAGCGACAACATTTACTACATCTTCACCACAGATATTCAGGCACAGTCTGATGGTCTTCGCTACAGCATCGTGGATATGAATAAAGATAACGGCAAGGGTGATCTGGTGTATAAAAACAACTTCATAATTGCTCCGGCCACTGAGAAGCTTACAGCAGTTAAGCATAGTAACGGACGTGATTGGTGGGTACTTGCTCACCGGTGGAACAGCAACGGGTACATGGCTTTCCTGATAAATGATGAAGGCGTTACCACACAGCCGGTCATGAGTATGGTAGGCACCGTTCACGGAGGCCCTAATCGGAAGGCAATAGGCTATTTAGTTCCTTCCCCAGACGGTACTCGCCTGGCAGCGGCTTTATGGAATGACGACAGCAACTTTGAAATCTTAAAATTCGACAGGTCTACTGGTAAAGTGTCTGACCCTATTCTTCTTAAAGGCTTTTCAGAGGCTTATGGTGTAGCCTTTTCACCGGACGGCAGCAAACTATATGGTACTACTTACGGGAAGGAAGACGGCAAAGGACAAGTTGTACAGTTTGATCTGACTGCTGGGAATCAAGATGCAATAGCCAAATCTGCGGTAGTAGTAGGTGTTTCTGGCAGCCCTAAAGTTGGCGCTTTACAGCTCGGGCCGGATGGCAGAATTTATATGGCCAGGAAGGACAATTACTATCTTGGTGTCATTCATAACCCTAACCAAAAAGGAACAGCCAGTAATTATGTAGATAATGGCTTTCATTTGGGGAAACAAAAAAGTGACTTAGGCTTGCCTAATTTCCCACATTTACCAGCTTTCTCCAGAACCTCAACTTACAAATAACAGAAGTCAAAAGGTCCGGCCTGTTATAACAGGCCGGACCTTTTGAC